>CAYWOW010000033.1:0-25701 GCA_964459005.1 uncultured Acetobacteraceae bacterium
TGCTTCGCCATGTTCACCAGCAGCGCCACGTTGCCGTTGGACAGCGGCGCGATGATGGCGCGCCGCTTCAGCCGGGTCAGCCCGGGCACCGCATCGGGCCACGGACGCAGCCGGTGCCAGCCGCGGTTCAAGCTGTCCAGGTCCGTCGCGGTCAGCCCGGCGATGCCGAATTCCACCACCAAGCGTTCCAAGCTGGCACGATGCAGGTCGTCCAGGATGGTCCAGGGCAGGTCACCCCGGCGCACCCGGTCCATCGACGGCGCATAGGCGGCTCGCCAGGCATCCACCAGCCCTTCCCAGTCCGCCGCGATACCGCGGGTCGCGCCGAACGCGGTCATTTCGTCGATCAGGCTGCCGCGCCAGTCCACCACGGTGCCGAAGGTGTCGAACAGAATGGCCCGTACGTCCTGCATGGAGCAGCCCCTCCATTCGTTGCGGCTCGCTTTTCCCAGGACCGCGCTGCGCCGGCAAGCATCAGTTCTGGCTACCGCCGCCCGGCACAGCGACACCGCCGCCGGTCGGGGTGTCGAAAATCCCGAACACCCCGCGCAGGAAGCCCGGTGTCAGCGCCGCCAGCGGGTTCACCGTCACGGCCGGGTCGCGGAGCGCGCCGCGCATGGAGTAGGTGGCGGCGAACAGGCCGCCGCCCCGCTCCGGACTGAACAGCCGGCCGATCAGCGGAATATTGCCCAGCAGCGTGTTGAAGAAGTAGGCCGGCACGATGGTGCCCTCGACCGCGACGGTGTTGCGGGCGAGGTCGACCTGCCCCTTCGCCGTCATACCCAGCGAGGCGCTGAAGGCCCGTGCATCGGCCAGTTCGAGCACGTCGTGCGACAGCCGGAACGGGGCGATCAGACGGTTGAACCCGAGCCCCGGGCCTTGCAACACCTCGACCAGCCCATACAGGGTCATGGCTTGCAGCAGTTTGGCCAGTGCCGGGGTGTTGCGCATGCGGAAGTCGGCGATCTCGGCGGTGCCTTGCAGCGGGTGGCCAGGCGCACGGTCGTCGTAGGAACCATGAACCGTCAACCGCCCACCACGCATGTCGTCCACCAGGTGGAACGCGTTCAGCAACCCGCCGGCATCCTCAGCACTGGCGGTCAGCGTGCGCGCCGAGTTGCCGGGGACGATCTCGATGTGGAAGGCGGTGCCGGGCGACGGCTTCGCCGCGCCGGTCTGCCCGGTCAGCCGGCCCTGCCGGATCGCGTGTCCGTCGCCCTCGGCGGTGCCGGCAACCGCGGTCAGCACCCGGTTGGCGCCGCCCAGCACGATCCGGTCGAAGTGCGCCTCGACACGCCAGGGCGGGCCGGCCTGCTCCTGCTCGTCCGAGATCGGCCTCGCGGTGTTGTCGTCATGGCTGAATTCAGCCGAAACGTCGATGCTGTGGCCGCTCAGCGTGGCCACCCAGGGGGCGCCGGGCCGGTCGGGGAAGCGCAGATCGCCGCTGGCATCGGTCGTATCGCCGACCCGGAACCGGTCGAAATGGGCGCTCTGCGCGCCGCCGTCGGCGAAAGCGAGGCGCCCCGCCACGGCAATCCCCTCGCCGTCGACGCGCAGCCCGTCGATGGCGGCGATCCGGTCGTGGTCCAGCACGACGTGCATCTCCCCGCTTGCCGGTTGGCCCACCGGCTTGCGGAAGCTCAGCCACGGCAGCACCAGCGTGGCCCGGCCGAGGTCGCCCCGCACCAGGACCTCGCCGCTGCCGTCGCGGCGTGTCTGCTGCGTGACCCGCAGCGCCGCGGGTCCGTCGAGCAGGCCGGCGGTGTCCAGACCGGCGGCCGCCAATTGGGCACCGGTGGCGGTGCCGGTCACGCTCACCTTCTGGATCACCTGCGTCGCGCGGCCATCGCGGAAATCGAGTTCGGCCTGCACTTGCGCGGCCATGCCGGCCAGCAGCGCCGTGCCGGTCACCTTCAGCCCGTCATTGTTGGCCTGGAAGTCAAGCGTGCCGTCATCGAGGTCGCGGCCAGCCGCGATCGCGCCGAGATGCAGGCTGGTCAGCTTCCCGGCGGCCTGGATATGCAGGTCGTCCACCGTCAATCTGTGGTCCAGAAACAGCCGGGTGATGGTCAGCTTGCCCGCCACGTTGCCGGTTGCGTCGCGGATGTTCAGCGGGTGGCGATCGAGCAGCCGCAGCCGGGGATGTTTCAGCACCGTCAGCAGATCGGCCGCCGGACCGGCGAGGTCGGCGTCGATGGTCATGTACTGGTCGTGCACCATCAGTCCGGTGATGAGCAAATGCCCGGACTGCACGGCGACGCCGCCCTGCGTCCCGCCGGCCTGCCGTGCGCTGGTCACCGCGATCTCCAGTGCGTCGGGCGAATCGAAGGTCAGCCGGCAGTTGCCGTGCTCCAGCGGCGGCACCGGGCGGAGCCAGTGCACGGTCAGGTCCTGCCCGTCGAGGCCACCCGACACGTTGGTGATCGTCGCATCCGACAGATCCTCGGGCGCCGTCAGGCTCAATTCCACATGGCCGTTACGGGCGATGCCGTCGGTGATGTTTCCGGTGATCCAGGGGCGCAGGCCGGAATCGCCCAGCCCGGTCGGCCACAGCGCCGGAAGATCGGCGAAGGCGACCTGGTCCAGTTCGCCCGTGATGGTGGCGGCCAGCTGCCCGGCGGCGCGCGTCGCCCGCACGCTGCCGCGCAGCACGGTCCGCGGACCGTCCGGCCGGGGCACCAGTTCCAACCGCTGCACCGTCAGCGTCGCGGCGGTGAACGACCCTTCCACCTCGGCCAGCGCCCCCACCAGCGGCACGCTGCCTGTTCCCAGCAGCAGGCGCCCGGGGCCGACGCGCGCCTGAAGCTTCATTTGCGCCGGAACCAGATCCGCGCCAACGGCGGCGGTGGCCGACAGCGCGACCGGCGCGTCCACTGCCTTCAGGGCTGCCAGTCCCGGCGCCAGCACCGCCAGGCGCGCCGGCGTGATCGGCGTCAAATGCGCCTGCACGGCGGCGCTGTCCCCGCCGGCCGGCAGGCTCGCGCGGGCGGTGACGTGCACGCTCTGGTCGCCCAGCGCCAGTGTCAGTTCGGCCTCCGCCTCGGCCCCCCCCTGGGAGCGGCGGACAACGTCGAGCCCGACCTGACTGGCGCGCCAGGTCGCGCCGAGCTGGCGGTCATCCATGGTCAGGGCGGCGTCGCGAATACGCAACCGGCCCAGCTGGCCCCAGGGCGATCGCCGCGCGCTGCTGTCGGTTGCGGCCGGTCGCGCCATCTCGCCCAGCAGCGCCGCCAACACCCCGGTCTCGGCGGGCGCCGGCGTCGCCGCGTCCTCGGCCAGCCGGCCCAGATCGATGCTGATCCGTCCGTCCTCGCCGCGTTGCCCGCGCAGCCTGGCGCCGTCCAGCTCCAATGCCCGCGGCACGACGCGCCCCAGCATCAGCCAGCCGATCGACAGCGACACTTCGGCCCGTGGCACCTCGGCGATATTGGCCCCACTACCGTCGCGCAGCGCCAGCCCGGTCAGGCGGATGTCCAGCGGGCGATCGGCGCCCCGCGTGAACCCCTCCCAGGCCAGCGCCGCACTGCCGATCACCAGCACCGGCGGCGTGCCGCCCGCGTTCACCGCCGCCTCCAGCCGGCGCGTCAGCCAGCCGATCTCGAGCGGCCCCTGCGCCAGCCGCCAGGCCAACGCGCCGCCGGCCACCACCACGGCGAGCGCCACCGCGATCGTCACATGCAGCAGCCGATGGACCGTGCGGCCGCCATGCGTCACGGCATGACCGAGCAGGCGACGCACGACTTGACCAAGCCGGCCGCTCACGACCAGCCTGCGGCCGCATGACCGTGCCGCCTCCCACGCCCCGATTCCGCCTGCCGACGGACTGGCCGGTTGCCGCCGATGCCGCCGCCGGCGAGCGGCTGGTGGAACGTTTCGCCGCGCTCGGACGCGCCGAGGCGCGGCTCGTCCGCGACCCGGCCGCCGGCGCCATGCTGCGCTCCCTGGGTGGCAACAGCCCCTACCTGGCCGACCTCGCCGTGCGCGAGGCGGCGGCGCTGCGCCTGTATGCGCAGTCCGGGCCCGCGGCGCCGGTGCAGCGGGCCATGGCGGCGATCGCCGCCTGCCCCGCGACGGCGCCGCGCGCTAGGCTGGCGAGCACGCTGCGCGCCGCCAAGCGCGTCATCGCCCTGGTCACCGCCATCGCCGATATCGGCGGCACCTGGGACCTCATCCGCGTCACCGAAACGCTGTCCGACCTCGCCGAGGCGGCCCTGCACGCCGCGGTCGCGCATCTGCTGCGCGCCGCCCACGACAGCGGCGAACTGCGCCTGCCCCACGCCTGCGAACCGGAACGGGCATGCGGCTTCGCCGTCCTTGGCATGGGCAAGCTCGGCGCGCGCGAGCTGAACTATTCCAGCGATATCGACCTCATCCTGCTGCACGACCCGGACTCGGGAGTCTACCACGGCGACGCCGCCGGCGCCTTCTACACTCGCATGGCGCGTGATCTCGTGTCCCTGATGGAGGCGCACGACGCGGACGGCTACGTGTTCCGCACCGACCTGCGGTTGCGCCCCGACCCGGCGGCCACGCCGCCGTGCATCGCCGTGCATGGAGCCATCACCTACTATGAGAGCATGGGGGAGAACTGGGAACGCGCGGCCATGCTGAAGGCGCGCCCGGTGGCCGGCGATCTCGCCCTCGGCGCCGGTTTCCTCGACGCCATCCGTCCCTTTGTCTGGCGCCGCCACCTCGACTTCGCCGCGCTGGCCGACATTCACGCCATCAAGCGGCGCATCGACGCCCACAAGGGCACCGCACTGGGCGGCGGCGGGGACGGGGTTGCCCGCATCGCCGGCCACAACGTCAAGCTCGGCCAGGGCGGCATCCGCGAGATCGAGTTCATGGCTCAGACCCTGCAACTGGTCTGGGGCGGCCGCGACCCGGCGCTGCGCGCCCCGCGCACCCTGGACGCGCTGGCGCTGCTCGCCCGCGCCGGCCACCTGCCGCGCCGCACCTGGGGCGAACTCGGCGCCGCCTACCGCTTCCTGCGCCGCGTCGAGCACCGGCTGCAGATGGTGGCCGACCGGCAGACCCACCTGCTGCCCGAGAAGCGCTCCCAGATCGAAGGCTTCGCCCGGTTCATGGGCCACCCCGGCGCCGCCGGCTTCGCCACCGTGCTGCTGCGCCACATGACGCGGGTGCAGTCCCGCTACCTGGAGGTGTTCGAAGGCGTCCCCGACCCCTACGAAGACGGCACGCCGCCGCCGCTGGACTTCAGCGGCACCGGCGATGCGTCCCCGGCCACGGCGGCGGCGCTCACCGCCATGGGCTACGCCGATACCGGCCACGTCGTCGAGGCGGTGCGCGGCTGGTCGGCCGGCCGGGTGCGCGCGCTGCGCTCGCAACAGGCCCGCGACGTCTTGCACGCCGTGCTGCCCGGTCTGCTGGCCGCGCTCGCCCGCCAGGCCCAGCCCGACGCCACCTTCGCCCGCTTCGACGCCTTCCTCGGCCGGCTGCCGACCGGGGTGCAACTGCTCTCCCTGTTCCAGCGCAACCCGGCCCTGCTCGACTGCGTCGCCGGCGTGCTCGGCGCCGCGCCCTCGCTCGCCGACTATCTGGCGTGCACGCCGCAAGCGCTGGAGGGGATGCTGCGGCCGACCGAAGCGGACGACCTCGCCCGCACGCTGCGCACCCGGCTCGCCGACGCGCGCGACCTGGAGGAAGCCATCGACATCATCCGCTCCACCGTCCGCGCCGAGGATTTTTCCATCTCGGTCGCCACCATGGAGGGGCACATCGACGCCAACACCGCCGGCGAGGCGCGGGCGAAAATCGCCGATGCCGCGCTGGCCGCCTTGCTGGCGCGCGTGCTCGACGACTTCGCCGGGCGCTTCGGCCGGGTGCGCGGCGGCGCCATGGCGGTGGTGCTGCTCGGCAAGGCCGGCTCGCGCGAAATGATGGCCGGCTCCGACCTCGACCTGATGATCGTCTACGACCACCCCCCCGGCGTCACCCAGAGCAGCGGCCCACGCCGCCTGCCGGCCAGCCAGTGGTTCATCCGCGCGGTGCACGCCTATGTCGCCGCGCTGACCGCGCCCGATGCGGTGGGTCCGCTGTTCGCCGTCGACATGCGGCTGCGCCCATCCGGCAACAAAGGGCCGGTGGCGGTCTCGCTGGCCGCTTTCGAGCGCTATCATGCCGAGCCCAATGGCGCGTGGACCTGGGAACGCATGGCGCTCACCCGCGCCCGCGTGGTGGCCGGGCCGCCGAAGCTGCGCGCCCGCGTCGAGAGCGCCATCCGCACCGCCATCGCC
This sequence comes from uncultured Acetobacteraceae bacterium, assembly GCA_964459005.1. Lineage (GTDB taxonomy): Bacteria > Pseudomonadota > Alphaproteobacteria > Acetobacterales > Acetobacteraceae > Rhodovastum. Next base: position 6,258 of record CAYWOW010000033.1, read on the forward strand.
AATGCCGGCCTGCCCTCGCGCATCCGCGCCGACGCCGCCGCCATGCGCGCCCGCCTGCTGCGCGACCTGCCGCCGGGCGGCCCGTGGGACGTCAAGCTGCGGCCGGGCGGGCAGATCGAGGTGGAGTTCATCGCCCAAACCCTGCAACTCGTGCACGCCGCGGCGATGCCCGAAATCGTCCACCCGACCATCCGCCGCGCCCTGATCGGGCTGCGCGACGCCAACCTGCTGGCCGACGACGACGCGGCCCTGCTGATCCGCGCCGACCTGATCTGGCGCACCGTGCAGGGATTGCTGCGCATCACCTATGGCCACGCGCCGGCCGAGAAGCTATCCGAGGCAGCCGGGGCGGCCCTGCTGCGCGCCGTCGCGGCCGCCGGCCTCCGGGTCGAAGAGCCCGGGGGCATGCCGGCGCCGGTTGACTTGACCGCGCTGCGTGCCACCTTGGATGCGCTGGCGCACGACGTTCGCGCCGCTTTCGTTCGGCATGTGGGAGAGATCGGGTCATGAACGTTCAACCGGGCGACACGGCGCCTGCATTCTCGCTGCCGGCGAGCGGTGGCCGTACGGTCAGCAACGCGGCGCTGAAGGGCAAACCGTACATCCTGTATTTCTACCCGAAGGCCGACACCTCGGGCTGCACCAAGGAGGCCTGCGCCTTCCAGGAGGCGCTGCCGCAACTGGGCCGGCTCGGCCTGCAAGTGGTCGGCGTATCCCCCGACCCGATGCCGCCGATCGAGAAGTTCGCCGCCAAATACAACCTCACCTTTCCGCTCGCCTCCGACGCAACCAAGGCGACCGCCGAGGCCTACGGGGTGTGGGTGGAAAAATCCATGTACGGCCGCAAATACATGGGCATCGAACGCTCGACCTTCCTGGTCGACGCGGCGGGGAAGATCGCCCGCGTCTGGCGCAAGGTGAAAGTCGACGGCCACGCCCAGGAGGTTGCCGCCGCGGCGCGGTGAATTACACCAGCACCCCGGCCGCCCGCAGCGCCGCCACCTCGGCCTCGCTGTAGCCCAGTTCCCCCGCGATCTCGGTGTCGTGCTGTCCCACCGTCGCCAGATCGCGCCGCACCCCCAGCCGCGTCCCGTCGAGCGCCAGCGGCAGCGCCGGCAGTTTCGTCTTCCGCCCGTCCGCCAGCGTCACCGGCAGCAACCCGCCGGAGGCGTTCAGGTGCGGGTCGTCGAACAGTTCCACCGGGCGGACGATCGGCGCGTAGGGCAGGCCCAGCGCTTCGCATTTCTCCATCAGCCCGGCTCGCGTGTAGCCGCGCAACACCGCTGCCACCCGCGGCAGCGTGCGTGGCCGCTGCGCCACCCGTTGCTGCCGGGTGGCCAGCCCCGGGTCCGACGCCAAATCATCGAGGGCGAACGCGTCGCAGAACACGTGCCACTGCGTGTCGGTCACGGCGCCGACGAACACCTGGCCGTCGGAGGTGTCAAAAATGTCGTAGATCGGCCACGCCGGCTTGCGGTCGGTCATCGGCGCCGCCTCCTCGCCGGTGACGGCGAACTGCGCCATGTGCTGGGCCACCAGCAGGACGTTGTTCTCGAACAGGGCGGACTGCACCAGCCGGCCCAGCCCGGTCGCATGGCGCTCGTTCAGGGCCGCGAGGATGCCGATGGCGCCGAACATGCCGCCCATGATGTCGTTGACGGAACTGCCCGCCCGCAACGGCCGGCCCCGGTCGCCGGTCATGTAGGCCAGCCCGCCCATCATCTGCACCACCTCGTCCAGCGCCACCCGGTGCTCGTAGGGACCGGGCAGGAACCCCTTGCAGGAGCAATAGATCAGGCGGGGGTTGAGCGCGTGCAGCGCATCCCAGCCCAGGCCGAGCTTGTCCATCGCGCCGGGGCGGAAATTCTCGATCAGCACGTCGGCGCTCGCGAGCAGCCGGCGCACCAGCGCCATGCCGTCCGGCGCCTTCAGGTTCACCGCCAGGCTGCGCTTGTTGCGATTGGACATGACGGCGAACCCGGCCCCCGCGCCGGCCAGGCGGCGGGTGTTGTCACCGTCCGGGGCGGGTTCGACCTTGATCACATCGGCGCCGAGATCCGCCAGCACGAGGCCACAGGTCGGCCCCATGACCATGTGGGCGAACTCGACGACGCGGATGCCGGCAAGCGGCAGTTTGGACATGGCTCAGACCCCGTCAGGCCGCGCGGAAGGTTTTGGGGATGCCGGCGCGCGGCACCTGCCCGTGCATCGGCTCGTCCGGCACGCCCGCGTGCAGCAGGTCGCGTGCGGCGATCAGTTTCTCCAGCGCGATGCCGGTGGAAAAACCCATGCTTTCCAACATGAAGACCAGATCCTCGGTGACGATGTTGCCGGACGCGCCGGGCGCGAACGGGCAGCCCCCCAGGCCGGCGAGGGCGGCATCGAAGGCGCGGATGCCCTCCTCCAGCCCGGCCAGCGCGTTGGCCAGACCGAGCCCCATGGTGTCGTGCAGGTGCAGCTTTCCCAGCTTCGGCCCGATCGCCGCGCGCACCGCGCGCACCACCTCGTGGATCAGGGCGGGGTGGCCGTAACCCACCGTGTCGGCCAGCGCCACGCTGTCGGCGCCGGTCTCCGCCAAGCCCTCGGCCACCTTCACCACCGCGGCGGTCGGGATGCGCCCGTCGATCGAGCAGCCGAATGCGGTGGCACAGGCCGCGTCCACCGCGACCGGCCGGTCCTGCGCGCGCAGCCAGGCGACGATGCGGCCGACCTCGGCCACCTGCTCGAACGGGCCGCGGTTGGTGTTGGCGCGGCTGTGGCCCTCGCTGACCGACACCGGAACGACGATGCGGTGCGCCCCGGCGGCATAGGCGTTCTGCGCGCCCCTCAGGTTCGGTGCCAGGGCGTTCACGGTCAGTCCGGGCAGCGTCAGGGCGGCGCGCACGATCTCGGCGGTGTCGGCCATCTGCGGGATCAGCTTCGGCGGCACGAAGCTGCCGACCTCGATCTCGCGCACCCCGGCGGCCGCCATGGCGGCGATCCAGTCGGCCTTGACGGCGGTCGGCATGATGGATTTGGCGATCTGCAAACCATCGCGCGGGCCAACCTCGCACACCGTCACCCACTCGCCCATCGCCACTGCCCTCCGGAAATTCACGCGCGCAAGAATCGCAAGACTGCGCCAGCGTTGCAAGGCGCGCGGCCCGCTTGCCGCACAGGTCCGCCCCGGGCTACGCGGGGGCCTAGAGCGGCATGACTTCTGATAGACGAAGTCATCCCGCTCCAGCCCTTTGTTTGATCGCGTGATTCACGCCCTCGGCCGATTCCGATTCGGGCGATCACGCTCTACTCCTTCCGGTGACGGTGCATGTGGGCCTTGACCCTCTCGCGGCCCGACTGGAACGTCACGTAGAGCATCGGGATAATGAAGATGCCCACCGCGCTGGCGGCGATCATGCCGGCGAACACCGGCGTGCCGACCGCGCGCCGGCTCAACATGGCCGCGCCGTGCGCGGTGACCAGCGGCAGCAGGCCGAGCACGAAGGCGATCGAGGTCATCATCACCGCCCGGAACCGCGTCTTCGCGCCGAGCGTCGCCGCTTCCCGGATCGGCTGGCCGGCCTCGCGCTGCTCCTTGGCGAATTCCACGATCAGGATGCCGTTCTTGGCGGCCAGCGCGATCAGCACGACCAGGCCGATCTGGCCATAGAGGTCGAAGGCCAGGCCACTGAGCAGGAGACCCACGAAGGCACCGACACCGCCGACGACCACCGACAACAGCACCGGCACCGGGATGGTCCAGCTCTCATACAGCGCGACCAGGAACAGGTAGGCGAACATGATCGCCAGACCCAGCACGATGCCAGTCTGCCCGCTCGCCTGGATCTCCTGATACGCCGTGCCGGTCCATTCGAAATCGTAGCCGCCGGGCAGCGTGGCGCCCGACACCTGCGTCATGGCGGCCAAGGCATCGCCCGAGGAAACGCCGGGCGCCGGGCCGCCGTTGATGGTGATTGCGCGATAATTGTTGTAGCGGCTGATCACCTGTGGGCCCAGCGCGATGCGCAGGTCGGCGATGGAACGCAACGGCACCATCGAGCCCTTGTTGTTGCGGATGAAGATCTTCCAGATCGCGGGAATGTCGGTCCGGTCGAGCGCCTCGCCCTGGATGATGACCTCCCAGACCCGGCCGTACAGGTTGAAGTCGTTGACGTAGATGCTGCCGAGCGTCGCCTGCAGGGCGGTGAACACGTCGTTGATGTTGACGCCCAGCGCCTGCGCCTTGTCGCGGTCGATATCGAGATACGCGCTGGGGTTGCCGGCGGTGAAGGTCGAGAAGACCTGGGTCAGCCGCTTGTCCTGGTTGGCGGCGGCGAGCAGGCCGCCCATGACGCTGGCCATGTCGGCCGGATCGCGGCCTTCCAGGTTCTCCAGCTCGTACTCGAAGCCCCCCTGCGTGGACAGGCCGATGATCGGCGGCAGGTTGGCCGGAAAGATCGTCGCGGTACGGATCCGCTGCGCGCCCATGAAGGTTCGCCCGATCAGCGCCTGCGCGCCGTCGGCCGCCGTCGTGCGGTCGGCGAACGGTTTCAGCTTCGCCACCATGAACGCCGCGTTGCTCTCCACGCCGCCGTCGAGCAATGAGAAACCCACGATTTCGATCACGTTCTGGATCTGCGGCATGCTCTTCAGCAGCGCCTGGATCTGCGTCACCGTCTCGCGCGTGCGTGGTATCGCGGCGCCGTCGGGCAGTTGGACAAAGATGAAGAAGGCGCCCTGGTCCTCCTGCGGCAGGAATCCGGTGGGCGTGTGCTCGAACAGCTTATAGGCGCCGAACCCGGCAACGACGACCATGACGACGCCGAGAATCGCCACCCGCACCAGCCGGCGCACGACCGCGGCGTAGCCGTCGCGAACGTTGTCGATGCGGCGCAGCACCCAGCCCATGACGCCCCGCCGCGGCCCGCTATGGCGCAGGAACACCGCGCACAGCGCCGGCGACAGGGTCAGCGCGTTCACCGCCGACAGCAGCATGGCAACGCTGATGGTGACGGCGAACTGGCGGAAAAGCTGTCCCGACAGTCCGGGAATGAACGCGATCGGCACGAACACCGACAACAGCACCAGGGTGATGGCGATCACCGGCCCGGTGATCTGCCGCATCGCCTTCTTGGTCGCCTCCGCCGGGCTCAGATCGGGCTCCTCGCCCATCACGCGCTCGACATTCTCCACCACCACGATCGCATCGTCGACGACGATGCCGATGGCCAGCACCAGCGCCAGCAACGACACGGTGTTCGCCGTGTAGCCGAATGCCAGCAGTATCGCGAAGGTGCCGATCAGGCTCACCGGGACGGCGACAGCCGGGATGATGGTCGCCCGCAGATTCCCCATGAACAGGAAGACCACCAGCACGACGAGCGCGAACGCCTGACCCAGGGTCCGTTCGACCTCGGTGATGGTGTCAGCCACGAAGGTCGAGCTGTCATACACGACGTTCTCAGTCAGGCCCGGCGGGAATCGTTTGGCGAGGCTGGCCAGTGTCTGCGACACCCGCGCCGACGTCGCCACCGCGTTGGCGCCCGGCGAAAGATAGATGGCGATGGCGATCGCCTGATCGCCGTCGAGACGGGCCTCGGTATCCTGCGTCGCGGCGCCGAGTTCCACCCGCGCGACGTCGCTCACCCGCAGGATCGATCCATCGGGGTTGGCGCGCACGGTGATGTTGCCGAATTCCTCCGGCGTGGTCAGGCGCCCCTTGGTCACCAGGTTGACCTGGAACTCGGTATCGTTGCTGGTGGGCTCGGCACCGACGCGGCCCACCGCGGCCTGCACATTCTGGTTCGCGATCGCACTCAGCACGTCGGAAGGCACCAGCCCGAGGCTGGTCAGCCGGTCGGTGTCGAACCAGATGCGCATGGAGTAGTCGCGGTTGCCGAACATGTAGGCTTGGCCGACGCCGGGAACGCGCGACACCGCATCGAGCACATTGATGGTGACGTAGTTGCTCATGAACAGCGGATCGAGCTTGTTGCCCTCGCTGTGGAACAGCACGAACTGCAGAATGGAGGCTGAGCGCTTGCGCACCGTCACGCCCTGCTGCTGGACGATCGCCGGCAGCCTGGCCAGGGCCGCCTGGACACGGTTGTTGACGTTGACGACGTCGATGTCGGGGTTGGTGCCGAGCGCGAAGCTGACGGTCAGGCTATAGCTGCCGTCGTTGGCGCTGCCGGATTTCATGTAGATCATCTGGTCGACGCCGTTGACCTGCGCCTCGATGACCTGGGCGATGGTGGCTTCGACGACAGCGGCGGAGGCGCCGGGATAGCTCGTACTGACCTGCACCTGCGGGGGCACGATATCGGGGAACTGCGCCACCGGAATGCGGGTGAGCGCGATCAATCCGGCCAGGGTCATCACGATCGCGATGACGATGGCCAGACGCGGACGATTGACGAAAACCGCTGAAATCACGGGCTCAGTTCCGCGCCGGAGCGGCGGGGGCGGTGGCCGCCGCGGGCATCGGGTTCACCTGGATGCCCGGACGCACCCGCTGGATGCCGTCGGCGACGACCGTCTCGCCTTCCTTCAGCCCGTCAAGGACGACGGCGATCGCCGGCGTCGATTGGCCGAGCTGGATCCGGCGCTGCTCCACCTTGTTGTCCGGCCCGACCACGTAGACATAGCTGCCCTGCTGGTCGGTAAGCACCGACGCGCGCGGAATGCCGAGCGCCAGAACCGGCTTCACGCCTTCGACGATGACCGAGACGAACTCGCCGTCCACCAGTTCGCGGAAGCCCCCCTTGCCCGGCGGGTTGGGGATGCGGGCACGCAGCATCAGCGTGTCCGTATTGGTGGCCACCGATGGGTCGGTGTAGTCGAGCTGTCCGCTCTGCGCATAGATGCCGCCTTGCGGCAGACGAAGCTTCACGCGGATGGCACCGAACCCGCCCTTGTCCGCATAATGGTCGCGCAGATCGAGCACCGCGCGGACCGAGACCGGAAACAGCACGTACATCGGGTCCTGGCTGACGATGGTGACCAGCGCGCCGGAGTTGGGGCTGACCACGTTGCCCACGGTCAGCGCGGTGCGGCCGATCTTGCCGGAAATCGGCGCGTGGATCTCGGTATAGTCCAGGTTGATCTGCGACGACCTGAGCTGCGCCTGGGCCAACAGGACCTGCGCGGCCAGGCTGGCCTGTTGGGCCTGCGCGTCATCCACCGTGGAGCGTTGGCCGGCCGGCGTGTTCAGCAGCGCCTGGGCGCGCCCGAGCGTGATGACGGCGTTGCGCAGCAAGGCCTGCTCCTGTGCCACCGTCGCCTGCTTGGCCTGCAGATCGGCCTCGAACGGCGGCCGTTCCAGGCGGTACAGCAGATCGCCCTGACGCACCTCGGCGCCCTCGGTGAACGGTTGCTGCTCGATGAAGGCGGTCACGCGGGCGACGATGTCGACGCGGTCGGTCGCCTGGACGCGGCCGACAAAGTCGCTGCTTTCGGTGACCGATTGCGTCTGCACCTTGGCGACGCCAACCACCGGCGGGCCGCCCGGGCCGGGTTGGGCCTGAACGGGGGCGGCGACAGCAACCAGCAGCGCGGCGACAACGGCTTTTGCGGTCCAGTGGTTACGCATACGAGATCCTCGGCATCCGGTTGGCTGTTCGCGGGCAAGGCCGGGCTTGCGCGGGTCTGCCGCGTAAGGGTGAAACTGTCCTGGCGGCACCAGGTCCGTTGCGTTGCACAGCATGGCGGGAGATGGCTTCCTCAGATCACGAAGTGCTCGGCGAGCACGGCGACGCGCGCTTGCAGCGTCTCGATGGAGGGACGGTCCGTGATCAGGCCCTTGAGCGCGAGCCGGAACACGTCCGCGGCGGCAGCGTCGTCGATCACCGCGGCCAGCAGTTGCTGGGTCCGCTCACGGTGAGTGCTTTGCACGCTTGGCGAAACTGCCAGTGCCTGATCGAACAATTCATCCCCCTGCGGAGAACTCATGAGATGCGCGAGGGGGCCAAGCAGCCATGCATCAATAATCATCAGGAGTTTTGCTTTTCTTTCGATGTCAATGTCCAATATTTTTTTCGCAGACACGAAATTCTTGTCCATCATTTTTTCGATTGCGCAGCTGAATAACTCACGTTTATTGGCGAATTGCAAATAGATCAGCGGCCGGGACAGGCCGGCCCGTTTGGCAACGTCCTCCAACGAGGTCTTGGCATAGCCATGCTGCAAGAAACATGACCACGCCGCCTCGATGATCGCTTCACGCCGTTGCGGGTCGTTACGGACAGCCATTGTCCTTTGCCAGCACCATCCGGGTGCGCCATAACAAATGGACAAAAATTGTTAAATTGTCAACCCGAAGGCAACCGGGAGTTTGGCGAACACGCGGGCGGGCAGCGACAGGATTTTCCGCTCCGGGCGCCGAGGGGCTATATTTGGCCATCGGGCCGGATCGGGGGTCGGCCGGGAGGCAGAAATGAAGGAAAGTCCTGACATGGCGCTATCGCGTCGCGGCCTGTTTACGGTTTGCACCGGGCTCGGGGCGGCGTTCGGGCTGCCCGGCTGGGAACGGCCGGCACAAGCACAGGCCGGCGCCTCAGCATTGCTCACCCGCGCCATTCCGCGATCCGGCGAGGCGTTGCCGGTGATCGGCCTGGGCACCGCCGTTGTCTTCGACATCGGCGACGATCCGCAACAGCGCGGCGCCCGCGCCGCCGTCATCCGAAGCCTGGCCGCTGCCGGCGGAAAGGTCATCGATACGGCGCCGTCCTATGGCCGCGCGGAGGGCGTGGTGGGCGACCTCGTCGCCGAGGCCGGATTGAGGGACCGTATCTTTCTCGCCACCAAGCTCGAATCCTACGATCGCAGCACCGGTCCGGCGCAGCTGCAAGCGTCATTGCATGGGCTGCGCACCGACAAGGTCGACCTGATGCAGCTCCACAATGTCAGCGATCCGCGCCAGGACCTGGCGATGCTGCGCGACTGGAAGGCGCAAGGCCGCTGCCGTTACACCGGTATCACGACGACCTACCGGGGTGCTTTCGACGCGGCCGAAGCGGTGTTGCGGCGCGAGAAGCCGGACTTTCTTCAGATCGATTATTCGCTGGAGGATCGCGAGGCGGAAAAGCGGCTGATCCCGACGGCGGGCGAGGTCGGAGCGGCGGTGCTGACGGCTTTGCCTTTCGGTCGCGGCCGCCTGTTCCGCGCGGTGCAGCAGCGGCCCGTGCCGGAATGGGCCGGCGAATTCGGCGCGGTGAGCTGGGGTCAGTTCTTCATCAAATATCTTCTCGGCAATCCGGCGGTGACCACCGTCATCGCCGGCACGAGCAATCCCGACCATATGGCCGACAATCTCGGCGCCGGACGGGGCCGACTGCCCGACGATGCGGAGCGACGGAAAATGGTCGAGTTTTTTGCCTCGCTCCGCTAAAACGCTGCCTCAACACGATGCGCTCCAAGGAGCCGAAAATGACCCAAAATCGAAGTTTCGCCGGCGATCGCCGCGGATTTTTCCGCGCCCTGGCCGGCGTCACGACGCTGGCGGCGCTGGCGGCCTCGCCGCTTGCCGCCTTCGCGCAGACCGCGGGCACCGCGCCGCTCAAGATCGGCATGATCGGCTCGGGCCGCATGGGCAGCGCGCTCGGCGCGGCATGGGTGAAGGCCGGCCATCCCGTGATGTTTTCGTCGCGCCATCCCGAGGCGTTGAAGGATCTGGTCGCCGGCCTCGGACCGCTGGCGCAGGCCGGCACGCCGGCGGAAGCCATCGCGTTCGCGGATGTCGTGGCGCTCGTCGTGCCCTATGCCGCGGTGAAGCAGATCGGCCAGGATTTCGGGCCGGCGCTGGCGACCAAGGTGCTGGTGATGGACGTGAGCAACCCGATCGTGCCGCGCGACGGCGAGATCGGGACCTGGGCGCGCGAGAAGGGCGCCGGTCTGGCAACGGCGGAATTGATCCCGGGCGCCCATCTGGTGCGCGCCTTCAACGCGGTCGGTTTCACGATGGTGCGGCAGAACGCGAATGCCGAGGAACGGCATTTCGGCGTGCCGATAGCCGGCGACGACCCGGCCGCCATCGCGGTGGCCTCGACGCTGGCGCGCGACGCCGGCTACGAGCCGGTGCTCGTCGGGTCGCTCGCCATGGGCAAGTACCTGCTCCCGGGAACGCCGCTCGCGGGCCAGCATACGCCCGACGAGATCCGACAGATCGCCGCGGGCCTGAAGTGATCGGGCCTTGACCGACCACGGCCGGACCGCCCCGGAAACCCCGGACGGCGGTCCCTTCTATCGGCTGCTGAGACGGGTCATCGACGTCCGGCCCGAGGAAGTGCGCGTTGTCGGCTGGTGCTGGCTTTATATTTTCTCGGTCCTGTCGTCGTACTACATCATCCGGCCGATCCGCGACCAGATGGGAGTCGCCGGCGGCGTCGACAACCTGCAATGGCTGTTCACCGGCTCGCTCGTCGGCATGCTGCTGCTGAACCTGCCGTTCGCCTGGCTGGTCGCGAAATTGCCGCGCAGTCGGTTCATCCCGATCACCTACCATTTCTTCGTCGTCAACATCCTGCTGTTCGCCGCCCTCCTGCACTGGTCCGACCCGCATGCGGCGGTCTGGATCGGGCGAATCTTCTTCATTTGGGCTTCGGTGTTCAATCTGTTCGTGGTCTCGGTGTTCTGGCAGATGAACGTCGATCTGTTCAGCCCCGAGCAGGGCAAACGGCTGTTCGGCATGATCGCGGCCGGCGCGACGGTCGGCGCGATCGTCGGCTCGAGCGTGACCGCCTCGCTGGCGCATTACGTGTCGCCGATCTTTCTGATGCTGGGCTCGGCGACTTTGCTCGAGGTCGCGGTGTTCGCCGTCGGACGCCTGTCGCGCCTGTCGCCGACCCTGCATCGCCAACCCATGGGAAGCGGCAGGGAGACGGCGATCGGCGGCGGCATTTTCGGCGGCATCGTCCACTCCTTCCGCTCGCGCTATCTCGTCAATGTCGGCGTCTTCCTGCTGCTGTTCTCGCTGACCTCGACATTCCTCTACATGGAGCAGGCCGGCATCGTCAGCCGCAGCTTCAGCAATCGCGGAGCGCAGATCACCTTCTTCGCCACCGTCGACCTGATGGTCAACGTCCTCACGCTGGTCATTCAGCTCTTCCTGACCGGACGTATCCTGTTGACGTTCGGCGTCGCGCTGTCTCTCGGTCTGCTGCCGGCGCTCACCATCGTCGGTTTCGGCGCGCTCGCCCTGGTGCCGACGATCGTGGCGGTGGCGGTGTTCCAGGTCCTGCGCCGCGCCGCCGATTACGCGATCGCACGGCCGACCCGCGAGCTTCTCTTCACCGTCGTCGCGCGCGAGGACCGCTTCAAGGCGAAGAGCTTCATCGACACCATTGTCTACCGCACCGGCGATCAGATCGGCGCCTGGTCCACCGCCCTGCTTCGCGGCTTGGGTTTGGGCAACTCCGAGCTTGCCCTGGTGGCGATTCCGATCGCCGCCCTGTGGCTCGTTAACGGGCTGTGGCTCGGCCGCCGGCAGGAGCTTCTGGCGCGGCAGCAGGCGGTTGCGCCGCCAGCCGCCGCCACGGCGGACTGAACGGCACCGCCCCGTCCGGCATGGGAGGGGACCGGAAAGCGCAATTGTGCACTGCACCATACGGGCGCCCGCTCGTCGGTGAGCGCTGGTGATGGGGGGCCAGGCGCGGGAAGGAGAGACTGCAATGGCGAACGACAGCACCGTCGTGGTCGAGGTGCCGATGACGCTCCGTGTTTCCGTCGCGTTCCCCGATCAGGCGCCGAACGATCCGCAGGCCGCGGCGACGGCACTCGCCGGCTGGATCGCCGACCGGCTGATCCACATCAGCCACGCCCAGATCGACGCATGCAATGAGCTGAACCGCCTGTTTCCGCACGGCGTGGGTGTGGTCACCGACGTCGATGCCCGCGTCCGTCCGGCCGCGTCCGCGTAGCGCAGCGAGGCGCGGGCAGGTCGGGCCGGAGATGTCCGGTCTGACGACGCGGCTGTCGGATAAGCGGACAGGCGCCGCCGTGCCGCAGCCCTGAAAGGCGCGGATTCGCCGGGATTCGGGCTGGCACGTGAATTGCCTCCAGGGGATCGCTTTCCCACCGGAGGTGCGCTCATGAATTTCGTCTCGCCCGCCCGGATGGACGGAACGCCTTCCGGCAACCTCACGCCGGTGTTCCTGCACACGGGCTGGCGGAGCCGCGGCACCTGGATCTGGGCCGGGCTGCGCGCCGATCCGGGCGTGATGGGCTTCTACGAGCCGCTGAGCGAGGCGATGGCCGGGCTGACCCCGGAGGTCATCGCCGCCACACGGCCGGATTCCTGGCCCTCGGGCCACCCGTCGATGCCGCCGTACTGGAGCGAGTTCGCCGGCATGCTCCGCCCCAACGTGCCGGGGGTGCCCGGCTACCGGACGACATTCGCCACCGAGCACGCCTTCGCCGGCGCCGCCGGGTCGCAGCCGGAACTGGCGGCCTATCTGCGCGGAGTGCTGCTGCATGCCACCACGGCGGGGCGGACGCCGGCCCTTAAGTTCTGCCGTTCGATGGGGCGCGTGGCCTGGATGCAGGCGACCTTTCCCCACGCCCTGCATGCCGTCGTGCTGCGCCGCCCCGATGCGCAATGGGCCTCGGCGCGGCATCAGATGGAAGTGCACGACAACCCGTATTGCGTGACGATGCCGCTGCTGACGCTGGCCCGCAACGCCGATGCGCCGGTGGTGGCCCGGGTCTGCCGGGCGCTGCGGGTCCCCTTGCCGCGGCTGCGCCAGGCCGACCCTGCCCGCGCGGCCGAGGCGTGCCGGCAGATGGTGGATCATCTGTCCTGGGCGGACCGCTACGGCGCCTTCCTGGCGCACTGGATGGCCGGCGCCCTTGCCGCCCTCGCGACCGACTGCCTGGTGCTGGATGCCGACATGCTGCTGTGGTCGGCGCAATATCGGCGCGACATGACCGCGGCCGTGGCGCGGCGCAGCGGGCTGCGGCTGAATCTCCCGATCGACCCGGAGCGAACCGTCACCACGCCCCCCGCGCTCGATGGCGAGGAGACGGAGGCGCAGCAGGCCGCGCTGACCCTGCTGCAGGAGCATCGCACGGCGCTGGCGCCGGAAGGCTACGGGTTGGCGTGGAACCTGCTGGCGGCGGCGTTGATCCGGCCGGGCGCGGAGGCACCGCGCGACGAGGCCGCGGCAGCGGAAGAGCCGTCGGCGTTGTCGTCGCCCCGATCGTGGTTTCGCAATCCCTGGGCCCATCGCGAGGACGCCGACGCGACCCGATGACAGCGGCGCCGGCCCGGATGCTTGAACCGCGGAGCCACCGATCCCAGTTGTCCTGTCGCGGACTCGCAACGTCGCGCGCCGCCCATCCACCGGGACAGATCCATGGCTGCACGCGATCCCTACGAGGTTCTGGGACTGAAGCCGGGCGCGAGCGACAAGGAGATTCGTGGCGCCTACCGCAAGCTCGCCAAGAAGCACCATCCCGACCTGAACCCCGGCAACAAGCCCGCCGAGGAGCGCTTCAAGGAAGTCTCCGCCGCCAATGAGTTGCTGTCGGATCCGGCGCGGCGCGCGCGCTACGACCGCGGTGAAATCGACGCCTCCGGTCAGGAGCGGCCGCAGCGGGGGTCCTGGCAGGGCCATGCCGAAGGGCCGCAGGGCACCCGCTACCGCCCCAACGGCGAGGCGGGCGTCGACGAGCAGGAAATCGGCGACATCTTCGCCGAACTGTTCCGCCGGGGCGGCAGCGGCGCCCCGCCGAACATGCGCATGCGCGGGGGCGACCTGCAGTACACCCTGGCCGTCGATTTCCTCGACGCGGTCAACGGCGCGACACGGCGGCTGACCCTGCCGCAGGGCAAGCACCTCGACGTTCGCGTGCCGCCCGGCATCGAGGACGGCCAGGTCATGCGCCTGAAGGGCCAGGGCCAACCCGGCCACAACGGCGGCGCCGCCGGCGACGCGCTGATCGAAATCCACGTCACCCCGCATCCGTTCTTTCACCGCGACGGCAACGACATCCGCTTCGAGGTCCCGGTCACGCTGGCCGAGGCGGTGCTGGGCGGCAAGATCACCGTGCCGAGCCCGTCGGGCAATCTCAGCGTCACCGTGCCCCCGCATTCGGACACCGGCGCGCAACTGCGCCTGCGCGGCAAGGGCGTGCCGGCGCATGCCGGCCAGCCCGCGGGGGACGCCTATGTCACCCTCAAGGTCGTGATCGGGGCGGTCGACGACAAGCTCGAGCGTTTCCTGCGGGACCGGGCGCCCGACCCGGCCGGCAATCCGCGGCGCGGCATGACGGGGGACGCATGATCACCATCGACGTGCTCTGCGGCAGTGTCGCCGGGCTGCAAGCGGGCGAGGTGGAGCAATGGATCGGCAACGCCTGGCTGCGCGCCGAGGGGCCGCCCGGGCAGTATCGCTTCCAGGAGATCGACGTCGCCCGGGTCCGCCTGATCCGCGAGCTGCGCAACGATCTCGGCATCGACGACGAGACCCTTCCGGTCGTGCTCTCCCTGATCGACCAGCTCTATGCCGCGCGCCGGCAGATGCGCAAGCTGCGCCGGGCCGTCGAGGAAGCGGCGCCGGACGACGTGAAACAGGCGATCCTGAACACCCTGGCTGGCTGACAGCCGGCGGAGGCTCGTGATCAGGTCAGGTCGGGCACGAACGGGTACGGGCCGGGAAAGCGATCGACCAGGGCCGTGTGCGAGACGATCCCGCCGCCTTCGATGGTGACGTGGACCTGAAAACCCGGCGGTTCCAGCGTCCACTGGCCCGGATTGTCGGTGAACAGATCGAGATCGACGATATGCGCCACTCCGGGGCCGGTGCTGGCGATGGCCTGCGCCACGTTGGTGGTGATGACCCGGTGGTGGTGGCCGCAGATGATGCGCTGGACCTGCGGGTGCCTGCGCACCACCGCCTCGAAGCCGGCGGGTTCGCGCAGGATGATGATGTCCATGTGGCCGATGCCGCAGAGAAACGAGGGGTGGTGCATGGCGATGATGGTCGGCTTGTCCGGTTGCGCGGCCAGCGTCCGGTCCAGCCATTGCAGCCGCCGCGGGCACAGTTCGCCGTCGGATTCGCGCGTAATCAGCGTGTCCAGCATGACCAGGCGGACCGGCAGGTCCTCGACGGCGTACTGCACGAATTCGGGGTCGCTGGTCACCCCGGGCAGGTGGCGCAGCACGGTTCGGAAGTTGTCGCGGTCGTCGTGGTTGCCCGGAATGACGTAGACCGGGATATCGATCAGCCGCGCCAGCATCTCCGCCAGGTTCTCGTATTCGGCCACCAGACCGTTGTTGGTGAGGTCGCCGGTGATGACCATCGCGTCGGCGCGCGGACGGAAATCGCGCACGGCGCGCAGCGCGCGTTCGGTCAGCGTGTTGGTCTCGCACGTCCGCATGGCGGCCAGGCCGCGCGGGCGGACATGCAGGTCGGTAATTTGAATCAGGATCATGGTGGTCCAATCATGGTTCCGGGGGAGCGGTGATTCCTGAACGGGTGGCGGCGGGCCATCCAGGCCGCCGCGTGGATAGCGTGGCAGCTGCCATCAGAACGTCACCACGGACCGGATGCTCTCACCGCGGCGCATGAGGTCGAAACCTTCGTTGATGCGCTCGAAGGGCAGCACGTGGGTGATCAGGTCATCGATGTTGATGCGCCCGTCCATGTACCAGTCGACGATGCGCGGCACGTCGGTGCGTCCGCGCGCGCCGCCGAACGCCGTGCCCATCCACACCCGGCCGGTGACAAGCTGGAACGGCCGGGTCGCGATTTCCTGCCCGGCGCCGGCGACGCCGATGATGACGCTACGGCCCCAGCCCCGATGCGCGCATTCCAGGGCCTGGCGCATCAACGTGGGGTTGCCGACACATTCGAAGGTGTAGTCGGCGCCACCCTTCGTGAGGCTGACGAGGTGGGGCACCAGGTCGCCCTCGACCTCCTTGGGGTTGACGAAGTCGGTCATGCCGAACTTTTCCGCGATGGCCCGGCGCGCGGGGTTGATGTCGACGCCGACGATCTGCTCGGCGCCGACCATGCGCAGGCCCTGAATGACGTTGAGCCCGATGCCGCCGAGGCCGAACACCACCGCGCGGGCGCCGGCCTCGACTTTCGCCGTGTTGATGACGGCGCCGATGCCGGTGGTGACGCCGCAACCGATGTAGCAGACCTTCTCGAACGGGGCGTCCGGGCGGATCTTCGCCAGCGCGATCTCGGGCAGCACGGTGAAGTTGGAAAAGGTGGACGTTCCCATGTAGTGGTAGATCGGCACGCCGCCGGATGAAAAACGGCTGCTGCCGTCGGGCATCACGCCGCGACCCTGGGTGGCCCGGAGCGTGATGCACAGGTTGGTCTTGCGGGACAGGCAGTATTCGCACTGCCGGCATTCCGGCGTGTAGAGCGGGATGACGTGGTCGCCTTTTTTCAGGCCGGTCACGTTCTTGCCGACGTCGACGACGACGCCGGCGCCCTCATGGCCGAGAATGGCCGGAAAAATGCCTTCCGGGTCGGCGCCGGACAGGGTGAATTCGTCGGTGTGGCAGATGCCGGTTGCCTTTATTTCAACCAGCACCTCGCCCTCGCGCGGGCCCTCCAGATCGACGGTCTCGGGGCTGAGCGGGGCGCCGGCGGCGCGGGCAACGGCGGCTCGGGTTTTCATCGGCGGGTTATCCTGCTGACGGTCGGGCGCATGGTGCGGGCGATGTGTGCGCGGATCAACCCGGATAGCCCCAGCGCACGAGGAACGGGCGGAAAAAGCGGGTCAATTCGGTTTGAGCCGGGGCGGGCAGATCGCGCCACTTGCCGCTGCGCCCATCGCCGATATGGGTGCGGTGGATTTGCGTCACCGGGTCCATCACGATCCGCCCGGCCGACACCACCCGCCCTGGCGGCAGACCGGCGAATTGCTGGCTGAACGCGCGCACCGCTTCGGTGCTGTACCGGGCGAAGATCGCCTCGGTCACCGCCGGCGCCGGATTCAGCCCGAGGATGCGCGCCAGCCGCCCCGGCATGGCCGCATCCCCAAAAAACCGATCCTCGTAGCGCAGCAGCACATGCTCCCGCGCGGCCAGGCGAGCGAGCCGGCTGCAATCGCCGGCGATCCAGTGGACGGCTTGGTCGAGCGGTGCGTCGAACCGCCGCGCCATCGAAATCACGGCGTCGCGCGGGTCGCGGATGCTAAGAAAAATCATCGGCCGTGCCGTCTGAAGCCACGCATCGAGCCCGGCGCTGCCATGGTGCGATTTGAGCACGAGGGTGCGGCCCGCGGGATCGGGCACGTCGTCGATCTTGTCCGCATAGACCGCCAGAACCCGCGGCTCGCCGACGGCGGCGAGCATCAGTTCGCGGATGACGTTGAAGACCCAGGTCGAGGCGCTGGAATGCAACCCGATGGTGGCGATCAGCCGTGGCGGCGGCGCGTCCTCGCCCGGCAATCCGCTCGCCGTCAACGCCGTTTCTTCCCGGCCAGCTTCGGGAGCCGGTTGACCCCCATCGCGAATCCCAGGCCCACGACACCGAGGATCACGATCGCCAGCCACAGCCATGCCTGCGGGAAATCATCGAACATCGCGTCGCATTTGCCGAACGCGCGCACGGCCACGATGGCGAGAAAGATGAATACCGCCAGCAGCAGCAGCCGGGAAACTTTCCTCAGCCAGTTGACCACCGCCGTGAACCCCAGGCCGGCCACACCGAAGCCCACGATCGCCGCCCACACCCATGCCTGATGGGAATCATAGAAGGCCGTGTCGCATTTGCCGAGCGCGTATCCGACCACCATCGCAAAGAAAATCAATATCGCCATCAGCAACAGGATCGACATCTCGTCGAAATATATGACCCGGACCTTCTTCACGACTCTGGAGAGGTCGTCGCGAAAGCGGAAGCCGGATATTTTCACGCCGACGACTTCCTCATCCCCGAGCGTCGCCAGCCCGGCGGCATTGGCGATGCGCCGCTCGATCTCTTCCTCCAGCTTCCGGCAGGCGTAGGTGAGGCGCTGAAAATGCAGGCTGACGACAACCGCGAGAAAAAACAGCAGCCAGGTCAGGGCGAGTTTTTCGAGCACCAGCGGAACCAGCACCAGCGGCACCAGCACGAGAAGAACAAAGGCCGGGTCCTGGCCGTTGCCGCTTAGCTGCTGGCAGGCCAGCGCCTTCAGCGGGTCGGCGGCGGCGACCAGCCCGGCGCCGACGACGAGCGTCGTCAGCGCCGAACGGACCGTACTGTAATGGCGGTCGTAATTGCTGATTTCGCCATAGCACTTCTGCAGGATATCGATCTTCGCCGCCGGGTCCGCCGCCTCCGGAACTCCGCCCAACAGGTTGGCGAGGGCCTGGCGGGCCGCGCCGAGCCGCTCATGAATCGCCACCAGCGCGAGTTTTTGCGCGGGGTTGAGCGGCATGTGCGTCCCTCCGTCAGCGCTGGCAGTTGCGTGGCAATCTCGCCGATCCCGGCGCCGCTTGACAAGGTGCGTGACGGTGCCGGCACGATCACCCCGTTCGACCGCGATGCCCCGCCCGAGGGGACGCGGGGGTTGGCGCCACTCGCGCAAGACCGGCCGCAGCCACGCACTTTCGCATCAGCGTGGGCAGCGCCGCCGCCTCCAGTGCATCCACCGGGTGCAGGAACCCCTCCCCCTCGATCCGCTCGACGACCGCGGCGAACACCGCAATGTGAAGCCGGAAATGGGTGAACCCGTGCCGCACTTCCCCCGCCGCCCGCCAGTCGGCCACCATCGGCGCATGCGCCAACGCTTCCGCCGGGCTCCAGCGTTCCGCCCGCCACGGCGTGCCGGGCAACTCGGTCATCCCGCCCAGCAGGCCGCGCGGCGGGCGCCGACGCAGCAGCACGCGGCGTCCGTCGGTCAGCCAGAAGTGCGCGCCGTAGCGCAACGGCCGCGCCGGCCTTTCCGCCCGGCGCGGCAGGTCGGCGGCAATCCCCTGCCGGCGCCCGGCGCAGCCCGTCCTCCAGGGACATAGCACACAGGCCGGCGACGTCGGGGTGCACACGCCGGCCCCGAGGTCGAACAACGCCTGGGCGAAATCCGCGGGCCGGGCGCGGGCGGCCGGGTCCGCCCCCAACCGGGCCGCCGCGGCGGCGATCGTCGCCTTCGCCCCCGGCAATGGCTCGGCAATGGCGAAAATGCGCGTCGCCACCCGCTCGACGTTGCCGTCCACCGGCACCACCGGCACGCCGAAGGCGATCGCCGCCACCGCCGCGGCGGTGTAGGCGCCGATGCCGGGCAGCGCCCGCAGCCCCTCGACATCGCGGGGAAACCCGCCACGCGCCGCCACCGCCCGGGCACAGGCCAGCAGGTTGCGCGCGCGGGCATAATAGCCGAGCCCCGCCCATGCCCGCAGCACCGCCTCCTCGGGGGCAGCGGCCAGCGCCGCCACATCGGGGAAGCGCGCGAGGAACCTCTCGTAGTAAGGTCCGACCGTCCCCACTGTGGTCTGTTGCAGCATGATCTCGCTCAGCCAGACCCGGTA
>CAYWOW010000034.1:0-25176 GCA_964459005.1 uncultured Acetobacteraceae bacterium
GGTCAGGTTTCGTTTGTCAGTCGGACGGCATCCTTCGGCAACAGCATCCAAGTCAATAACCTTAACCTGGGCTATGGCACATACGGCACACCGATTGCCGGCTGGAACGCGAACTATCAGACGCTGACGGCGGGTGGCGACGCCAGCCCGCCGGTGGCGCTGCCGTATATCACTATCGGCGGCCTGACGGTCGGTCAGACCTATTTAGTGCAGATTTTCGAGGCGGTCTGGGACGACAACTGGGCCACCTCCTTCAGCGACACGCTCGGCGACAGCTCTGGTCCGGTCAATCTGACCGGCCCCGCTGTGACGGGCGCGGGTGCGTCTTCGGTGCCCCAGTACGTTATTGGAACGTTCACCGCCAACAGCGCAACCGAGACGATCGATATGACTTCAGCCACTTCCTATGCGATCTTCGACGCGTTGCAGCTTCGCGCCATTCCGGAGCCTGCTTCGCTCGCCTTGCTGGGTAGTGCCTTGTTGGGCCTGGGGCTGCTTCGTCGCCGGCGGGGCTGAACCCTCGTGTCAAAAAATCTTACACGACATTTGCCATAGGACTGGCTGAGCCGGCCCGACCGGAAGCGAGCACCGCCGGTGCCGAGCATAACCGTAACGAGCTTCCTGCTCCGGCACGGCGCCCGCCGAACCAGCCTGGATTTCGATCGATAGCCCTGCATTCGGGCACACGCCTCCCGGCCGGGTAGCCGGGCGGACCGCGGCCCCGGCGCAGGTCCTCAGCAACGGGCCGGCGTAACGGACGTGACACGGCGATGGCCCATCGCCGTTGAGGTGCTCGGAGAACACGCGATCTGTCTATCACGTCTTCCGAATCAGACACTTGCCGCCACTATTCTCGATAGCGGTCGTTCCAAAAAAATCATTGAACGCTTTCAGGACGTCTGGCCAACCTCCCTCGGGTTGGTAGTCGTCACCTATCAGTATGCCGCCAGTTGGTATCAATGGCCACCATATACGCAGATCATTCGAAACGGAATCGTAATCGTGCGCAGCATCCAGGTGCACCACTCCCGGGACAATCCCTCTTTTCAGCAGGATCTGAGCGGCGTTCGCAGAATCAACTGGTAGAGGAACAATGTAATCCTGCAAGTTATTTTTGATCACATTTGCCGCAAACGTTCTGTATAACGTCGATTGGCCATGTTCCATCCGCAAACTGTTAAACCATGTTTTCTCCAACCAGTGATCCCAGGAACCTAGCCAGGTATCGACTGAAATCACAAGCCCTTTCATTCCCGAACTCTTGAGGTGATTTGCCATAGTTATTGTAGATCCACCTTTCCAGACGCCAATTTCTACAATAATATTCGGCCGCACTTCATCGATCGCTGAAATTAGATACGGATGCCAGGATCGCCAACCTTGGAGTTCCTCACGCCCTGCGAAAGCGGATGAATCCTCGAATGGGTCTATCCCGTACCACAACTTCTCCAGAATCTGCGTTCTGAAATTGGGCCTAGTCTCGAGCGTGTGACGCTCAGCCCGGATCTGTCCCACGAAGGAAAATCGTTCCCAGGCACCAAGATTCTGGCGAGACAGCGTGACGGCCCCATCAAGCTCGGCACAGAGATACAGGCCGTCGCTGAACAAACCGACAGTGCCCGCCTCAGCAGGAGTGAGTGACCAAGTCTGCGGCGAGTCGGACGGCGAGTCGCAAAGTTGAACCGGCATTGGTGGCACGCCGGGCGCGACGCGGATCTCACGAAGACCGCCATCGACCAACACATGGATCAGGTGCCCCGCCCCCTCGCGCAGCGCGAAGAACACGTTGTTCGGACTGGACGCCGCCTGACCGTGCCGCAATTTGCCACTTCCGACGTCCAGGAAGACGACGGTGCCGTGACAAGTGATTAACTGTTGCAGATTATCGACATCTGGCATGTGTGTCTGTCCAGCCTGCCTGGAAGCTTCGCCTCCACAGGTTCGACGGCCTCACTCAAATCGTCTGCCCTCTGGCGGCCCGGCTTGTTCACAACAATCCTGTCGCCCGCCCATCAAGGCCGGCCGGCGGGAAGATTGCCTGCCAAAACCCTCGCACGCAACTCGTCATAAGCCGCCAAGGCGGCGGTCTCGGCGTCACGGATGCGCGGGCTGCTGCGCATGGCGGCCAACCATCGCCGCACCCCTGGAATCATGCGCAGTATCGATCGTTCCTCCACGTCGTTCTTGTCTCCGACGCGGACGTACCAAGAGTTTGGGGCGTACTTCTGATCGCCACGTCCGGGGACGTTGTCACCGCGGTACCTCTTCATTGCAAGAATATCCGGCGTCAAGACTGAATAATGATTGACGCAGGCACCTTTCCAGGTCCACATATCGCTTACGTCATGTAATGGCGCAAGTCTTCTGGATCCATCCTCTAGAAATGAGAGGTCATAAAGCCG
This sequence comes from uncultured Acetobacteraceae bacterium, assembly GCA_964459005.1. Lineage (GTDB taxonomy): Bacteria > Pseudomonadota > Alphaproteobacteria > Acetobacterales > Acetobacteraceae > Rhodovastum. The sequence goes on from CAYWOW010000034.1 coordinate 2,403, forward strand.
ATTCTCGGTGTTCACGATATTTGTTAGGCTGATATCCGCCTTGGGATGAGTTCTAGGGTAATGAGCGTCCATCTCCAGGAATTTGCCATTGTTCCTGAATAACGTCTTGTGATATCGATTGTGAGGTTGAATTTCCGATTCTGAAAGAACAAATCGTTCCAGCACAGAGCCATGGGTCCACCTTTCTGTATTTGAACTTCCAAAATATCTCCAGAGTATAACTATTGCATCGACATCGTTTTTTTGATCGAGAAGGCAATTTACAGTGCCATCTCCAAATTCTATATTTAGATATTCATCCACGTCCAGGCACACGATCCAATCCGACATCAAAACCAATGGGTTGTTCGGCATATCCTTAAGGGCAGTATACTGCGCGTCGTGCCCGGGGGGAACTATGTTGTGCCTGTGGGATATAATCCCCTCCCAGCAGAGGGCATCGAGTAACACATCGGACTTATCTTCACAGTCATTTGAGGCCACGATAATATCATCGAATCCGATCGCCTTGTGATAGGCAATCCATTCCATCAGGAACGGCGCTTCGTCTTTCACGGAGCAAATCACAGTGGCGCGTTCCATTCTGCTGTCCCTATCTCCGGTAACAATTATCGTTGTCGCGTCTTTCGCCCCGGCCACGGCGCCGCGAGTCGCGGAGCAACCACATATGAATGCCTCGTTGCGACTCGCGCGCTGCGCGAACTGATCGGTCCGGGCGCCCCATTGGCCTCGATGCCGCGCCCTGAGCAAGCGCATCTATACGAATTCTGCCAGTCCGGCTTCATGACAGGCTCGGGCAAGGTCGTCAAAGTTCTCGATCGAGTCCCGAAGGGGGCGACCGAGCTTCTTGAGCGTCGGCATGAATGGGCCGGTGCGGACGCCGCCGACGAAGGTCGCAAGCTCGTCGAAGCCGCCCTGATCCTCCCGCAAGACACGAACCACCTCCTCGTACTGGAGTTCGAAACTGCCCACTTTGTCGAGCCACCTTTCGCGGATCCACTTGGTCTGTTGCGTGAGCAGCAATGCGTCCTGAATCACTCTGGCAACGTCGATGGTGTGCCTCTGCTGCGTCGCTTCGGCCGCTCCGCTCTCGTAGGAATGCCAGATCCGCCGGATCTCCGCAACATGTGCCGAAACGGCCGCCTCGACCACATTTCTCCTGTACAAATGAAGAACGTTCATCGGGATCTCATCGCACAGGGAAAAGAAGAGAGGCCGGCAAAATATCGGTTTCCAATATTCTTCAAAATTGTGGAGATGGCCATATTTTATATCAACTACTATGTTGTCTGGGTCTCGCAGTGAAGCAAGGTAAGCGAAGAACGCTCTCCCGAATTCGAGGCTCCTTTCGAAAGAGGGATCGAGCGCCGTGTCCGGGTGACTCAGCCACCAATCCAGGCGAAAGCGATGGAAGGACTCCGCACGCCCCGCGGGCACGGCGTTCGCGTTGCAAACTTCTTCGATTGAACTGACCCCCGCGAACGAGGCAAGCAACTCACCAACTAAATGGCTACCGGCCCGTTCATGCGAGAGTAATATGGTCACCATTTATCTCTCTTTCGAGATTCGGCCAAACCATGATTGTTTGCAATTGGTTATGCCAACGCAACCCCGACGGACCTCGCGTTTGCAGGATTGTCCTCCGTCAATAGACCTTTCCTCACCAACTCACTCACCTCCGACCAGATCCACGCCCATCCGGCATCGTTCACACGACTGTAACGTGCATAACGCCGGGCGCGCAATTCGCCAATGGCGCCGGGATGTGTCAGCAGTTCCTCCACCAGCAGCACGGACTCGAACAGCCCGAGCGCCCCCGCCGGTTGCATCCAGGTCCCATGTGCCGGCAGGGCCGTGGTGGCCCACAAATCCGCCATCGGCACGCCGCCAAGTTCGAATGCATCCCGTGCTGCCTCCAGCGCGGGATCGCTCGCCACCACCAGAACCAGCCATGCGCCGCCGGTAGCGAAACAGCGCGTCGCCGGTACCACAAGCAGCCGTGTCTGGTCGGCCCGGTCTACGCCCAGTGCGGTCACCGCTGCCTCCGCGCCGTTCGCCCTGAAAACCACGTCGGGCAGCACCACCTTCACCGGCCGCGACGACAACCTCAGCGCCAGCGACACCACCAGCGCCAGCAGTGGATCCGAGGCATCGTTGGCCAGCACCACGATGTGCTCGCCGTCGCCCGCCCGCAGTGCCGAGACGATCAGGCTGTGGTCGCCGCGCCACAACACCGGTACCCGGTGGCTCCAGCTCGCCAGTTCCGGCCGTGCGACACCCAATGTGTCGCGCCGCGACAACGCCACCACCTCGGTGAAACTCGCCCGCAGGCGCAGCAGCAACTCGACCAGTGTGCCTGGCGCACTGGACAGCAGCACGCTGTCACAAGCCACATAGGCCCGTCCTGACCACGGCTTCGCCGGCGTTGGCCATGCCCCCGGGGACGAAGCGAACCAGAAGGCGTAATGCGGATCATGCAGCACCTGCCGCAAGGTGCGCACCCGCATCAGGCCGCTGCCCAGCCGCGCCGCTTCGGGGCCAAGCGCCGCGTACAGCTCCGGCGTCGTCACCAGCGTTCCCATTTGTGACAACGCCTGCAGCGCCTCCCGATCCGGCACCTGGTTCGCCCCCTGCACGAACACGACAACCGGCCCGAGATGCCCAAGATACCGCGCGGTCTCGCGCACATGGTCGACAACGAGCGAGCCGGGATGAACGTCGGCCGCGTCCACCACGATGCATATGCCGCGCTCGATGCGCCAGCGCACGGCGATGCTGTCCTCCAACGTGCGCGCGACGTTGGCCTGCGCCTGCACCACCGAGCGCAGCGAGGCCTGCTCCAGTTCGTCGATCAGACCCGGGTCATTCACGATGCGCCGGCAGGCCCGCAGCATCTCCGCGACGGAAGCCAGCGTGTGGAACGGATGCAACGCCCGGTAGCCCTCGAAAGCATGAGCCAGCGCCACTATCGCCTTGCCCTGGCACAACGCCTCACCGACCTTGATCTTCAGTCCGGTGGAGAACGTGACCGGCGCCAACACCACATCGACCGCGGCGTAGAACTCCGACATGTCCTTCAGGCGGCCGAGTTGCCGCACCCAGGGCCGCCGGACATCGCCCAGCAGATCGCAGATGCTGCCGCCGATGACGAACTCGCACGGCAACAGGGTGCGCCGGATATAAGCGTCGGCCTCGGCAAGGAAGGCCCGGATGTTCTTCAGGTTGATGTTGTTGGCCGCACCCACGATGCCGAAGCGCAGCACCCGGCCTCGCGGGGTATGGCGAAGCTGCTCGGCGATTGGCTCCACATGCGGCATGTCGAAAACCGGGCGGTTCGTGATCGTCCGGAAAAACGCAGTCTCCTGGGACTTGATCGCCCAAACCACGTCAGCACGGTCCAAGGCGATGGATTCCTGCTCGACAGTGGTGTGAAAGAACTCGGGCGCGATGCCATGGCTGACCAGCAACTCGCGCCGGCCGGAGAAGCGATCGTGCGTGTCCAGGATCTTCAGCACATCCCGCGGGCAGAATTCGAACGCCTTGGACAGCCAGGCGTAGTTGACGATGAACACGTCGAAGCGATGCGTGCGGAACAGCCAGCGCAACATGTCGCCGATGGCCGGATCCCACCATTCGTCGATCGTGTGGTCGTCGCCCTTCGCGCCCTCGTGCAGGCTGCGGGTGACCGGCACGACATGCGACTCATACCATTGCCCGGCCATGGCGGGGATCGAGCCGTCCGGGGCACGCTCGCGCCAATCGCCTTCCGCCGGATAGTGAACGTACGTGATGCGCGCGCCCAGGCGCTGCAAGGCGGTGTTGACGAAGAAGATCCGGCGCCGGTTGCCGGCATCGATCGGATGCGTCGGTGTGGGGGCCAGCACCAGCACGTCGAGCCCCTCCCACCCCACACGGCAGCCCGGCGGCGCGCCGTGAATGGGCGCGTTGCCTCCGGTCTCAGTCGACATCGGCATCCGCCTCGGCCTGGCCGCTCAGCAAGGTCACGATCGTCTCGTAGATCGCCGACATCTGATAGGCGAACTGGCCAGGATCGGCTTGCGGGATCGCCAGCGCCCGCATGGTCCGATCGGCCGGCGGGCAGGACGCCAGGTAGTTCTTCAACCGCACCCAGGCATCGGCGGCGCCGGCATGCATCGTCTTCGGCGACTGCATGAAATCCGACACTGCCTGCCAGGCGATGCGGCGGCGGAACCAGTCCTGCGTCAGCCGATCCGCCGGCACGAAATGCTCCACGTCGGCCCTGGGTGCGTAGCCCGTCGCGCCGCCATTGGCGCGGATCCGATCCTGCAGTTCAGTCTCGTCGTTGGACATCAACGCCGCACCGCCGCCGACGCGGCCGAACGCCTCGCTGAAACCACCGACCTCCCGCAGCCGTTCGGTGCGATAGGAAATGTTCGCGCCGACAACCCATTCCCCCGGTCGCAGCATGCGTATTTCGTCGCCGAGGTCGCAGACCGACAGATAGGACAGCATCTGGTCATTCAGCCAGCCCGGACGCGGCGCGCCGAACCTGGGTCGCACACGCCCGCCGACCACATGCGCCTCCGGCCCCAGCCACTCGAATGACTCCAGCACTGCCGCCAGCCAGTCGTTGCAGGCCACCGCATCATCATCAAGGAAAGCGATGACCGGGGTCTCCGCCACGGCGGTCGCGACGTTGCGGGCATGGGACAGCCCCGCCGTCTTTTCGTGTATCCACAGCAGGTTGGATTCGTTGTTCCAGCGCTGCGCCCAGTCAAGAGAGTAGGCCGCATCAGGCGAGTTGTCGACGACGACGATCCGGTACTGATCAGGCGTCATCGACTGCCGGAGCAGTGACACAATCGCGTCACCGAGCAGGTCATAGCGCTGATAGGTGCAAATCGCCGCGGTGACGAGCGCGCGGTCCCCGTCTCTGGCATTCAAGCCCGCCGCGTTATTCATGCCGCCGGCTCCAGCGTAATGCTGGTGACCGCGACGCCGAGTTGGCGGGAATCGCCGGACTTGTCCTCCGGCGAGAACAGCACCGGCACGTGGAGAATCACGTCGGTGCGCCGTTCGCCAGTCCGCGGCGGCACCGGGCCAGCCACGAACTGGTCGGTCTTGTCGGTCTGCGTGAACAGGTAAGTGATTCCGTCGATATCGGCGGATAGCGGATCGTTGTTCGAGATCCGCCCGAGGGAGAACAGGTTAAGCCGCACTCTGACCGGCACGCTGCGATCGACGAAGAACGTGAACCGGGTGAAATGTCCCGGCCCCGTCCAGCGGAACGCCACACCGGAGTGCGTGTATTCGAGGAAATAGATGCCCTCGGTCGATTCCATAAAATCCCGGGCCTCGAGGCGGGAGGACGAGGGTGGGCTGTACGGGTGCGTCGGGTAGCGGCTCAGCACGACATCGTGGAGCCGCTCGAAGGTCGAGATCGTCTCCAGGCGCTGCCGCAACGACGCCACTTCGCCCGTTAATTTGGCGACCACGTTGGACAGCTCGGTGATCCGCTCTGCAGTCGTCACGGCAACAGCCGAAGCCGTCGTGGCGGCTTGCTGTCCCGTCACAGACATATCTGGACTCCTCTCGGCAGCCCGCGGGTCCACGGTGAAAACTTCTGAGGCCGTCTCGAAAAATTGAGGGTTTCTCGCTAAAATTTCTGGAGCCATCTCGGCAACATTCGGAGTTGTCTTGGTAACATCCGTGATGCCCGAGTCAACCGGCACGACCCGGGTCTTCTCGGGCAAAATGTTCTTTCGATGTCTATTCGGGACAGTCGGAGTTTTTCTGGCCAAAATGTTCTCTCCAGAACTCAGCGGAGGATCAGGCTGTGCGGAGTCTCGATCCCATGGATATGATCCACATGACAGTATGCATCATGCAGCCCGACTCTTCGCAGGATTCGTACAGTAGTGTGTTCAGATGACCAACGACAAACCGGAGCCCATCCACTCACGCGGCCCTGGGGGCACGAACGCCCGCGGGCGGCAAGGCTGATACGCAATCCGGGCGCCCGCTGCCGCCGTCCACCCTGAGCAAAGCCGTAACACAGCAAACGAACGACCAGAACATATCCAAGCCTTCTATCTTCACCGAACCCAACTCGACGCTGATGAAGCGGACGCTCTATAACCTGCTGATGGATCTGATGCAAACTGAAGTTGACCCGCCTTGGTGGAGCCGTTCAGGCCTTCACGGGAGGTCCATCCGATGCCTAAACCACGCCCGGCTTGCTCGCCTGAGTTCCGACGTTAGATGATCGATTCGGTTTGCGCCGGTCGCGCTCCGGGTCAGGCGGAGCGCGGGGAACTGACCCATCTCCGTCGTGAGAACAAGCAGCCGCGGCTGGAGCGCGACAGTCTCTCTCGGGCAGCAGCCTGGCTCGCATGCGAGACCGGCACGGTGCCGTCCGGGTCTTCGAATTCATCACCGCGAAGCCGATGGGAATCAGCCAGCCTTGCGGCGACGAACCAGGCTCAGGCCGACCAGGGCGACACCGAGCAGTGCCATGGAGGCCGGTTCGGGGCTGTTGACCCCGATGTTGTCGACGTACATGGCGTCACCGCTGGCTTCCAGGAAGCCGAAATCGATGTCGTAGTATCCAGTGGTTGCCGGCGTGAAGGTGAAGGTCTCCGCGATATACCCGTTGGTATTGGTAATGGCGGCGCTGATCTCAGAAGAAGTGAACGTAGCGACGTCCGTTGGGGTAAGGGTGGGGGTGATACTGCCGGACGGCCCCCAGCTGATGCCGACCTCGTCAGCCGTGCTGCCTGATGTCGGGTTCACCTCCATCGTGACGACAATGACGTCGCCGGCCAGCACGCTGAGGCTCTTCAGCGCGATGTAACTCCAGGCGGTGGTCGAGCCGGTAACGACGTCGCCATAATACGTGCCGGCGTATGCGTTGCTGCCACTGGCGATCGTGAACGACGACGGCTGGGCGAAGCCGGTACTCGCCGTCCACTGGGACGCGGTCTCCCCCACATCCTCGAAGCCGCCAAACCCGGTGGGGCTGATGAGGTAGTTGCACGCCGCCGCCGGCCCGGCTCCGCCGAGGAGGACGGCGAGCATGGCGGCGACCTTGAAAGACGTCATTGCGCAGGTCTTCCTGTTTGACGTCGCAATCCGGCTCGTCACTCATTCGTATGCGCCAAGCGTGCCATTGCGGAATGGCGGGCAGAATCAGGACGCTGCCTGGAACGCGCCGGGGGGCAGCTTAGGCCGTAAAGTTCCCCGACGGCACAGGGATTCCTCGGCCGCGGGCCGGCCGGCCATGCCGATTACGTGATCAACGACCCGGGTCGGCGAGGTTCGCGTGCGGTCCGGCGTCGCGACGCGCGGTCAGCGCATCTTCCTGACGCGCACGAAGGGGCTCACATGCGCCACGCTGCGCATCTCGGTCAGCGTCGAGCCGTCGGGCAGCGCGGCGGTGACGAACAGCACGTCGCCGGGGACGAGCAGGTCGGCGAGCGGATCCCAGAAGCCGTCCCGGTTGACGTCGTCGATGGGGACGCGGGGCTGCAGGGTGTATTGGTGCATCATGAACGCCACCGGCCGCAGGCGGTCGCGCTCGGCGGTCGCGGTTGGCGGTTCGGCGCGCAAGACCTCCGGCGCCGCAGCCCTGGCCGGTGACTCCGCCGCCGGCATCGCCGGCTTCGCTGCCGCGGCGGGCGGTTCGGCGGGCGGGACCGCCGGCTTCGCCGCCTCGCTGGCCCGCGCCGCCGGACGCGCGTCCGGCACTTTCTTGGGCCGCCATGCATCCATCCTGGCCGCGTGGTCGCGCGCCGCCCTGAGGATGTCCGCCGACGCACCGGCTTTCTCCGCCAGATCCGCCCATGCCCGAACCGCCTCGCCGCCCACGATGTCCTGGCCGCGGATCAGGAACACCGGCTCATCGAACGGCACCATGCTGGTGCGATCGCCCGCGGCGATCATCTGCTTGTCGAGGCCCAGGCCGCTTTCCTCGATACCAAGCACCTCCGCCGCCAGCCGGCGCAGGGGGCCCGATCCGGTGTGCTGCGACAGCACCAGGGCGGCCAGCTGCCGCGCCGTGGCGGTGTCCTGGATGGCATCGTAGTCGGGATCGGCGTGTATCATGGCGTCCTCGGATCGTGTTTCGGGTTCCTGGCGCAACCTAGCCGCGCTGGCCTGCCCGGTGCCAGTGTGCGTTTCGGCGCTTCGCCGGATTCCGGACGGACCGCCCAGGGAACGGGGCTGACCCGAGCACGCGACGGAAGACAAACGCGGCGTTGCCCCCTACCCTGGGGGTCAACAGCACAGGATCGGACATGAGCCAGCTCAGTGCCACGGCCGCGGGATCGTTCACCATCGGTGGTGATCTCGTCATCAACCGCTTCGGCTTCGGGGCCATGCGCATCACCGGCGCGGGCATCTGGGGAGAACCCGACGACCGGGAGGAAGCGAAACGGACGCTGCGGCGCTTGCCGGAGCTTGGCGTCAATTTCATCGATACCGCCGACAGCTACGGGCCGTTCGTCAGCGAAGACCTGATCCGCGAGACGCTGTCCCCCTACACCGGCCTGCTGATCGCCACCAAGGGCGGCCAGGTCCGGAATGGCCCGAACATCTGGCGCGCCGTGGGCCGGCCGGAGTACCTGCGCCAGTGCGTGCTGATGAGCCTGCGCCGCCTGGGCGTCGAGCGCATCGACCTCTGGCAGCACCACCGCATCGACCCGCATGTGCCGCGCGAGGAGCAGTTCGGCGTGATCGGCGACATGCGCAAGGAGGGGCTGATCCGGCACGTCGGCCTGAGCAATGTCACCGTCGCCGACGTCGAGGCGGCGGCGCCGTACTTCCCCGTGGTGACGGTGCAGGACCGCTACAATTTCACCGACCGCACCAACGAGGCGGTGCTGGACTACTGCGAGGCCCATGGCATCGGCTTCATTCCCTATTCTCCGCTGGAGCGCGGCGTGTTGGCCCGGCCGGGGTCCATCCTCGGCCAGGTCGCCGCGCGCCTGCGCGCGACCCCGGGCCAGGTGGCGCTGGCCTGGGTGCTGCGGCGTTCGGCGGTCATGCTGCCGATCCCCGGCACCGGCAAGGTCGCGCACCTGGAGGAGAATGTCGGCGCGGCGAGCCTGCACCTGAGCGACGCCGACTTCGCCGCCCTCGACGCGCAGGGCCGCGCGGACTGGCAGAAGCGGGCCTAGCCGTCAGCTATTGCCGCCGAACAGCCCCTTGAGCACCGCGCCGGCGACTCCACCCTCAACGGCGGCGGCCGGCTGAGCCGGGGACTCCGATCCATGCCCCACATAGGGCGCCAGCGCGTGCGCCAGGCCCGGCATGGTCAGTGTTTGCAGCCAAACGTTCCCCGGCCCGGTCAGGCGCACCAGGAACAGCCCCTCGCCGCCGAACAGGGCGTTGGTGATGCCGCGGATGGTCGTGATGTCGAAGCCCACCCGCTCCTCGAACATGCCGACATGCCCGGGATGAACCAGCAATTCCTCGCCGGGCGCCAGTTCCAGGCTGACGATCTCCCCGCCGAGTTCCAGCCACGCGGTGCCGCTGCCGGAAACCCGCTGCATGATGAAGCCGCTGCCCCCGAACAGGCCGGCGCCGAGCGAGCGCTGAAAGCCGATCGCCAGTTCCACGCCGGGGGTCGCGCACAGGAAGCCATGGCGATGGACCAGGTAACCGGCGCCCGGCTCGACCGTCATAGGCAGGATGGCGCCCGGCACCTTGGCCGCGAACACCACCGCGCCCTGACCGGCGGGGGCGGAAAACTCGGTCATGAACAGGCCGCCGCCGGCGACCGCGCGGGTCACGGCGCCCCACAATCCGCGCGATCCGGCCGCCGCAGTGGTGGTGCGCAACTGGACGTTGGACGTCATCCACGACATCTGGCCGGCTTCGGCGACGATGGTCTCGCCGGCCTCGAGCCCGATTTCCAGCACCGGCATCGTGGTGCCGACAATCCGCGATTCCATGGCCGCGTCCCCCGCTGTTTCGTGGCGGGCGCAGCATAACCGGCGGGCGCGGCGGGCGCACCAACAATAGGCCGTCAGACCGCGGTGCGGACGCCCGTCGCGGCTACCAGCGGGCGAACCAGCGACGCCTGCCCCAGCCCCAACCCCCGCTCCAGCGGCCGCGGCCGCGGACGAGCTTGACGATGAGCAGCAGCACGACGGCGCCGATGACGGCGTTGATGATCGCGCTGACAATTCCCATGCCAAGACGGATACCGAGCTGCGGCAACAGCCAGTCGCCGACGAAGGCGCCGGCGACGCCGATGATCAGGTCGCCAATCGGTCCGAAGCCGGTGCCCTGCACGATCTGGCCGGCCAGCCAACCCGCGACAAGCCCGACGAATAAAATGACCAGGAGACTTTCGCTCGACAGGTACATGGCGGTTTCCTCGGGGCAAAAGCCGTTTTCGCGCGCGCCCCGATGAAAAGGTGGTGCGCTGACCCGCGGTTACAGGCCCCCGGAAATCACCTACGGGATCGTCGGGGCTGCCGAGCCCGCCACCGGCGCGTCGGGGTGCCCGGCGGCCAGGGCGGCCATGAAACCGAGGATGAGCTCCTTCGAACGGCCCTCCTCGCGGCGGATCCGGGGAAACGTATCGAGCACCGTGGCCGCCGCCGCGCGGTCAAGGCCGTAGAGGTGAAAGAACACCGCGTCCAGCCGTGCGCGCCGGCGCAGCCGGTCCTCCGCGTCCCAGGCGAAAGGGGCGCCGTCATGGCCCGATGCGCGGGCGAAAGCGGCCATGTCCTGCGCCGTGCAGCTCAGGTGCAAAACGTCCTCGCGGATGATCGCCGCCGCCGTCCTGGCGCCGAAACGGCGGCCAAAACCATCCATCGGCACGACAGGCAGTTGCTCGACGATGTACCAGTTCAGGTTCTGCCCCTGGATTTTCTGCCGGCAGACGAAGTCGAAGGCGAAGGCGTTCAGGTTGGCGACGATCAGCGCCGGATCGCCGCCCTCGTCCGGGATCATCAGTCCGAGGGAATTGCCGGCGCCGCACGCGGGCAGGATGGCGGCGATGAAGGTCCGGGCGTTGCCCGGCGCCGTGACCAGCTTATAGCCGACGGCCCATCGGGGCCCGGCGCGCCGCGCGACGTCGGCCTCGGCGACCCAGAACCGCGGCATCGGCAGCCAGGCCGGGTCGGCGTGCTGGGCATCGGTCGCGGCCTCCGGTTGGGCGGGGCGCTTCACGTTGTCCGGATGCACCGACACGGATGCCGCCCGATGGTCGTAGGCCTGCACCATCTTGCCCTCGTAGAGCGGCAGCCAGCAGAGCGGCCCGCGCCGCCAGGATCCGTCGCCCGACCGGCGGGCGCCGGCGGCGCGCAACTCCGCGGCGGTGCGGAACAGCGCGGAATCGAGGGTCATGTCGAACATGCGGACATAGCGCACCGGCCAGGCCCGTGCCGGCGGGTCGCAACGCCGGTCCACCAGCACGGGCAGGCGGCGATAGATGCCGAGCGCGATGGCGGCGTCGCGCGGGTTGCGGAACATCGGCGCGGTGCCGGTGTTCGGGTTCACCGCGGCGAAATCCGCCGGCGTCAGCGCCAGCGCCTGCGCCTCGGCCGCCGCCGCGTCCTGCTGGTAGAAGGCGCAGTCCGCCCGCGGGAAACGGCGCGCCGGGCCGCCGAAAACGAGGACGGAAAACCGGAACCTTCCGTCCACGTCCGGGAAAAACGGTTTTCGGCGCAGCCGCGGCCGCCGGTTCTCGAAATCCAGCAGCGCAGCCAGCCGCCCAGTCGTGCTGATCGCGCGGAAGAACGCCGCCGTCCCCTTGTCGGCGGCGATGCCGGAGGGCACCAGCAGCCCGACGATGCCCTCCGCTCGCACCAGCCGCGCCGCCCGTTCGACGAACAGCGCGTAGAGGTTGACGTCGCCCGCCGACAGCAGCGGAAAAGCGCCGCCCTCGCGCGCGACCCGTGCCGCCGCCACGGCCCATCCGGCGGACCCGTCGTATTCCGCCGCCACCGCCGCGCCGGCCCGGCGCAGGGCCTCGATCCGCCGCTTGCGGTCGGCGGCGCGCGGCGCCAGCGCCACCTCCGGCACGCGGGCGGCGAACCACTCGACCTCCTGCATCTTCATGCGGTCCCAGGGCGGATTGCCGATCACGGCATCGAACCCGCCCGGCGCGCCGGCCCCGCGCCAGACCTCCGGAAATTCCAGCTCCCAGTGCAGCCAGCGGCGCTCCTTCGCCAGCGTCCGCGCCCGCGCCAGCCAGGCGGGCGTGGCGCCATGCTCCGGAGGCGGCAGCCAGCGGGCGGCATGACGAAGATCGAACGCGGCGCGCGACCCGGCGGCCTCCCCCGCCGCGAACTCGCCGAACAGGGCATCGCCGCAGCGCAGCCGGCGGTCGAGGAAGGACAGCGGCGCCCCGGCCGTGGTGGCGCAATGCAGCCACAACGACAGTTTGGCCAGTTCGACCGCCATCGGGTCCAGATCGACGCCATGGACCACCTGGCCGAGGATGATCCGGCGCACCAGATGCCGGTCGTCGCGCCCGGCCCGGCGGTTCGCCCGCAACGCCGCGATGCGGGCGCACAGGGGTGAACGATAGCGTGCCCACGGCACCGCCGCCGGCGCCGCCGCGATCTCGCCCAGCACGGCCTCGGCCAGATAATCGACCAGCGCGACCAGAAAATGCCCGCTGCCCATCGCCGGGTCGCACACGCGCAGGGCGACGAAGGCAGCGGCGGGGTCCAGCGTCCGCAGTTCCTTCAGCCGCGCGGCCCGGGAGCGCCGGTCCCCGGCCAGGGCCGCCGCGCGCTGGTAAAATTCGGCCCGCCGCTCGGCCAGCAGCGGTCCGAGGGTGCGGCGCAGGATGAGCTGAACCAGCTCGTCCGGCGTGTAGTACGACCCGCTGCCCCGGCGCGCGAAGGCGTTGAGACGCGGCCCCTGCCCGTCCACCCGATCCAGCAGCCGCTCGTAGAGGCTCCCCAACAGCCGCACGGAGAGGCCGCGATAGTCGATCCAGCGCCGCTCACCGTCCACCGGCACCCGTGACAGGGCGTCCAGCAACGGCACCAGCACCGCGTCGGGCAGCACCGGGGCGGCCGGCGCATCGGCGAACAGCCCGGGCGCGGCGGCAAACAGGGCGGTGAGCCGCGGCCACCAGGCGGCGGCGCCCGGTGCGGGCCGGCGGCCCCGATCGACCATGCGCGCCGCCGCCACGCGCAATCCGCGCAGACCGGCACGCCCGGATTGGCGCATCGGCAGCAAGCCGCGGTCGTCGGCGTAGAACAGGAACAGCAGCCGGAACAGCAGCCGCAGCGCCGGCGCCGCCACGGCGATGGCCCTCAGGAGGTCGGGAAAAACCCGGTCGAACACCACCGCGGACAGGCACGCGGCGATGCGCGTGCCGTCCTCGGGCGCGTCAGGAGCATGAGGCGAAGGAAGCGGCTCGACCCCGGTAACTCCGATTAGGAAAGACTCTCAGGCCGCGTCGTTGGCGACCCATTTCAGGATGTGCTCGGCCACACCAACAAGATCGCCATGCTGGTTGACGACCGTGATCTCGGCCCGCGACCGGCGGCGGACGGTATCGATTTCCCTGATCGTGTAGCGGACCGTCACGGTATCGCCGAAAAACACCCCGCCGAGGAACCGGATCCGGTCATAGCCCATGGACACCACGGTCTCGGTCTCGGTCTCAGTTGGTTTGACGTGCACGTCGATCATCTTGCTCGAGGCGGTGGACATGAAGCCTACCATCAGGGCGCCGTGGGCGATCCGGTGCTTGTATTTCGAGCGGCTCATCACCTGTTCGTTGACATGGTTCGGCGCGAAATCGCCGGTGATCCCGGCGAACCCGTAGACGTCGGACTCGCTGACCGTCTTCGAGAATTCGACGGCCTGGCCTGGGCTTACATGGAACTGTGTCATCTTCTTCTCCTCGTTCATTCTGCGGCAAAGGCAACTTCGGCATCGAGCAGGGCGCGGATTTCCGCTGCCCCGAAGCCGGCTTTCTCCAACACGTCGCGGGTATCGGCGCCGGGGCTGAGCGCGAAGGAGCAGGCGTCCGGCGTCTTGCCGTCGTAGCGCATGGGATGGCTCAGCAGCTTGATCGTCTCGCCGTTGACGGTGACATCCTGGAACGTCCCGTTGTGCTGCAATTGAGGGTTGTCGAGGAGATCGTCGAAATCCTCGACCCGGCCGTACCAGATCCCCGCCGCCTCGAAGGCGGCCGCGACGTCCGCGAAGCGGCGGTGCCCGATGGCTGCGGCAATGACGGCGGAGATGGCGTCGCGCTCGTGGTAGGCGTTGCGGCCGATGAACCCGCGCAGCTCCGCACAGTCGAGAGCCGCCGCCAGCCTTTCGAGACCGTTGAGCGATATCGCGACATGACCGTCGGCAACACGGTAGATCCCGTACGGCGCCTCGTGGAACCAGCTGCCGGCGTTCGGATTATGGCGCAGGACGTCGCGGTCGAGGCCGCTGGCGTAGTAGTAGGCCAGCGATTCCGTCTGCAGGTCGACGCCGGCGCCGAGCAGCGTGCCCTCGACCCGCGTGCCTTCTCCGGTCCGCAGCCAGCGCGCATAGGCCCCGGCAATGCCGAGCGCGAAAAGGGCGGCGCCATGCTGATCCGCGGCGGCGCAGCCCGCGGGAAGCGGGCCGCTCTCCCGGTTGCCGGTGGCGGCGGCGAGGCCCGACATCGCCTGGATCAGCAGGTCCTGGCCCGGCCGGTTGGCGTACGGGCCGGTCGCCCCGTAGCCGGTCGCGGAGGCGTAGATGATGTCGGGCTTGCGCGCCCGGACCGCATCATAGCCAAGGCCGAGCCGGTCGAGCGTTCCCGGCCGGAAATTCTCCGCCAGCACATGGCTCGATGCGAGCAGGCGAAAGACGACCTCCCGCGCTTCGGGTTTCTTCAGGTCGAGCGCCAGGCTGCGGGCGTTGCGGTTGGCGCACAGGAACATGGCGCTGACGCCGCCGGCCTGGGCGCCATCGGCACCGCTCCAGTGGCGTTCGAAGGCGCCCTTCGCCGGCTCGATCTTGATCACGTCCGCGCCCATGTCCGACAGGTACTGCATGGCCGCGGGACCCTGCAGGTAGTGGCAGAAACTGACAATCTTCAAACCATCGAGAAGCAAGCTATCCTCCTTGCCGGACAACGCCGACGCGATCGAATCTGACGCGGCCCGGCATTCAACCGATGCCGTCGAAAAGCGCGCCGTTATCCCGGCGCACGCCGCGCGCGACGACGATGCGGTGGATTTCGGAGGTTCCGTCGAAGATCCGGAAAATCCGCGCGTCGCGGTAGAGGCGCTCGATCGGTAGGTCCTTGCAATAGCCCATGCCACCGAACACCTGAACCGCCCGGTCGGCGACGCGCCCGAGCATCTCGGAGGCATGCACCTTGACCATGGAGACCCACTCGCGCCCGTCTCGTCCCTGATCGAGCTCCCAGGCCGCCCGGTGCAGCATGAGGCGGGACGCGTTCACCTCGATGGCGCTGTCGGCAAGCATCTGCTGGATCATCTGGAAATCGCCGATCGGCCGGCCGAACTGCCGCCGTTCATTGGCATAATTCACCATCATCTCGAGCAGGTGCGCCGCCTTGCCGACCGAGCGCGCCCCGATCAAGGCGAGGCGGATGCGGCCGAGCGTCTCCAGCACGAGGCGCATGCCGTTGTTCTCGCCGCCCAGCAGATGCTCGCGTCCGAGCCTCACCTGATCGAAGAAAAGCTCCGAATGGCTGGTGCCGGCAAGCCCCATCATCGGCTGGTTGCGTCCCATGGTGAAGCCCGGCATGCCCTTGTCCACGAGAAAAAGCGAGATGCCGCGCGACTTGGCGGCGGGGTCCGTCACCGCCGAGACGACGAAGTAATCGGCGAACTCGCCATCGCTGATGAACATCTTTTGCCCGGAGAGGAGCCACCCCTCGCCGTCCCTGACCGCGCGCGTCGTAATGCCGGCGGCATCGGATCCGGCGCCGGCCTCGGTAATCGCCAGCGCCGCGGTGCGCTCGCCGCTCACCGTCGGCACCAGCCAGCGCGCCTTCTGGGCATCGTCGCAGGCCAGCAGCACGTCGTAGACGCAGCCGAAGGCGCGCCGGATCAGGATGTCGGTGGTGTGCCCGAACTGTTCCTCGACGAGGCAGGTCTCGATCGCCGACAGCCCGCCGCCGCCGAATTCCGCCGGCATGTTCATGGCGTAGAACCCGAGCGCCCTCGATTTCTCGAAGATCGCCCTGGCCTTGGCCGGCTCGAGTCGGCCGGTCGCCTCGATTTCGGTCTCGAGCGGCGCAAGCTCGGTCTTGATGAACCGGCGAACCGTATCGACCAAAAGCCTCTGCTCTTCGCTCCATGCGAATTCCACGGTCTTCTCCTATCAAATATGCGGCGCGCCGAACTCCTGCGTGCCTGCTTGCGGGTATGCGGCTCGTCCGGGCCTCAGGTCATGTGCAGCAGATCAGGCAGGATCAGACTGAACCAGGGAAGGAAAGCGACCAGCAAAAGGCCGACCGCCAGGATGAGGAGATACGGCACCATGTGACGGGATGCGCTCTCCACGGTGGTGTCGCAAATCGCGCAGGTGACGAACATGCCGACGCCGATCGGCGGCGAGAAGGCGCCGAACCCCATCGCGATGATCAGCACGATGCCGTACTGCAGCGGAGGGATGCCGAACACGGCGGAAATCGGCAGGAACAGCGGGCCGAAAATCAACAGCGCGGGCAGACCTTCCAGCAGTGCGCCCATGACCACGAGGATGACGATCGTGGCCAGCATGAACAGCGTCGACGATCCCCCCAGCATGCCCAGGAATTGCACGATCCGCTGCGGCAGCCTGGCGATGGTCAGCGCCCACGAGAACGACGTGGCCGTGCTGGTGATGAACAGCACCATGCCCGCCTGCGACGCCGTCAGGCTGACGATGCGCAGGAACTGGTTCAGACCGAGCTCACGGTAAAAGATCACCGACAGCACCAGCGCATAGACCACCGCCGTCGAGGAAACCTCGGTCGGTGTCGCGATGCCGCTGACGATGCCGCCGATCAGGATAATCGGCGCGACCAGCGCGGGAATGGCAATCAGACCCGCGCGGAAAACCACGCGCAGCGCGTGTTTCTGCGCGTTGACGCTGCGGCCACGGGAGCGGAACCAGATCAGCGTCATCAGGCACACCGCCATGACGGCGGCCGGCAGCAGCCCGGCGACGAACAGGCTGCCGATCGAAAGCGTGGTGACGGAGGCGAGCACCAGCATCGCGATGGAGGGCGGCACGGTTTCGCCCATCACCGCGCAGGAAGACAGCACCGCGGCCATCTCGCTGGCCTCGTAGCCCTCCCCGCGCATGAAAGTCTTCATCGTCGTGGCGACCGCGGCGACGTCGGCGAGCTTCGAACCCGAGATGCCCGACATGATGTACATCGTCACCACGATCACCTGCAGCATGCCGCCACGGAAGCGATCGACCAGGTAGACGATGAACGTCATCAGGCGGCGGCTCAGCCCGCCCTCGGTCATGACATAGCCCGCCAGTATGAAAAACGGGATCGCCAGCATGACGAAGCTGCTGATGCCGGCCTGCATGTTGATGGGGATGACCGACAGCGGGATGGTCTGCGAGATGCCGAGATACAGCGCCCCCCCGAGCATCAGGACGAAGCCGATGGGAACCCCGATCAGGCACTGGACGGTAAAGATGAAGAACGTCGCGGGCAGGGCGTAGCTACGCAACTGCGACACGTTGGCCAGCCACAGCGCCAGCAAGGCGGCCACCAGCACGACCAGCGCCAGGCCGGTCGCGACGGCGACCCGCACGGACTGGTGAAAGGCCTTGGCCGCGGAGAAATACGCCAGCAGCGCCATTCCGAAAAGCATCGGGCCGGCGAACCAGAGTTCGTGCAAGCCGAGATAAGGCGTCACCTGGTTCCAGCGCGACAGCATCATCTGCCACGCCAGCCAGCCTCCCACCAGGGACATCGCGAACACCTGCCAGCATGCCAGCGCGGCGATCGCCGGCCGCCAGCGCAGCGGCAAGTGCTGGACCAGGGCTTGCAGGGACATGTGCTGGTCGCGCGGATAGGCGATCGCGCCGCCCACGAACGTCATCGTGACGAGCGCGATCTCGCTGACCTCGAGGCTCCACTGCCAGGAGCTGTTGAAAAGAGCGCGCAGCACGACGTTGCCGAACATCGCGATGAGTTCGCCGGTCAGCGCCAGGACGACGAGGATCTCCCCGATCCGCTCCAGCGGGTGGATCCGGCGCGTCGGGGAGAGCGCCGGATCGATGATCCCGCCGGCTTCGCCGGCCGCGGCGACGACCGCATCGGAATGAGTGCTCACGGATAGTTCCTTATTGCGGTCGACGGTCGCGGCCGGCACGGTTCGCTACTTGGCGGCCTGGAAGGCTGCCAGCATCTCGGTCATGTTGATGGACTTCGCGTAGGCGTCGATCACCGGCTTGGTGGCGGCCTGGAACGGCGCCTTGTCGATGGCGTTGAATTTCACGCCCTTTTTCTCCATGTCGTCCTCCGCCGCCTTGCCGGCCGCCTGCTCCTGCACCCGCTCGTACACGGTCGCTTCCTTGGCGGCCTGCAGCACGATCTTCTGCAGCTCGGGAGTCAGCGCGTCGAAGGTTTTTGCCGCCATGAAGAGCGGGCGGGCGGTGATCTGATGCTCGGTGCGGGCGATGAAGGGCGCCGGCTCGTAGAGCTTCATGTCGTCGACCATCACCGATTCGTTTTCCATGCCGTCGACCACGCCCGACTTCATGGCCAGGTAGGTTTCCAGGAACGAGATCGGCGTCGGGACGGTGCCGACGGCTTTCCACGCGTCGATCAGCAGCGGACTTGGCTGCACGCGAATGCGGAAGCCTTTCAGCTCGGCCATGCTGGTGATCGGCTTCTTGGTGGACAGCAGGTTCCTGACCGAGCCGCCCCAGTAGCCAAGGATCCTGATGCCGGTCTTCTCCTGGATGATCTTGCTGAACGCCTGGCCCGGAGCGCCGTCGAGCGAGGCCTGCCACTGCTGATAGCTCAGGAACATGAACGGCATCGAGAAGAAGTCCAGTTCCTTGCAGAACGCCACGCCGGCGTTCGGGTCCGCAACCGTGAGGTCGAGCGAGCCGTCCTTGACGAACTGCAGGGTCTGCTGCTCGCTGCCGAGGACGCCGTTGTTGTAGATGTCGATCTTGATCTTGCCGCCGGTGCGCTCGCCGAGCAGCTTGTCGAAAAAGATGAGGCCCTTGTTCCAGGGGTTGTCATCCTTGAAGTAATGCGCGGCGCGCCAACGGTATTCCTGCGCGGCGGCGCGTCGCGGGCGCATAGAGCCCGCGGCGACCGTGAGGGCGGCCGCACCGGCGATGCTCTTGCCGATCTGCCGGCGGGTCACGAGGGGTCGTTGCGATTGTTGTGTGACTTTCATGGTAGCCTCCCTGTGGTCAGTGTCGTTCGGTTCAGGCGGATGGCACGTCCGCGGCGCCCAAGGCCAGGGGTTCCCGGCTGGCGTCCGGCCTTGCCCGCGGGCCGTGCGGCGCCGCCGGCGGCGCGCCCATCCCGGCGTCGCGGATGCGGACGACATCGCTGATCGAGTGGGCCAGCAGAACGACGGCCGCGGCCCGCGCGGCGTCGCCGTCGTGCGCCGCGATCGCATCGAGAAGCGCGCGATGCTCGATGAAAGCGCGTGGCCGGTGGTTGCCGCCGGACGCTATCGTGAAATTCTTGCGCAACGTGTGCTTCAGCATCTGGGCGATCGGCCAGAAAAACTCGTTGCGTGTAGCAAAGTAGATCGATTCGTGGAAGACGATGTCGGCGCTTACGAAGTCCGCGTCGTTCTGGGCCGCGACCATGCCGTCGTAGCCGGCCCGGATGCGCGCGACATCGGGCTCGCCGGCCGAGCTCGCGGCCAGTGAGGCGGCCGCGGGTTCAACCGCGCAGCGCAGCTGGAACAGCTTGGCGACATAGCTGTCCACATCGGATGTCTCCATCTGCCAGCGGAGCACGTCCTGGTCGAGCCAGTTCCATTCCTCGGGCGGGCGCACCCGGGTGCCGCTCTTGGCGCGCGACTGGACGAGCCGTTTGCCGGTCAGCGTGCGGATGGCCTCGCGAACGACGGTCCGGCTGACGTTCCACAATTCGCAAATGCGCAACTCGGACGGCAGAAGCTCGCCCGGACCGACGTCGCCGCGCACGATGCCGCTGCCGATCCGGTCGGCGATCTGGCCGTGTATGTTGCGTGTTATGGTCTCGGACGCCGTGAACATAAGAAACCCTGGGAAACCGGGTAACTGGTCATACAATATGCTCAAATCCGTTACAAGGGGGATACAGGCGGCGGCAACCCGCCGCCCGTTCCCTTTACAGCGCCCGGTTCGCCCGCGCCAGCACCGCTTCGAACAGCACCTGGCAGCCCGCCTCCGCTTCCTGCGGCTCGATGCTTTCCGCCTCGTTGTGGCTCAGCCCGTCCTTGCAGGGGGTGAAGATCATCGCGGTCGGCACGTGGCGGGCCACATACACCGCGTCGTGCCCGGCTCCGGAAACGATTTCCCGGGCCGAATAGCCGGACTTTGCGGCGGCCTGGCGCACCAGCTCCACGCAGCCCGGATCGAAGTTCTCGGCGGCGTAGCGGAACAGTTCCGTCAGTTCCAGCGCCACCCCGCATTCCGCCGCCGCCGCCACCGCGACGGGGACGAAGTCGTCGGCGATGCCAAACGCCGTCGCGGTGTCGGGATGGCGGAACTCGACGGAAAACCGCACCTCTCCGGGCACCACGTTGCGGCTGTTCGGCAGCACCACCAGTTGTCCCACCGTGCCGCGTCCGTCCTCGCCGTGCTCGCGCATGATGCGATCGACCAGCGCGATCACCCGCGCCGCGCCCACCAGCGCGTCCCGCCGCGCGGACGGCGGGGTGGTGCCGGCATGGCTGTCCTCGCCGGTCGCCACCGCGTCGTACCAGACCTGCGCCTGCGCCCCGGTGACGATGCCGATCTGGATGCCCTCGTTCTCCAGGATCGGACCCTGCTCGATGTGCAGCTCGAAATAGGCGTCCGCCGGAAACGCCTTGGCCGGGGTGGCGCCGGCATAGCCGATGCCGTCGAGCGCCGCGCCCACCGTGATGCCCTCGAGGTCGGTCAGCGCACGCACCTCCTCCAGCCCATAGGCCCCGATCCAGACGCCGGAGCCCATCAGGGAATGGCCGAACCGGCTGCCTTCCTCGTCGGTCCAGTTCACCAGCTCGACCGGCGCCTCCGTCACGATGCCGAGGTCGTTGAGGCTGCGCATCACCTCCAGCCCCGCCATCACCCCCAGCGCACCGTCGAATTTCCCGCCGCTGGGCTGGCTGTCCAGGTGGCTGCCAAACAGCACGGGCGGGCGGGCGGGGTCACGCCCCTCGCGGCGGGCGAACATGTTGCCGATCGCGTCCACCCGCACCGTCAGCCCGGCCGACTCGCACAACGACCGGAAATGGTCGCGGCCCTGGCGATCCACCTCGGTCAGCGTGAGCCGCCGCACCCCGCCCTTGGCGGTGGCGCCGAAGCGGGCCATGCCCATCAGGCCCTCCCACAGCCGCACGCCGTCGATCCGCTGGTTGGTCTGCCGCACGTCCATTGAAGTATCCCCGCGTTGCAAGCGGACATCTTGCCCGCGGCGGCACTTCCTGCAAGCCTGTCGCGCATGCGTATCCTTCCGATTGCCCTGGCGCTGCTGCTGACGGGCTGCCACCCGTTCGATCAACGCGACGTCGCACGCTGGCTCGGGGGCGCCCCGGCCGGGCCGAACCAGGCCGACCTCGCCGAGGCCAAACTGCCGGCGCTGCCGCTGGTGACCGTGCGCTTCGACCAGCCCGACGCCGACTACACCGCGGTGCTGAGCGAAGCGGCGGAGGCCGCCATGGAGCGTAAGGCCGACGTCGTCTTCGACGTGGTCACCCCGGTGCCCACCGCCGCCCCGCGCGACGTGCAGGACGCCTTCGTCCACCAGGGCGCCGACGACGCCCGGGCCGTCGCCAACGTGCTGGCCACCGTCGGCGTGCCGCCCGAGCGGCTTCACCTCGGCCTGCGCGGCGACTCCGGCAACCCGGTGCGCGAGGTCCGCGTGTATGTGCACTGAGGCATGAGCCCGCGCGGCATTCCGGCGCGGGCTCAGGGGCTGCTTTGGGTTACGCTCACCGCCACCAGCTGGGGGCTGGCCTGGCCGGTGATGAAGGTGGCCCTCATCGACTGGCCGGTCTTCAGCTTCCGCGTGGTCACCAGCGCCGCCGGGGTCGCGCTGCTGCTGGGCCTGGCGCTGGCGCGCGGCGAGGCGATCCGCCCGCGGGGTCGGGCGCAATGGGGCCGGCTGGCGCTGGCCGGCCTGCTCAACATCACCCCCTTCGTCGGGCTGGGCACGCTGTCGCTGCTGTGGCTGAACGCCTCGGAGGCGGCGATCGTGGCCTACACCATGCCGATCTGGGCTTCGATGCTGGCCTGGCCGGTGCTCGGCGAACGGCCGACGGCACCACGCCTGACCGGACTGGCGATGGGGCTCGCCGGGGTGGCGATCCTGCTGGCGCCGGCGCTGGCGGCATCCGGCGGCGGCGTCAACAAGCTGCCGGGCTACGCCTGCATCCTGGGCACGGCGGTGCTGTTCGCCTTCGGCACGGTGCTGACCAAGCGCCGGTCGCCCGGCATGGCGCCGCTGTCCTCGCTGGCCTGGCAGATCGTGTTCGGCTCGGTGCCGCTGGTCCTCGGGGCGGCGCTGTTCGACCGCTGGGACGGCGTGCATATCGGCCTGCGCGGCTGGCTGATGGCGCTCTACATCGTGGGCGTCGGGTTGTGCGTGGGCTATCTGGCGTGGTTTCGCGCGCTGCGGCTGCTGCCGGCC
>CAYWOW010000035.1:0-24468 GCA_964459005.1 uncultured Acetobacteraceae bacterium
ATGGACTGTGGCTGAACTTCAGCGGCACCCCCGACGAACCCTTCGTCGATATCCTGGCCATCGAGGCGTGCAGCTCCCTGCCAAACCTGCTCGACAAGCGCTCCCGCTTCGCCCCCTCGACCCACTCGCTGCTGGCGGTCTGCCCGGTACCCTGGCTGCTCGCCCCGGTCACCACCAACGACCCGACGCCGCGCTGGCAGGCAACCGGCGTGCTGCGCCATCAACCGACCCTGCCGCTCAGCCTGCCCGTCCGCGACATCCGCGTGATGTACGCGCTCAAGCGCAACCACTACCAAGGGTTCGCTGAGTCACAGGTTCCCCATCCCCACGAATACTTCGTGCCGATGGACACCCTCACCGCCGAAGACGCCTACGACGATCCCCGGCTGCAAGCCCTGCTCGCCCGCGCCAACGCCCGCGCCAACTTCCTCTAATCCGGCGAGCCGCTCGCCGACCGTTCCCCGCAACGGCCGGCCGGTGGCAGCGGCAATCCCACCCTCGCCATCACCTGCCGCGCCAGATCAGGACGATCGGTGCAAATGCCGTCCACCCCCCAGGCGATGAACCGCGCCATGTCGGCGGGGTCGTTCACCGTCCAGGGCACCACCCGCAACCCCAGCGCCTGCGCCTCCCGCACCTGCGCCAGCTCGAGATCGCGATAACCCGGCGCCCAGCACGCCCCCGCCATCTCCGCCGCCACCGCGCGCGGCACCGAGCCGCCAAAGTCGCCCGGGGTCGGGCCGTCCCACCACAACGCGGCCTCCGCCACCGTCGCGGCGTTGGTCAGGAACGTCAGCCCCAACCCGGGACGCCGCGCCCGCACATGGCGCAAGCCACGCCAGTCGAACGAGCGCACATCCAACCGGCCCAACGCCTCGCCCGCCACCGCCAGCACCAGGTCCGCCATCTCCGCTGGCGACACCGTCGCCTCCGGACGGGCCGGCTCCGTCTTCAACTCGGCGTCGATGCGCACCGAACCGGTGGCGTCAAAGGTCTCCCGCAACGTCGGCACCCGCGCCCCGTCGCACGGCACCTGCGCCGCATACGCCGCCGCATAGGCGCTGCCCGGCCGCAACCGTCCGACATCGAACCGCGCCAACCCGGCCAGCGTCAGCGAGCGGATCAACGGCCCCTCCCCGGCCAGCCAGGCCCCGTCCGGACCGCGCACGATGTCGCCCTGCAAGGCCACATCATGGAAAACCACCGGCACCCCATCCGCCGTCACCGCGACATCCAGCTCGATCGCGTCCACCCCCAACGCCACGGTCGCCACAAACCCGCGAACCGTGTTCTCGGGAAACAACCCCCTGGCACCCCGGTGCCCCTGCAACTCGAATCCCATGCCTGTCTCCGTGAAAGGAAGGAAGGCCAGGGTTCCGCCCTGGACCCGCTTTTACCGAACTCGCGAACACGCTGAGAATGCCGCTGTGAACCGGAGTGCAATTTTGTTTTGGAGTGCGCCCCAGAGGGTGGACAGAATCAAGCTGCTGCTTCGACCCCCTGCTGGGCGTATTGGTCCTCGAATTGCGCGGGGCTGAGATAGCCGAGCGCAGAATGCAACCTTTTCGTATTGTAGACCTTGTCGATGAACCTCGGAAGGCCGGCCGCAACATCGCGCGCCCATTTGCGCAGCACGTTCTCATGCACATCGAGATCCCGTGCCGCCTGCGCCCCATCGGACACCTCCGGTTGCATCGTGGCACCTAAACTCGGTGTCCGCCGAACCGGCAGCAGGCCACACGCCGGTCCAGCGGGTCGTCCATTTGATTGGCGGGCCAGGGATCACCGCGCACTCGGCGCTTCCAGGATGCCGGCGAACTTACCGGTGCCGCCAGCTTTATTCTTCACCGTCCTATTACCTACTCTGACCTTGCACGGCAAAAACCAAAAGCTTATCGTAGCGTTAGTTCGAGCGGTCCCGATGTATAGGTTCTGGGGGCTGTCGGACCAAACGTGCCGGGCGGGCCAACGTGACGCGGGTGGAAATTGCGTTGATCACTTCCACTGCTCATACGGCGCGCATCTCTTTCGTCGATGTTGGTCATGGGATCCGGAACAGCGACCTCCGTGGCCGGTCGGTGAAGGTGAATTCCGCTTGACCAAAACCCAACGCGCGTGCATCAGAGCCTACAAAGCGATTGCAACAAGAAAGCCAATGGGAGTACAAAAAGCCAATGGGAGTGCAAGATGATAAGCGACAATTTGCAAAACACTAGCAGTGTGTACGGTCAGAATGATTAAACCTGTAAGCAGACATACGTATCGGCGCCAATGCTTCCACCGGTAAGATCGGGTTCCAGACGGCGGCTGTGGTGGATCAGCCCCCGCATCATCCTGTACCTGATCATCATGTTAGTTGTCATTGCATTTACCGCCGACCGGGTCTGGATCAGGGGCAACGGCATCGTCGCCGGCCAGCTCACCGCGATATCCCCGATCGTGGAGGCGCGCCTGGACCGTTTGCTCGTTAACTGCCTGGACCATGTCAAACAGGGCCAGCAGATCGCCGAATTCCGCAACGAGAATACCGCCGAGGCCGCCGCCCAGCAATTGCAGCAGCTCCAGCTGCAGCTCACGCAGGCGCGCGCCGAAATCAACATCGCCGACCGTGAAGCCGCGGCGGCGCAAAAGCTGGTCGAGGCGCAACTGGCACTCTACCAGCAGCAGGTCGCCGTCCTCAAGGCGGAGGACCTGTTGGTGAGGCAGCAATATGTCGCAGTCCTGGTTTGGGAGCAAACCAAAGCCGCCGTCGCCCGCGCCGACGCCGACGTGAGCGCGGCCGAATTCGTCTACGAAACCAAACTGGCGGACAAGAAAAGGGACGAACTCGACGCCGAAGTCCTGGACAAGCGCATCGCCAGCTTCATCGACTCGCCGGAGCTAACCGGCCATTTCTTCCTTACCGCGCCGACCGACGGGATCGTGACGGAATGCACCGCCCGGCCCGGCGAGGTGATCGCGGCGCGCACCCCGATCTTCAGCCTGTTCAGTCCCAATGACACCTACGCCGTGGTGTTCTTCAATCCGGGCGATATCTCGAAACTGGTCCGTGGGGAATCCTTCGAGCTCACCATCGGCGGACTCGACCAGCCGGTGACCGCCACGTTGACGGACTTCTACCCTGAGTTGTCAGCCCTCCCGAGCAGTCTCACCCGGTATTTCTGGCAGGAGGAGAAATGGTCGCAATACGCCCCGGTGCGGCTCGATTTTACCAACCTGACCGAGGCGCAGCGCGACAAGCTGTTCGCCTGGGCGCAACTTTCGGCCTCGCGCTCGCGAGGTCCGGACGCCTGGCAGTGGCTGCATCGCCATCTCGCCAGTCTGTTGCCGTTCATTGAACCCAGTGATGCACAACCGCTGAAGGACCGATGAGAGGAACCAGAACCCGGGCGGCTGAAGCCACCGCCGGCACTGCCGACGAAACCACCGGCGTGGCCGCGGAGGAGCGGCGTCTCAATCTGCTTAGAAAGATCTCGCTGGCCGGCGGAACCGTCAGGCCGGACGCCGAGCCGGAGGCCGAGTACGGCTACGCCTACACTTCGCTGGGCGACGACAGCGAACGGGATTTGACCATCCTTGCCCGGCGCAACTATCTCGAAGCGCGTTTCTTCGAGCGGGTCAGCCTCTGCCCGAAATGCGACAGTCATCACCTGAACGTACGGGAGATCTGCCCCAACTGCCGGCGGGCGCACCTTACCGTCGAGGGGCTGCTGCATCACTTCCGCTGCGGGTATGTCGGCATACCCTCCGAGTTCGTGATAGCCAAGGATGGCGGCTATGTCTGCCCCAAATGCAACGGCAAGATGTACCACCTCGGTACCCAGTATGACCGTCTGGGCAGGGCGTTCGTCTGCCGAGGCTGTGGTGTTATCTCGGAGAACCCGCCGGTCGAGGCAGTCTGCTTCACCTGCGGTGAGCACATTCCGGCCGAGAATCTGGTCAGCACGGAATTGTTCAGCTACACCCTGACATCGCGCGGCGCGGCAGCGATCCGCCGCGGATCATTGCTCGACGACCACGATGAAGTCGTTTCGATCACCGACGCGCCGGTGTATCACCGGACCGTGACGCTCGAGTTCCTCAATCACTACATGAAGTGCGTGGAGGAATTCAGCAGCGTTTTTGCGGTCCTGGAGGTTGACTGCGTGCCGTCGGCATTGGATCGGCTCGGCGATGATTCTCTCACGCAATGGTTGATCCGTTTGCGCGCTGCGGTGCGGGACGTCGATCTGGTCGGGCAGTTGGCCGACGCACGCTTCATTGTGATCCTGCCGCAGACCAAGCGGCGCGCGGCTGAGGCGTTGCGGCAGAGCATACTGACGGCACTCGGATCGCAGTCGCCGTTCAGCCTGACAACCGTCGAAATCACCACGCCGCAGCAACTGGCGCAGTTTGTTGCCGGCCGCAACACGCTGGTGCGATAGGCATGAGCGGATATCTCCACTTTTTTCTGTCGATATTCGACCCGATGGTGAACCTCGGGTTTGTTCGCGGCCTGGGCGAGCTGATGACGTCGTTTGACCCTGAGTTTTGGCTGCTGTTCACCCTGATGTTCATTATTATCCTGCTTCCCGCGCTCATCTGCTGGTTCGTCTATCTCGTGAACCCTGCGGCGATACGCCCGCCGCTTCCGGCGCGGCCCATGCAGGCCGAGCCGCTGGTCTCGGTCGTGATCGCCGGGCGCAACGAGTCGGCCACCATCGGGCAGTGCATCCGTAGCGCGCTGCTGTGCGGCTACAGGAACCTCGAAGTCATATTCGTCGATGACAACTCGACCGACGACAGCGTGGCCATCGCCCGGCGTGCCGCCCTTGCCGCCACAGGCACCAGCAAGGATGGCAACCGCGTGCGGATCTTCCCGTCGCCGCGCCGCAACGGCAAGGCGAGTTCGCTGAATATCGCCATCCGAATGGCGCGCGGCGAGTTCATCGCGGTCACCGATGCCGATAGCGTGATCCAGTATGGGACCATCCAGCACTGGCTGCTGCCATTTGCCGACCCGCGTGTGGGTGCCGTCGCCGGCAATATCCGCCTGATGAACATGCCGGCCAGCCTGATCACTCGCTTTCAGGAACTCGAATATGCCATGCGGTTTTCGCTCAACAAGCGCATCCTTGCCAGTATGAACCTCATCCCTGTTATACCGGGTATGGGTGGGATGTTCCGGGCCGAGATCCTGCACCGCCTCTTTGGCTATGATACCGGCCTTGGCGATGACACGGACATGAGCCAGATGGTGCGCAAGCAGGGATGGCGGCTGTCCTTCTCGTTCGACGCGGTGGTCCACACCGCCGCTCCGGTCACCCGGCACCATCTCTGGAGCCAGCGCATGCGCTGGTCCCGCAACTCGGTGAAGATCCGGCTCAGCAAGCACCGCGAGTTCTTCGTGCTGGGCCGATTCGGGTTGGCCACTGCGGCGGTGATCTTGCGGCTGCTGGCCGGTCGGACGACGATGAACTGGCTGGTGGGGATCGCGATGGTGATCCTGGTCGCCGAATATGGGCCTCTGACCGTGCCCCATCTCATCGGCTTCCTCTATTGGCTGACGGTCGCGTCGGTAGCGACCAGATTGCTAATCGCGCGGGATATCTGCGGCACGCCGACGCCGGTGAACTTCTGGCTCGTTCCGTTGTATCCGTTCTATTTGATTTATTGGATGATTCCGAAAATGTGTGCCGAGATGTCCGAATTGTTTCGGATCGGCGCCCAGCACTACTATGTTCCGGACCACGTTTGGAACGAAAGCCCGTGGTGGTGAGGGTGGCGCACGCAGCGCGGCGGTGTGCATGCAGCGCCCGCAGGTTGCTGCGTCGGCCCGCGCTCGTGCTCGCCGGCATCGTTCTCCTGCCAGCGTATCTCGGCGATATCTTTCCACCAGCGCACGCGCAAGACATCCGTTCCGACGACCGGATTGTCGGCATGCCGCACCTGCGCGACAGGCCGATGGCGGGCGAACCGCGGGCCTGCCCGGAGAAGCGCGGCCTCTGCGGCAATTTCATTGCGCCTCAAGGCGCGCCCCTCCCAAACATGTGGTTTGCGACAGGATCGCTCAACCCGAATATGAATCAGGTCATCGGGTTGAATTTGCTTGGGCGCCCGGGGCGGCAGGGTTCCGACCGCTTCGTGACGTCGGCGATCCATAGTGCCGTCTCGAACGGCGCCAGCGGACCAGGCATGAGCCGCGGCCCGATGCGGCCGACCCCAAGGCCGCGGCCTTGGGGGGGGATTTTGCCGACATGTAGCGACGACGAGGTGGAGACGCAGTTGCAGGCCGGTGGGCAGTTTTGGGGCGCCCAGGCGAGAAGCGTCGCGGCGACGCAATTTCCCCGGGACGTGTTCACCTTCAATGCACGGGGGAGCGCGGATCCCTTGGCCCTGGGCCCAACCGGCCATCCGGTGAACCTGCCACTGGAAGGCCCGGCGGGCAGTTGGTGCCGCCCCCCTCCCGTTCCAATGTCCCGGAGCAGTCCGTTCGAGACCCACTGGTTTTGGATTTTGCTGTTGTTCCCGTTGATGGTGGTCATCGTGTTCGGGTTGACCCGAGGCTATCGGATACGGGCCATACATGACGGGTGATGATCGCACGCAGAACCCGCCACGGCCAACATGGTGAGCAGGACGGGAGATCTCGCATGATGGTGGGCGCCAACCGAATTGCCCCAGGGCTGAGGGGCCGACGCTACGGAGCGAACCCGGCATTCTGCTCGCCGCGCGACAGTCTCCCGCGGCAACGTGCTCGATGCCGGGCCTGAACGTGGCCGCTTCCCGCATTCTCGTGGTGGGGGCTGGTTTTGCCGGCGCGGTTCACGCGCGGACTCTCGCGGAAGCTGGTTGTCTCGTCGATGTCATTGACCGGCGCCCGCACATAGCTGGCAACGCCTACGACGAGATCGATGTTACCGGCGTGCTGGTGCATGTGTATGGTCCTCATTTGTTCCACACAAACAACGCCCGTGTCGTTGAGTGGGTGCAGCGCTTCGGCACATGGATACCTTATGAACACCGCGTGCAAGCGCAACTCCCCGACGGGCGCCTGGTTCCGCTGCCGGTAAACCGCCATACCATTAATGAAATGTATGGCATCTCGCTTGAGACTGATCGAGATGTCCAAGATTTCCTGGCACGAATTGGCATACCTGTGGCGGCGCCGGCTAATGCTGCTGAATACCTGTACGCCCACCTCGGCCGCGAGATTACCGACCTGCTTTTCCGGCCATACACCCGCAAGATGTGGACATTGGATCTGGAAGATTTAGACGTGTCCGTCGTTCGTCGTCTGCCAATTCGATACGATACCGAGGATCGTTACTTCCCAAACGATAAATTCCAATTCATGCCGCGGGGCGGCTACACCAAACTGTTCGAGCGGATTTTAGACCATTCCGGCATAAGGGTGCATCTCTCGACCAGCTACGTACACGGCATGGAAGCCGGTTACCGGCATGTATTCAACTCGATGCCAATTGATGAGTATTTTGGATATAATCTGGGGGAGTTACCGTATCGCTCGATCCGATTTCATCGGCGGCACGTTCAGTCCTGGCGCCTGGAGGGAGCGGCAGTGATCAATTACACCGATTCCCGGCCTTACACCCGAGAAACATCGTGGCACCTGTTGCCGTGTCACGTCCGGCAGAAAACCGGCCGTCGCACGCTCACGATCGAGGAGCCATGCGACTATCGCGAGAATGCGATGGAACGCTACTATCCGGTGAAAACCGCAGACGGCCGGTTCGTGGCACTGTACGAGCGGTATCGGGAGATGGCCGCTGATTTGCGAAACATGAGCTTCATCGGCCGCTGCGGGACGTACCAGTACTTAGACATGCACCAGGTAATCAACCAATCACTGAAGCACGCGGAGGGCTGGCTCGCTGCCGCCCGATGACCGTGCCTCCCCGGTGAAGCGGATTCGATATGGACAAGGCGGGGGCTGCCGCCTAAGGTTTGTCCTGGATTCTGCCTAGGGGGTGTTCAATGGACTGGACGAAGCCATTATTGATGTTGACCATGCCCAACAGCGGTTCGACATGGTTCGCGAATCTGCTTGGCAAGTCTTTGCCTGGTTGCCGCTACTACGAAAAAGAGTTCTTCAATCCTGTCTGCAACATGAAGCATGAAATTATCTTACGCCGCAATTTCGGCAGCGAACTTGTCAGCTGCTATAGGAATATCGCATCGGCGGGATCCGCGGATATCGATGACGATATTGTTGCGACGTGGGGGAGAGAGAACTATACGTTCACGAAAGAATGCCAGAGCGCCTTCAAGCTCGAAGCGTTCCTTCGGCATTTTCGGGTGTTTGCTTTTCTCCGGCCGGAGGCGGATTCGTTTCCGCCCGCCCGCGCGCGCGTCTGGTCGTTTTACGAACACGCATGGCATTCGTTGGTATACCACGGCTATGACTTGCACGCTGAGAGCACGCCCGCTCGTGCGGTCGAGGCGTTTCGCGTGATCTATCGCCACATCGTGACGGACGCCGAGCGGCATGGCGTTCCGATCATTTACTACGACGACTTGTTCGGTGAGAGAGAGGTTTTGCGAGAGCTGCTTGCGAAAGCGATCGGCTATGACGGCGATGCAGTACTCGACGCGGTGGTCGCAACGCGCGTGCGGACGGCTCGGCCGCCCTACTAATCAGGGGCTTCAGCGATGGCTCGCACAGGCCAATGACGGAGGTCAGGACCACCACCGATCACCTGACGTTAGCCGGTCAGGGCTGATGACCGGGATTGCATATGAGAGGTGATAGGATGCGAAGTCATGTCGCAGGCTTCGTATTCGCGGTGGTGATTGGCACTCGCGATCGTCACGGTGTCGGCGGTAGGTTGCGAGCGTGGGCGTGCCGCCATGGATAAACCGTTGCGCTGGATGTTTCATAGGGGACCAGGCGTTGCGGCCGTTGCCGCTGATGATAAGGCGTCGCATCTGCTCGACAACACGCGGCCTTACGTCTTGAGGAAATCCCACGACCTCTTTGTTATCCCGCCGAGTTGGAATGCAATCCCCATCACCCCCTTCCAAAGCTTTGGTGCAATCAAAGCTGCGCTCGAGCAGCACACGCTCGCCCACGACGTGAAGGGGATCCTATACGATTACGAGAAATGGGCGTTCACGCCGGAAGACGAGCAGCTAAATCCGGCCGACTACGTAAAACGGGCCGCCGATCTCGTGCATGCGCGCGGCATGCTGTTCCTCACGTCGCCCTCCGCCAACCTTGTCAAGGTGATGGCACCCGAAACCGGAAAGAGCGACGCCGAAATCTTTGATGCCTATCTGCAGCTCGGGATTGCCACTGACGCCGCGAGGTATGCTGACGCCTACGTAATTCAGGCGCAACGCGCGTTGCGCAACAGCGAAGTGTGCACGAATTTCATCCAGCGAGCGGCAGAGCAGGCCCGACGAGCAAATCCGGGTGTGGAGCTCATCGCCGGGATCAGCACCAATCCGCTTGGCCGGCGCGTAATCACCGACGATCTTCTCCGTGCCATCGCCGCCACGTGCGACATTGTCGATGGGTATTGGTTAAATATCCCAACGCGGAACGAATATTCCCCGGGCATCACCGAGTATCGTCCGGACATCGCGATTGAAGTGATCCGTCGTGTCGGCAGGAAATGAGCACGCTGGCACCGGTTTGTGCAATGGCCTGATACCAAGTCCGGCTGATCGCAACTCTTCCGCGATCAGCCGGACTTGGTATTGGTGGTGTCCCTGGGCGTGGTGTAGGAGCGATGCGCCTGGACGGGTTGAGCCGCCCGGTCAGACTGCCAACGGCGGCAAGCTGACGAGGGGATTATCGCCGAGCGGGCAATGGTTTCCAGCGTCATGTAGTGGGCGCGCTGGACCGCCCACTCGTCGTTTTGTGGCGATTGCCTCACCACGTGCGTTGATGGCCTACGCGCCGTTGCCGGGTCTTTCGGACCACCCGACGAATCCCGGATGAAGCCGCGAACAGGAGTGTGACATGCGGTGGTTGAATTCAGTGGCGGCACTCTCGCTTGTCGTCGTTTCTGCATCTCTGGCACGCGCCACGGCGCTGCCTGATGGTGGCGCATCTCGAGCGCAGCGGCTTCGTCGTGATGAAGCGTCCGGCCGCTCCCGCAGCACTGGCAGAAGAAGACTAGGTCGCATCAAAAATGGCAGGATCCGCAAATCGGGGAGAAGCCATTGGTGAGCGTTGCTTGGATTGGAAAATTGCTTGATTGCAGGGGAGCAAAATTCAATCTCTATCCTAATGCATGTATTACTGAAATTGCAATGTTCGGAGTAAAAGCAGTACAACTAGGATCACAAGCACTCCCGGGTGTTGGAATATTAAACCAATATCCAGATACCGATCCTCGTGTAGCGTTGATGTCTGCCAGGATTGTGTTGGGGTCTACAGTCACTCCATTAACTTGTGTAGTAAGTCCAGCTAGAATTTCAACATGAGGATTGGCTGCCCGTGCCTCCGTCACTGCACTTTGAACAAAACTTGTATAAGCAGCAGGAACGTTTTCCAATAGTTGTGCTTGGATCACAAAAACATCAGCATATTTCGCTGCCATAGCAGGAATATTAAGTTTAAGATATTCAGCATATTTGTTTGTATTACTTGGATCAAGTGCATTTACAATATCGATCCCAGGCGCAGAAATGAATTTCATTCCTTCTTGATGGACCATTTCTGCTGCCATCTTAATGCACCCCGCTGGATTTTGTTGATCATTTATTGGCGTAAATTGCCAATCTTCGTCATCATACATAACATATTTACAATAATTTCCTGTTATTTCCCATGACTCAAGACCTAGAAGAGAAGTAAAACATGTAAATGTATTTGCATCCCAAGCAGCGGGAGGACTCCAAGAGGACGAGTATTCGATAAAAGGAGAACTACCAATAAGATCGGCAGATGCTTGCCGATTAGATGCTATTGCTTGATCATTTGGACCAAACAACCAAGTGAGTTTTGGCGTGCTAGTCGTCGCGGTCGCGCGGGTCGTTGCGCTATGCTTCGACAATGCCGGTCCATCCGCGAAGCTCAACGTATTTGTTTCCGGAATAGATGTGATATATGGGGTTGCATCCCAAGAAGCAGGAGGACTCCAATAGTCAATAAAAGAAAAACTGTTATTAAGATCAGTTGTTGCTTGTGAGCCTGATACTATTGCTTTAGCATTTTGATTAGTCACTGCGATTTCCTCGTTCTTATCTATGTTAGTACCAAAATAAGAGCAGCACGTCGCGCGTAGGTCCAGAACGTCCAGTCGTGATAGTTGGTATCTCCGGCGAAGTCCTTGACGCGTCCGAAGCGCTGAGCAAAGTGCTCAAGGTTAAAAGTGGCATTCGTCCGCGCGCAACAGGCTGATCCGGCTGCGCCGCCACAACGGCCCCACTGAGCGGTGCTTGCTGATTTTGCCGCTCGACCCGCTCTGGCTTCGTCTGGTCGCGTGGCTCACGCGCGTCCAGTAACGTTTCATAGGAAACCATATTAACTCCGTCTGCGCCAAGGTCAACTCGCCTGATAAACTCAATGGTGCGGCTATCACGATTACGTGAACCTGGCAAGGCTTTTTTCCGACATACTACACCAGTCCATCGGACCCATTCGGGCATCCGGCTGCAAAACATAAAATGTCAAGACCTGCGCCGAGATGACGGGCAATTGATTCCATCGGCCGTAGCCAATGGTTTCGTAATCCTGTATAATGCGGCTACGGAAAAATGGGGAATGGAAATTTGTGAATACTAAACCGGTCTGTCTGTTGCACCCACTCCGCTTCGCGTCACGCTTAAGCCCCGGGTCTATCGCGAGATAAAAATCGCCAGCATTGCCTCTCTCTACAGACTTGCCGAAGCTATCGTTCGGGCATTCAGCTTCGATTTTGACCCCGCTTTCGGCTTCTTCAGCAAGATCACGGGCCACATTTACGATTCATCGCTTCGCTATGAACTCTTCGCTGACACGGAGGCGGGCAGAAATTCTCGCAGCGTCGATAGCACGACTGTCGGCGATGCATTGCGGCGGATCGGAAGCAAGCTGACGTTCCTGTATGACTACGGTGATGAGTGGCGGTTCAAAGTGGAGTTCGTTGGGCTTGGCGACATGGTGCCGAAAACCAGCTGCCCGAGGGTGGTCGCCTCTGTGGTAGCGGCACCCGAGCAATATCCGGATATCGAGGAAGAGGTTGAGGGCGACGAGTGAAGCGCTCTGGACCTGACCGCCATCCTGGCCAGCAACGTCACAACAGCCGGATCGCCTTCACCGCCCAAACGGTCCGCGCGGTGTCGGTTTTCTCTATCAGCTCGAGCATCGCAGGCTCGGCCCCGCAGTCGCGGTATTACTGGGCCGGATCCTCAGTTAAGGCTGCGATCACCGATCAATCGGCGCGGCCGCTGGTGTCATCCTGGCGGTATAGCTGTTGCAGAAAGCCCAGGCCGCTGGCTATGGTTCCTTCGTGGCGGCCAGATTGGCCCTTCATCGGGTGAATGCCGGATAAGATCACGACACGGTACAGCCTGGGAAGACGATGACCGTCAAGGGATTGCACGCCCGCTGTGGCAAGGCGGCGGGCCTTTTCGAATGAGGGCGACGTGCAGAAATACCTTCTGGCTCATTGGCGCAGCGAGCTGGGGCTTTTGAAATCATCGCTGCTCAACGGTGCGGCGCTTATGCGTCAGATGTTGCGAGGCGTGTTTCACGTCGCAATCGTGATGATCGCTGTGCATTTTCTTGTTCCGGAGGCGATGGCCGACATCCGCGTCATGCAGGACAGACAGATCACCGGCGTATTCATCTACCACGACAAGCAGCACGGGTACGTGCTGGGGACTGCCAGCGACCACGGTTTGAACATCCCGCTATTTGTGAACCAGAAATTTAATAAAGACGACTGGATCAGTCAGGGAGACGCTTTGCCGGTGCTTCCGGTCTGGGCCCAGAAAGGTCAGACCTGGCGCCCCCAGATGATAAGACTCACCGATGCAGCCACGGGAAAGGACAGGTTTCTGCTGTACTTTTCCGCACGAACGCCGAGCGAGAACGGCACGCATTGCATTGGGGTAGCGACCTCCGGCAACGCCCTCGGTCCGTATCAATCGCCCGGGCAAACCCCGTTGATCTGTGTGCACGGCAGAGAAGCCATCGATCCCGCGCCGTTTTTGGATGACGACGGAACCCTATATCTGTCGTGGAAGCTCGGCGGCCGCATGCGCGAGTACCAGCCCACGATCAATCTCAATCGATTGACGGCGGACGGGCTGCAGATCGCCGGCCCCGCCACCGTGCTGATCACCAACGATGCACCGTGGGAAGGCATGAATGTCGAAGCGCCTTTCTTGATGAAACGGCACGGCACGTATTACCTGTTCTACTCCGGCAATCTGTTCCAGACGCCGCGTTATGGTATCGGCTATGCGACCAGCAGCAAGGTGACGGGGCCATACGTCAAGAGCACGGCAAACCCGCTGGTGGTGTCCAACGAGACATTCGGATTCGGTCCCGGCGAGGAGCTCGTATTCAGCGATAGCTGCGGCAACGAATGGCTTGGCTTCTCTGACTATGACCAGCGCGACGCAGTCGGACCGCCGCATCAAAGGCACTTCCATGCGGTACATCTTCTCGCGAGCCAAAATTCTGCCGGTGCCGCGCGTGGCGTTTCCCTAGACGCACGCTCCGACTTTGCGATATGTCCGTGACCGAGTCCTGGCTTCTGCCGCGGGTACCGGCCGCGCGTCATCGACATCGACGACTGGGCCTGGCGGCGTGGGCATCACTACGGAACCACGGTCTGACTTGCTTCCTTTCGCCGAGGCTTGCATGGGCACCCGGTTGGCGCAGGATGGGGGGATGACCGACAGGGTATTGGGTGTTCTGGGTGGCATGGGTCCGCTGGCCAGTGCGCAGTTCATGGCCAGGCTGACGTTGTTGACCCCGGCGGAGCGTGACCAGGATCACGTGCCGGCGGTGTTGTGGTCCGATCCGCGGGTGCCGGACCGCACGCGCGGGCGGTTGTCCGGCGGCGAGGATCCGTTGCCCTGGCTGCTGCGCGGTTTGCGCGGGTTGAAGGCGGCGGGTTGTGGCGCGGTGGCGATCCCGTGCAACACAGCGCACGGCTGGTACGACGAGATGACCGGCGTGGGATTGCCGATCCTGCACATCGTCGACGCGGCGGCCGCGCAGCTTCGGCGGGTGGCGCCGTCCGGCACGGTGGGGGTGATGGGCACCGCGGGGACGCTCCACATGCGGCTGTACCAGGACCGGCTGGAGCGCCTGGGGTGGCGGGTGATCGTGCCGACCGATGGGGCGATGGGGTCGCTGGTGACCCCGGCGATCGCCCGCGTGAAGGCGAACCGGGTGGTCGAGGCGTACGAGCCGCTGGCCGAAGCGGTGCGGGGTCTGGCGGCCCGCGGCGCCGAGGCCGTGGTGCTAGGCTGCACCGAGATCCCGCTCGGCATCCAGGCCGGTCCATGGCACGAGCTGGGGGTGCCGCTGGTCGATACCATCGACGCGCTGGCCCTGGCCGCGATCGACTGGGCGCGCGGCTAATCCGCCATCGCGCAGTCCGCCGCCAGCCGTCCGGGGTAGCGGGTCCAGGTCTGGGTCCGCCCGAACAGGGGCAGCAGCACGTAGCCGCGCAGCAGCAGGTGGTCCGCCGCGTCGACGCGCAGGGTGCAGTGCCAGGAGGTGCCGGTGTCCGGATCGGCGATGTGGCCGGACCAGCGGCCGGGTCCGTCCGGCGCGGCGCGCAGGATGGTCAATCCGCACGTCGGATGTCCCTGCGGGTCGGTGGCGATGCCGCCGTCCCGGCGCCGCGTTTCGCGCATGCCGATGATGCGCCCGCACAGGCCGCCGTCGCAGGGGCCGATCTCGATCACCCCGTCGCGGTCCTGGGTGAGCCAGTTTCCCTCGGGTCCGGCGGCGCGGGCCGGGACGGCCGCCAGGGCGGCGCCCAGGGCGAGGGCGGCGATCCAGCCGTTCAGGGGCAACCGCAATCCGGGGCCGGGCCGCTGTCGTCGCCCACCACGTAGTGGTCGATCCACTCCGCGACCAGCCGGCGGGCCTCGTTCAGCGAGGCTTCCGGGTGGTGGATGCGGTACAGCGTGGTGCA
The DNA here is from genome assembly GCA_964459005.1 of uncultured Acetobacteraceae bacterium. Lineage (GTDB taxonomy): Bacteria > Pseudomonadota > Alphaproteobacteria > Acetobacterales > Acetobacteraceae > Rhodovastum. The sequence goes on from CAYWOW010000035.1 coordinate 15,096, forward strand.
GGCGCTGAAGGCGTCGAGGTCGTGGGTGCCGAGCGCGCGCAGGTCGCGATAGGCGGCGATCACGGCGCGCTCGCAACGGCGTCCGCTCCGGCTGGTCTCGCGTTCCATCGGCACATCCGGCTCCCCACCGCCTGGCGCGGCGGGGGCCAGTATTAGGGATGTGCGCGGCCTCAGGCAATCACGCCCGTGCGACGATTTCCGCCAGCGCCTTGCCGACCTCCTGGGTGCTGGCCTGGCCGCCCATGTCGCGGGTGCGCGGTCCGCCCTCGCCCAGCAGCGTCTCGATCGCCGCCACGATGGCGTCGGCGGCCGGCTTTTCGCCGAGGTGCTCCAGCATCATCGCGCCGGACCAGACCTGGCCGATCGGGTTGCAGATGAAGCGGCCGGCGATGTCCGGGGCCGAGCCGTGGACCGGCTCGAACATCGAGGGATGCACGCCTTCGGGGTTGATGTTGGCCGACGGCGCGATGCCGATCGAGCCGGCGACCGCCGGGCCGAGGTCGGACAGGATATCGCCGAACAGGTTGGAGCCGACCACCACGTCGAACCAGTCCGGGTGCTGGACGAAGTTCGCGCACAGGATGTCGATGTGGAACTGGTCGGTCTTGATGTCCGGGTACCGCTTGGCCATGAGGTTAAAGCGCTCGTCCCAGTACGGCATGGTGAAGGTGATGCCGTTGGACTTGGTCGCCGAGGTGACCTTCTTGCGCGGCCGGGTGCGGGCGAGCTCGAAGGCGTATTTGAGGATGCGGTCGACGCCGATGCGGCTCATGACCGTGATCTGGCTGACGAATTCGCGGTCCGTGCCCTCGAAGGAGCGGCCGCCGGCGCTGGAGTATTCGCCCTCGGTGTTCTCGCGCACGACGTAGAAGTTGATATCGGCCTCGGTGCGGCCGGCGAGCGGGGTCCGGGACCCCGGCATCAGCCGGCACGGCCGCACGTTCGCGTACTGGTCGAAGCCGCGGCGGATCGGGATCAGCAGGCCCCACAGCGAGATGTGGTCGGGCACGCCGGGCCAGCCGACGGCGCCGAGGAAGACCGATTGCGACTGGCGCAACTGGTCGAGCCCGTCGGGGGGCATCATCGCGCCGGTGCGCTGGTAGGTTTCGCAGGACCAGTCGTAATGGTCGCAGCGCAGCGAAAAACCGAAGCGGGTGGCGGCGGCTTCCAGCACGCGCAGCCCCTCCGGCACGGTTTCCTTGCCGATCCCGTCGCCCGGGATCACGGCGATCCGATAGGTCTTGCTCATCCTCGGCGTCTCCCTCACAGGGGGGTCAGGGTGGGCGGGGCGGCCGCCGGGGTCAATACGCTTGCGGTGCAGCGCGGCAATGCGTGCTTAGTTCAAAGAAAACCGCTGGCGGATCACCGCGGCGACGCGGTCGGCCTCATCGAGGTGGCCGCGCGGCCAGGGCGACAGGTCGTCGCCGAGCAGCCGAACCTGCCCCGCCCGTTCCAGCGTGGCGATCAGCCGGCGATGGCGCGAACCGGCCATCTCGGGCAGCGCCACCAGGACCGGCACCGCGGTGGCGCAGGCCTCGCTGATCATCGACACCGAATCGGCGGTGACCACGATCGCGTCGGCGCTGGCCAGGAAACCATGGTACGGGTTCTCGCCCGGCTCGCCCCAGCGGTAGAGCACGTGCAGCACGCGCGACAGGCCGGCCGCCAGCGCGTCGGTGGCCTCCGTCCCGGTGCGCCGGCTGGTGGTGGCCAGCACCGCCCCGCCTCGCTCGGCGGCCAGCCGCGCCACCGTCTTGCCGAGCCGGTGCGCCAGCGCCGGCACCATCTCGGTGCCATGGATCGGCCCACCCACCAGCAACGCCACCCGCGGATGCGGCAGATGCGCGAGCCGTTCCCGCCATGCCGCCTCGGCCTGGCGCAGCATCAACGGCGAGACGCGGTGCGGCGCCCCCAGCACCGGCAGCACGTTGGCGCCCTTGGGCGGGCGGTCGTGGTGCGGAATCACCAGCAGGTCGAACTGCGGAATGCACAGCAGGGCACCGATGCCGGGGCGCATGCAGTGGACGATGCGGCAGCCCCAGCGCTCCTTCAGCCACAGCGCCACCGCCGCCGACCGGCTGCCCGACGAGATCACCAGCGCCGGCGGCGCCGCCTCCAGCGAGCGGCCCACCATGCCGGCCCGCGCCGAGGCGCCGAGACCGAACAACGAACCCCATCGCCCCAGGCCGGCGACGTGCGCCATCCAGTTCCAGGTCAGCGGAATGCGGCGGAACGGCACGCCCAGACGCTCGGCGATGCCGATCGCCTGCGCCGCGGTGCCGGCGCGCGGATCGTCGAGCACCCAGACCCGCTCGGCGCCTGGCGCCGACAGGTCCTGCTCATCAGGCTGGAAGTCGCTCACGCCGGTGGACGCCCGGGCAAGGGGCGACTAATGGGAGGGCTCGGCAGGAGATGAACGATGGCAATGATGGACATGACCGGAGGGCATACGACGGATTGGGACCGGGACGCTGCGCTGACCGCGGCGCGCATCCTGCTGGAGATCAAGGCTGTCAATTTTCGACCCGAGGAACCCTATACCCTGACGTCGGGCTGGAAGTCGCCCGTCTATATCGACTGCCGGCGGATCATCTTCTTCCCGCGCGCCCGCGCCAAGGTCTGCGAGCTTGGGGTGGAGAAGATCGGCCGCCACATCGGCTACGAGAGCATCGACGTCGTCGCCGGCGGGGAGACCGCCGGCATCCCGTTCGCCGCCTGGATCGCCGACCGGATGCTGACCCCGATGGCCTACGTGCGCAAGAAGGCGAAAGGGTTTGGCCGGAATGCGCTGATCGAGGGGGATGTCCACGAGGGCATGCGAACCCTGCTGGTCGAGGACCTCACCACCGACGGCGCCAGCAAGATCCAGTTCTGCCAGGCCCTGCGCGATGCCGGCGCGATCGTGAACCATACCTTCGTGGTGTTCTTCTACGGCGTCTTCCCGGGCAGCTTCGATACGCTCAGCCGCATGGACATCCAGCTGCACCACCTGTGCACCTGGTGGGACGTGCTGGAAGTCTGCCGCGAGCGCCCCTACTTCGGCAACGCCGCGCTGGCCGAAGTGCACCGCTTCCTGGAAAACCCGGTGGCCTGGTCGGCCGCCCACGACGGCGTCGCCTCCGCCGACGAAGCGGCGGCCTACAAGAAGCGCGGCGGTTAACCCGCCTCAGCTTGCCGCCACCGCCAGCCGTTGCGCCGCCCGGGGGCGGCCGATCAGAGGCAGCAGGGCCTGCAGGTTGGGACCCTGGTCCTCGCCGGTGAGGGCGAGGCGCAGCGGCAGGGTGAGGCTTTTGCCGGCGCGGCCGGTGGCCTGTTTCAGGGCCTCGGTCCAGGTCGCCCACACCGTCGCGTCCCACGGTTCGGCCGGCAAGGTGTCGAGCGCGGTGCGCAGGAACTCCGCCTCCCCCTCGATGATGGGCGGGACGATGGTGCCGGCGACCACTTCCCAGTAGCCGCGGGCCTCCGACAGCAGATCGAGGCTGCCGCGCACGGCCTGCCAGAACGCCTCGGTGGTGCCGTGCGGCAGCCGGTCGGCGACGCCGGCGAAGGGCAGCAGGGCGAGCGCCTGGCGGTTGACCGCCAGCAGGCGGCGGATGTCGAAGCGCGGCGCGGTCCGGCCGATACCGTCCAGGCTGTAGCCGGCGGCAAGCTCGGCGGGCGTGCTGGGGTGCGGCTCGCCGGCGCTGCCCAGGCGGGCCAGGTAGCCGGCCAGGGCGTTCGGCTCGACGCCGCGCTGGCGGAGCGCGTGCAGCGAGAAATTGCCGGCGCGGCGCGACAGCCGGTCGCCGTCGGCATCGGCCGCCGCCGGCAGGTGGGCGAGCGCGATGGCGGCGGGATCGTGGCCGAGGGCGGCGGCGAGGTCGAGCTGGATCGCGGTGGTGTTGACCAGGTCCTCGGCGCGGACGAGATGGGTGATGCCGTCCTCGAAATCGTCGATGGCGCCGGCGAAGGCGGCCAGCGGGGTGCCGTCGGCGCGGATCATCACCGGGTCGGACAAAGTGGGCAGCATGACCCGGCGCGGCCCGAGGACGCGGTCGTTCCAGGTCACCGGCCCATCGGACAGGCGGAAGCGCCAGTACGGCCGCTTGCCGCCGGCCTCCGCGGTCGCGCGCTGGGCGGGCGTGAGTTTCAGCATGGCGCGGTCGTAGGTGGCCGGCTGGCCCTGGCGGACACGTCGCACGCGCTTGGCGTTGAGTTCGACCTCGGATTCGAAGCAGGGATAGAGGCGGCCCGCGGCCTTCAGGGCTTCGGCGGCGCGGGCATAGCGTTCGGACTGCGCGGCCTGGCTGGTCTGCTCGTCCCAGTCCAGGCCGAGCCAGCTGAGGTCGTGGCGGAGCGCGGCCTGCGCGTCGGCGGTGTCGCGGCCCGGGTCGCCATCCTCCACGCGCAGGCTGACATGCCCGCCGAGGCGGCGCGCCAGCAGCCAGTTGGCCAGCACGATCCGGGCGGGTCCGACGTGCAGCGGGCTGGCCGGCGAGACCGCCATCCGCAGCCGGGCGGCGGGCGCGGTCATTGGAAATCGGGCTCGTGGTGGCGCCGCGGGTCGAGCGCGCGCCAGTCGCGCTCCTCGATCGCGGCGGGACGGGCGGCGAAATCGTTCAGTTCGGCGGCGCTGCGCCAGCCCTGCTCGCCGGCGTCCACCACTTCGGCGTCCTCGCCCCAGGCGAACCAGGCCGCGAGCACCGCAGCGCCCGAGCCGCCGGCCGCGGCGCGGCAGCGCTCGACGCTGTCGCGGACGTAGCGGCGGGCGAAGGCGTTGGCCTGCATGAGGGTGGCAAAGCCGGGGATTTCCTCGACCACGTTGTCCCCGGCGGCGCCGGACAGGTCGAGGATGCGCACGCGCCAGCCGCCGGCGGGGGCGAACAGGTCGCTCATGACACCAGCCCCGTGAAACCGTTGGTGATCGGATAGCGGCGGTCGCGGCCGAAGGCGCGCGGGGTGATTTTCACGCCCGGCGGGGCCTGGCGGCGCTTGTACTCGGCGCGGTCGAGCATGCGCCAGACCCGCAGCACGGTGGCCCGGTCGTGCCCGGCCGCCACCAGCGCATCGACGTTCTGCTCGCCCTCGACCAGGCCCTCCAGGATGGCGTCCAGCACCGCGTAGGGCGGCAGCGTGTCCTGGTCGGTCTGGTTCGGTTTCAGCTCAGCGCTCGGCGGTTTGGTGATCACGCGTTCCGGCATCACCGGGCCGGCCGGGCCGAGCGCACCAGCCGGCAGGTTGGCGTTGCGCCAGCGCGCCAGCGCGAACACGGCGGTCTTGTAGACGTCCTTGAGCACCGAATAGCCGCCGCACATGTCGCCATAGAGGGTGGCGTAGCCGACCGACATTTCGCTCTTGTTGCCCGTGGTCAGCAGCATGGAGCCGATCTTGTTGGAGATCGCCATGAGGATGAGGCCGCGCGCGCGGGACTGCACGTTCTCCTCGGTGATGTCGGCCTGCCGGCCGGCGAAGACCGGGGCGAGCACGTCGGAAAAAGCCGCCATCGCCGGGGTGATCGGCAGGGTGTCGCAGGCCACGCCGAGCATGGCGGCGCAGGACGCGGCGTCGTCCAGGCTGTCCTGGCTGGTGTAGGGGCTCGGCATCATGAAGGCGCGCACCCGGTCGGGGCCGAGCGCGTCGGCGGCGACGGCGGCGGAGAGCGCGCTGTCGATGCCGCCGGACAGGCCGAGGATGACGCCCGGAAAGCCGTTCTTGCGCACGTAGTCGGCCAGCCCGAGCATCATGGCGCGGTAGATGCCCTCCAGCCGCTCCGGCTCGGGGGTGAGCGGCTGCGGGGCGCAGACCAGGCGCTCGCCGTCGCGGCGCCACTCGGTGAGGGTGACCGATTCGGCGAAGAACGGCATCTGCACGGCGAGCGCGCGGTCGGCGTTGAGGGCGAAGCTGGCGCCCTCGAAGACCAGTTCGTCCTGGCCGCAGACCTGGGCGCAGAACACGAAGGGCAGCCCGGTCTCCACCACCCGCCGGACCGCAAGCTGGATGCGGGCCTGCTGCTTGTCGGCTTCGTAGGGGCTGCCGTTGATGGAGAGCAGGATTTCCGCGCCGCTCTCGGCGAGAGTTTCCGCCACCGGCGGAAACCACCAGTCCTCGCAGATCATCAGGCCGAGGCGAAAGCCGCGAAAGCTCACGGGGCCGGGCGCGGGGCCGGCGTCGAAGTTGCGCTTCTCGTCGAACACGCCGTAGTTGGGCAGTTCGTGCTTGGCGCGGCGGGCGGCGACGGTCCCGCCATCGAGCAGCCAGGCCGCGTTGAACAGCCGGTCGCCGTCGCGCCAGGGGCCGCCGACGATGATCGCGGGGCCGCCGTCGGCGGTGTCGGCCGCGAGTTCGGCGATGGCGGCCTCGCAGGCCGCGACGAAGGCCGGCTTGCGCACGAGGTCCTCGGGCGGGTAGCCGGCGACGGAGAGTTCGGGGGTGACCACCAGGTCGGCGCCAAGGGCCGCACCCTCGGCGCGGGCGCGGCGGAGGCGGGCAAGGTTATCCCGCACCGCGCCGACGTGCGTGTTGATCTGGGCGAGCGCGATCCTGAGCGTGTCCGGCATGGGGGAAGGTTAGGGTCTTGGCCGCCGGGGCGCAACGCGGACAGCGTGGGGGCGCCGGGGCACGCGCCGACGGCGGGTAGGGATGCAGTTCCTCGCGGCCGGCCAGTTTTAATTCCTGCCGCGTATTGACACCCGAAAACCGTTGGCCTAGCAATCCGATCGAACAAATGTAAGGAAGAACCGCGTGATGGCAGTCATGCTATGGTGCCCAGGTGCCCGTGGAACCTGCCTTGCCGCGCTGCTGATCCTGGCTGGTTGTGCAACCGTTACGACACCGCCGCCGCAGGTCGAATCCGCGGTCAGCCAGGCGCAACAGCGTCAGGCGCAGGCCGCCGCGGCGCTACCTGCCGCAAAGCGACTGAAACAGAAAATCGCCATCGGCCGTTTTACCAATGAAACCCGCTATGGCCGGGCCTTCGTCACCGATGCCAGCGGCGATCCATTGGGCAAGCAAGCCTCCGATATGCTGGCCGCGCGCCTGGTCGAATCCGGCGCGTTCCTGGTGTTCGAGCGGCCGGACCTGGGCAAGATCGAACAAGAACAGGCCATCCTGGGCCAGGCGAACCTGATCGGCGTCGATACGCTGATCCTGGGTTCCGTCACCGAGTTCGGCCGTTCCATCACCGGCCAGTCGGGTTTCCTCAGTGCGACCAAACGGCAGGTCGCCCGAGCCAAGATCGAAATCCGCCTGGCCGACGCCCGTACCGGTCAGGCATTCTTCGCCACGGCAGGCACGGGCGAGGCATCGACGGAAGCTGGAGAAGTCGCCGGGTTCGGCTCACGCGCCGACTACGACGGCACGCTGAACGACAGGGCCATCGGGGCGGCGGTGTCCGACGCGATGAACGCGCTGGTAACCAAACTGGCTGAGCGGCCGTGGCGCGCCGATATCCTTCGGCTGCAAGGCGCCGAGGTGATCATCAGCGGCGGAATGCGCCAAGGCCTCAAGGTCGGCGACGAACTGGCGGTGATGCGCGCAGGAGGCAGCGTGCGCAGCCCGCAGAGCGGCTTCATCATCGACCTGCCACCGGCGCAGGTGGCTACCATCCAGGTCCGGGAGCTGTTCGGCGACAGCGAGACGAACGAGGGGGCCATCACCGAAATCGTCAGCGGCAGCCTGACGGGTGGCAAGACCGCCGGCCTGTTCGTTGCCGAACAAAAAGGAGCCCGCTGATGCGATGGTGGATTCCCGCCCTGGGCCTGTGCCTCGGGATGACGGCCTGTTCCTATCCGGTCGAGCAGGTGCGAACCACGGACGAACGGCCCGGTTTGCTGATCCAGGGCGCGCCCCCCGACGCCATCGTCCTGGTTGACGGACTGGCTGCTGGCCAGGTCTACGGCGCCGGTGGTGTTGCGCAGATCATCCGGATCGAACCGGGCACCCATGCGGTCGCCGTGTCGGCAAACGGACAGACGCTGATGAGCGAACGAATCTTCGCCAGCGACGGTTCGACTAAAACCTTGACGTTGCCCGCGGGAGCCATACGGCCATGATGCGACCAACAGCGATCGGGGCGCTCCTGTTGCTCGCAGGCTGCGTTCCGCAGAGCCACTACGTGTGGGACAAGTACGATACCTCGCTTTACAATTTCTATAAGGATCCAGCGACCGCCTCCGCCTACACGGAGCAACTCGCCCTCGTGGTGCACGATGGCGATGCCGCCGGCCGGACCGCACCAGGCGTTCATGCTGAATATGGCTACATGCTTCTGACCGCCGGCAATGGCGGCGGCGCCATCGTGCAGTTCGAGGCGGAAAAGCGGCTGTGGCCGGAATCGACGGTCCTGATGGACCGGATGATCGGTCTGGCCAACGGCAAACCGCCCACCGATGGGGCGAACATCCAACCCGCGGCGACCAACCAACCCGTAGCAACCGGCAAACCGACTTCCTAGAGGATCATGCCAATGTCTGGCCGTGTTGTTCGTCTTGCCGCGCCGTTCGTCGCACTGCTGCTAGCCGGTTGCATTCATCCGCCGACGGCAAAGGACTACGCTGCCTTTCGCGCGGCGGACCCGAAGTCCATCCTGGTCGTTCCAGCCATCAACCGCAGCGTTGAAGTGACTGCGCCAGACTACTATCTGTCGACGATTACGTTGCCACTGGCGGAACGCGGCTACTACGTATTCCCAGTGAATTTGGTGAAGCGCGTACTCGAAGATGACGGATTGTCGGATGCAAATCTGGTGCATGCCGGCGATTCCAGGAGCCTCGGCTCCATGTTTGGCGCCGACGCGGTTCTCTACGTGACGATCGAGCGTTGGGATTCGCGATATGTCGTCCTTTCGACAACAACGACCGTGTCGATCAGTTACCGCCTGGTCGACGCCCGCTCGGGTCAAGAACTGTGGAACGAGACCCGCACGATGGAATATTCGCCTCAGGCCAGCGGAGGCGGCGGCAGTCCCGCCGGGCTGGTTGCGCTACTCATCGTTCAGGCCGTCGCGTCAGCCGTCGAGAAAGCGGCCCCCGACTACATGCCCCTGGCGCGAATGGCCAATAACACGGCGGTGGGCCTGCCGCATCAGGGACTGCCGGCTGGGCCACACATCGATCAATACCGGAAGGACCAGAAGGATTTTTAGAGCAATGCCGGCCTGAGCGGTTCGCGCGGCGCGCGAACCGTGACGATCAACGCGTCGCCTGCTTACGCGCCCCGTTCCGTCGCAGCAAAAACTCGCGGCCGAGCTTGACCATCGGCACCCCATCGTAGGCGACGATATCGGCGGTGGCGTAGGTCTCGTGCCAGGCCTCGGGCAGGAAGCTGCCGGTGCCGATGATGTCGACCGGGGCATGGCAGTCGGCCATCACCCGGCATTTGTCGACGTCGAAGCCGG
>CAYWOW010000036.1:0-24263 GCA_964459005.1 uncultured Acetobacteraceae bacterium
ACGACGTCGTCAAGGCGGGCAAGGCGCGCTACATCGGCGCGTCGTCGATGTATGCATGGCAGTTCGCCAAGGCGCTGGCGATCGCCGAGCGCCGGGACTGGACCCGTTTCGTGAGCATGCAGAACCGCGTGAACCTTCTCTATCGTGAGGAGGAACGCGAAATGCTGCCGCTGTGCGCGGCCGAAGGGATCGGCGTGATTCCCTACAGCCCGCTCGCCCGGGGGCGCGTCGCCAGGGACTGGGGCACCACCACGGCACGCACCGAGAAGGACGCGATGGGTCAGCGGCTGGTGGCGAAAGCGACCGATGACGAACGCACGATCGTCGAGCGGGTGGCGCAGGTCGCGGCGCAGCGTGGCGTGCCGCGCGCGCAGATAGCGCTGGCCTGGCTGCTGGCCAAGCCGGTGATCACCGCACCGATCGTCGGGGCGACCAGGATTCAGCATCTCGAAGACGCACTGGCCGCGGTGACCCTGAAGCTCTCCGCCGAGGAGATCGCGCTGCTCGAGGAACCCTATGTTCCGCACGCGATAGCCGGCTTCATGTAATACCGGCGGCGACGCGGTTGCCGATCTCGTCACGCGCTTCGAGATCAGGCCGTCGCGTCGCTACCCGGTCCATGCGAGGGGCGCGGCCGTAAGGAGCAAACCGCGGATCTACGCCTTGACGGCCCGCTTTGCCGGAGCCTTCTTCATCACAGCTTTCTTGGCCGGTGCGCGCTTCGCCGCCTTGGCGCGCCGGGGGGTCGCTGCCTTGGCCTTCGCCTTGGCCCTGGCGGCGGCTTCGCGAGCCTTCAGGCGGCGCGCCTTCAACGCATCGCGGATGGCGGACAGCGCCGCCGTGGCGACGGCTGGCTGCTGGCCGTCCGAAAGCCCGTCGAGCGCCGCGAAGAAAGCCTGCGCAACGTTTTTCGTCCCGCGCGGGGCGCGTGTCCGAGTGTCACCCTTGGTCGCCATGCTATCCGGTTCCTTTCCGATCGGGTTTTCATGCAGGGCTGCCAACCCCGATCAACATGCACGATTACGACACCGCCGTGACAACGGCAACAACAGAAGTTTCGCGACCGTTCCGCGCCGGCCAGCGCGTCCCTTGCGGAAACCGGCTGTCAGCCCACGCGTGCCGGTCCGTCCGGCCCGTCCGGTAGCGGGCCGAACAGGAAATCGATGTCCTCGGCTGCCATCGCCGGCAATATCGCGCCATCCTCGCCGAACGCGATATTCGCCAGTGCTGCCTTGCGTTCCTGCAATTCCAGAATGCGCTCTTCCACCGTATCGGCGGCGATCAGCTTGTAGATGAACACCGACTTCGTCTGACCGATCCGATGGGCGCGGTCGGAGGCCTGGTCCTCGACGGCCGGATTCCACCATGGATCGTAATGAATTACCGTGTCGGCGGCGACCAGGTTGAGCCCGCGCCCGCCGGCCTTCAGACTGATCAGGAACAGCGGCACGTCGCCCGCTTCGAAACGCCGCACCGGCGCCGCCCGGTCGCGCGTGTCGCCGCGCAGCTCGACGAACGGAATGCCGGCAGCGGCGAGCTGCGGCTTCATCAGGTCGAGCATCGAGGTGAACTGCGAGAACAGCAGGATGCGCCGTCCCTCGGCGATCATCTCGCGGACCATGTCCATCAGGTCTTCGAGTTTGCTCGAGGCCGTGATGCGCCGCGCCGACGGCAGCTTGACCAGCCGCGGGTCGCAACAGACCTGCCGCAGTTTCAGCAGCGCATCGAGCACGACGACCTGGCTGCGGGCCAGGCTGTGCGCGGCGATTTCCTCCCTCACCCGTTCGTGCAGGGTGGCGCGGATGGTCTCGTAAAGTTCGCGCTGCTCCGGCGCCAGCGTAATGCGGCGCATGATGGTGTGCTTCGGCGGCAGCTCGGGCGCCACCGACGCCTTGCTGCGGCGCAGGATGAAGGGGCGGATGCGCAGGCCGAGCTGACGGCGGCGGACCACGTCGCCGCCTTTCTCGATCGGCGTGCGGAACCGCTTGGTGAAACTCTTGCGATGGCCGAGCAGTCCCGGCATCAGGAAGGCGAACAGCGACCACAGTTCGCCCAGATTGTTTTCGATCGGCGTGCCCGACAGGCAAAGCCGGTGACGCGTCTGCAGCCGGCAGACCGCATGGGTCGCTTTCGCGCTCGCGTTCTTCACGGCCTGCGCTTCGTCGAGCACCACCATGTGCCAGGGGAGCGCCGCCATTTCCTCGATGTCGCGCACCAGCACGGTGTAGGTCGTGATCACGACATGCGCGCCGGCGAGGTTGCCGCGCCGTTCGTGGCGGTCGAGCCCGTGCAGCACGACCACGCGCAGGCCCGGCGCGAAGCGGGCGATCTCGGCGGTCCAGTTGGTGACCAGGCTGGTCGGCACGACGACCAGCGCCGGCCGGTCGAGCCTTCCGGCGGCCTGCTCGACGACGATGTGGGCGATGGTTTGCGGCGTCTTGCCGAGCCCCATGTCGTCGGCGAGCAAGCCGCCGAGGTCGTTCGCGCGCAGTTGCTGAAGCCAGTTGACGCCATGCTGCTGATACGGCCGAAGGTTGGCGACGAACCCGGCGGGCAGCGTCACCTCCGGGATTTCGGCGCGGCCGCGGAAGCGCGCGACCCGCGCGGCAATGACGGCGCCGTCCTGCCAGCGCGTGGCGAGCAGGTCTTCCAGCTCGAGCACGGCGGGCGCCTCGACCGCATCCAGCACCAGCGTGTCGCCGGAGCGGCGGCGGGCCGCCTCGATCAGTTCGTCCATCACCGCCAGCAGGCGCGCGATGCGCTCGGCCGGCAGCTTGACGATGCGGCCGTCGTCGAGGCCGGTGATCAGTTCGCCGTCGACGACCCGCGCCGCGGCGATGCCGCCGCGATCGCGCAGGCCGAGCAGAACCGGCAGCAGCGGATGACGCGCGCCGTCGATCTCGATGCCGAGATCGAGCGAGAAGCCGCCGTGCGGCGCATCGGCCACGCGCATGTCGCAGGCGCCGACGGCGGTGACGAGGCGCGGACCGAAGGCGGGGTCGATCCGGCTCTGCCAGTCGCGCGCCTGCAGCGCCGGCAGCCGCTCGCTGACGAAACGCGCCCAGTTCTCCGCCGCGTCGCGACCGCGGAACAGAAAGACCAGGCGGCCCTTCGCGGCCTTTCCCTCGGCCATGCGCATCTGGACGAAACCGTCGCCGCGAATGACGTCCAGCGCGGCGGTCTCGGCGGCGCGGTCGCGGCGCGCGAAGACGGGTCCGCCGGGCTCCTCGACGCGGACGAACTGGCGCTCGTCCTCGGCGGCGACGATCGCGCCGTCGTAGTCGAAGTCGAGCAGCACGGCGTCGAGTTCCTGCATCCGGGCGAACTCGTCCGGGCAGCGGAAGCGGGTCAGCCGCAGCACGGGCGTGGGCTGGCGTTCGACGATCACCTGTTCGCTGGTGGCCGGCGGCTCGATCCGCCGCCGCGGCGCGGCGGGGCGGCTCCGGCCGGGACGCGCTGGCGCGAGCGGCGGCGGGGCCGGCAGGCGGGGCGGCGGCGCCGGCGGCCGGACACGGATGCGCCCAATCGCGCCGGAGGCGGCATCGACGTACCATGGCCCGGTCGCGCCGATGATCACGCCGGATCGGGGCGGCAGGGCGGTCGCTGCGGCGCTGGCGAGCAGGCGCGTCTCGCCGGCGACGAGGCGCCGGTTGCCGTCGTGCCAGCGGGCCTGGCCGGTCTGCACCAACCCGCGCAGCACCTCGTCGACCCGCTCCAACGGCACGCCGGTCCTGGTCTCGTTGCCGCCGCCCAGCGTTCGGGCGAGTGCGCGGACCGCCGGGGCGGCGTGTTCGTCGGCGGCGATCCGGCGCGGCGTCGTCGGGGCGATGGCGCCGCTGCGCTCGCCGGTCAGCAGGGTGGCGACCAGGCAGGCATAGGGCGGCTCGCCCGGCAGCAGTTCGAACCCGGTGCGCTGCGGCTCCTTCTCGGGCGCGCTGACCAGGGTATCGAGGAAGCTCTGCTGTTCGGCCCGGCGCAGGGCGGGGAAACGGTCGAGCGCGGCGAAGGCGGCCGCGGCCAGGTGCGGGCAGCCCGGCACGCCGCAACTGCACCGGCTGTCGAACACCACGTGGCGGCCGAGCGGCGAGGGGGTGATGCGCACGGCCTGGCGGCCGGCCGGGGCCTCGACGGTGGCGGCGATGGTATCGCCGTCGAGCCGCACCTCCACCGCGCCGGTCAGCACCAGGCTGCGGCCGCGGGTGAGGTTGCGCGCGTCGAAGGCGCGACCGAGATCCTGGGACGAGAACGGCGTCGGCATTGGGGTCAGGTCACCTCGGGCGGATTGGCGGCGGCATCGCCCGGCAGGCACAACGGGTGACCCGGGTCACGGGAGTCGGGGGGCAGGGGAAGCACTCCTCTTTATCTTGTTCTTGTGGGCCTGGACGGCCGGGCACACCAGAGCCGGGGGGACGAGGCCGCCATCCGGCATCGGCTGCGCCGCGCGGGGAGTGGCGGCGTGGAGAACGGGTCATGCCATGAGACGGTATGCCGGATGATCCAATAGAAAGCATGATGGTTCCAATTGAGATCTTGTCATTACGTAATAAGACGATAAAGGGCCGCAACCTGAATGGGAGGCTGGTAGAATGTCCAAAAAACGTACTCCATGCTCCATTAAATGGACTATTTTCGGTTCAACGGTGAATATTGGCTTGACGCTGGCGGGGCTGGCGCGTAGGTTAGGGTAACGAATATGGGTCTGTGCTGGTAACCGGGCGGTCCAACCTGGGCCTGCCGCCTTTGGATGATGGCGAAGCCGGGAAAATGAAGGTCGTGACAGGGTTTTCCGGGATACTCCGGCCCGTTGCCGCGGTGGCGATGCTCGCCCTGACTTTGGCCGGCGGCAGCGCCTTCGCGGAGCCACTGACCGTTGGCAATTCCATCACCACCGCCAACGGGGACGTCTACACGCTGGAGTCGTGCTCGAACAGCGCGGTCTGCAACGCCGCCAGTATGTCGGTGTCCGCCGCCAATCCGGCGGCCATGGCCATCAACGGCACGGCGGGCGGTGCGGGTGTGTTCGAATCCGTCGCCTCGGGCAGCGTGGATACCTACCTGGTGTTCGCGGTTCAAAGCCCGATCCAGGCCACCAGCGTCGGCTTCACTGTCACCGGGTGCGGTGACAACCCCGGGGTGGCGGGGTGCAGCGCGACGACGTCGGCGGCCCAGGCGAGCGCAACACTTTATGTCAACACAAGCGGGTCTTTTAACGGGACATGGCTCGGACCGCCGACCGGCTTAACGGCGAGTTTCAGCTCGGCCAATCCAAACGCCACCCAGATAGCGGCAACCGATATCCTCTCGCCCACGCAGACCTCGTATTACATCGGAATTGACCTCAACGCCTCCGTTTCATCCGGCACCTCCCATGCCGCAATCAACTCCGTCGAGATTTTGGACGCTCCGGAACCTGCTGGTTGGACCGTCTTCGCTTGCGCTCTGGCCGGTTTCGGCATGCTGCGGCGGCGCCGACTCGCCTGACTGACCCCCGGGTTGGCGCATTGCGCCCCGGACCTCTGTGGTCCGGGCCTGGCGGAGGACGATCACCTCACGAATATTTGGCAACCGGGCGATCACGGATCCCGCGGCCCGCGTCCGTCGTCGTCCATCCCGCCCGGCATCCCTTGCACTGCTCGTGTGTCGATTATGTGGAAATTGGATCGAGTCATGAGACATGATGTCGTGATGTCTAACGAAGAGTGCTAAAATACAAAAAACGACCCTTTTTGTGGCGATGGGCGGCGGTATGGGGCCGCGGGGCTCGGCTGCGGGGCGGCGGAATGTCTTATTTTTGCGGCAATCCGCGAGCAAATAGAATATTTGATCCGCAAACGTCAATGTTATCTTGACGCTGACCGCACTGACGTGTAGACAAGTCGGCGAAGAGGGGTCTGTGCCGGCAGGCGGACGGTCGAACCTGGACCTCTCGTACTCAGGCGGTGGGCGAAGCCGAAAAAATGAGAATGACGGCAAAGCTTTTGGGGATGCTCCGGTCCGTTGCCGCTTTGGCAGCGTTCGCCCTGACTCTGGCCGGTGGCAGCGCCTATGCGACGGCGTTGGCCGTAGGCGACACGATCACTCTCACCAACGGCTACACCATCTCTGTGGTCTCGTGTGATGGCAACACCGGTGCCACCGCCTGCCCCAACGGCGACAGTATCTCGCAGAGCGCCAACGGGGAGGGTGTCACCATCACCGGCACCGGGTCCGACACTGGCGGAACGCCGAACAACGGCAGTTCAAACGGCGTGCTCGAATCCGTCGTTGGTGGTACTGTGGATACTTTCATAGTATTCGCCGTTGACAGCCCAATCCAAAGCGTCTCCAGCGTGGGGATCACTGCCACGGGTTGCGGTGACAACTATCCGGCGGTGTCGTCATGCTATTCCGGCACTTCGTATTCCAACTCGAGTGGAGACATTGCGAGCACAACACTTTATGCCAACACGAACTCGTCTTTCACCGGGACATCACTCGGGCCGGCGACCGGCATACCAGCGAGTTTCAGTTCGGCTAATCCAACCGCCACCCAGATAGCCGCAACCGATATCTTTCCCGCTCAGGCGGGGAACCCCACGCCGCCGTATACCGTGCTTTACGTCAAGGTGGACCTGAGCGCCATCGCCAGCACCGGCACCTATGCTGGCTTCGACTCCCTTACGCTTTCGGTGCCTGAGCCCGCGAGCTGGGCTGTCTTCGCACTTGGCTTGGCCGGTCTCGGCGTGTTGAGGCGCCGGCGCCGGCTGGCCTGACTGACGATGCGGCCCGGCACGCGCGCCGGGCGATGCTGCGAGCGAGGTCTCTGGCCTGCAGCTCTGATGACCGTGGCTCCAGACCGGGCGGAGAACGACGTTGTCCCAGACATATGCCAATCAGACGATGACGGACGCCGCGACGGGCGTCGCCTTGACGTTCTCGAACATCCTGGTCACCGAAACCGATACGCTGGGGGCGGGAGGGACCATCGAAAACGGCTCGGCCCTGTCCACGCTCAGCGCCCCCGACACGTTTGCCGCCACCCCTTACGACGAGCTGCAATGGGCGGGATTCACCGATCTGGTGATCGGCGGGATAGCCACCGTCACCCTGACCTTCAGCTATACCGTCACCGTCGCCAGCGGCGCCGACATCACCGGCCTCGAGCAGAATTTCACCAACGACGCCCAGATCAGCAGCGGCATCTCCGCGCAATCGGTCGAGACGGTCACCACCGCCAGCGGCACCCCCGTCGCGACGTTGACAGGTTCGCAAAGCTCGGACCCGGGCAGCACGGCGACGCTCTCCGCTGGCTACACGACTCTCAAAGTCACGGATGTCCTGACGGTCTCCGTCGACGATCCCGGCGGCTTCTCTGCTATCGGTGTCAGCGAGGTCGATACGGGTTTCTCGCTCACGTCCACCGGCACAACTGGCGGACCGCCCCCGAGCGGCAAGCCGGCGGTGTCGATCACGAAGTCGGTCACCTCGGTCGGCGGCGTGTCCGGGGACCCCGCGGCGACCGCGGCCGGCCAGGTGATCGACTACAGCATCGTGGTCACCAACACCGGCAGCGAGACGCTGACCGGAGTCGACGTGACCGACGCGCTGGTCGGAGCGACGCTGTCGGCCGGCGCGACGACGCTGACAGTCGGCCAGACCGAGACCCTGACCGCCAGCTACACGGTGCAGCAAGCCGACATCGATTCGGGTGCGCCGTTGAACAACGTCGCGACGGTCACCGACAGCCAGGGCGTGACGGAGTCGGCCACGGCGACCACGCTTGTGACGCAGACGCCGGGCGTGTCGATCGTGAAGTCGGTGACCTCGGTCGGCGGCGTGTCCGGGGACCCCGCGGCGACCAAGGCCGGCCAAGTGATCGACTACAGCATCGTGGTCAAGAACACCGGCAACGAGACGCTGACCGGCGTGACGGTGACCGACCCGACGGACGGCGCCACCTTGGCGAGCGACATCTCGCTGGCGGTCGGCACGAGCGCGACCTACACGGTTTCGCAGACGGTGACGCAGGCGGAGATCGACAGCGGCAACGCGATCGTCAACACCGCGACGGTGACCGACGCCCAGAACGTGACGGGCTCGTCCACGGCCACCACGGCGGTTACCCAGACGCCGGGCGTGTCGATCCTGAAAACGGTGACCTCGGTTGGCGGCGTGGCGGGAGACCCCACCGCGACCAAGGCCGGCCAGGTGATCGACTACAGCATCGTGGTCACCAACACCGGCAACGAAACGCTGACCAACGTGGTGGTGGCCGACACCACCCTCGGTACGACACTGGGCACGCTCGCCAGCCTGGCGCCTGGCGTTAGCGACACCTTCACCGCGTCGCAGACGGTCACCCAGGCCGAGCTCAACGCCGGCAAGGCGGTGACCGACACCGCGAAGGTGACCGACACCCAGAACGTGACGGGCACGTCCACGGCCAGCACGGCGGTCGTCAGCAACGGCATCACCGTCATCAAGCTGCCGAGTCAGGTGGTCGTCGGCACCTGCGGGCAGGTTACCTATACGTACGACGTCACCAACACCGGCAGCACCCCGCTCACCAACGTCCAGATCACCGATAATATCGGCACCGCGGCAAACCCGGATTACATCACCCCGACCCTGGTCACGGCAACCGGCGCCAATGGCGTGCTCGGGGTCGGCCAGACCTGGGTGTACACCGACACGATCAACGAGTCGGGGGACTACTCCTCGAAGGGCGGCTCGGTCTGCCACACGGTGAGCGGCAGCAATCTCTCCGGCGGCTGTACGGCCTGGCTGAACTCGAGCTTCACGCCGACCTCGTGCAAGAACGGCGCGACCTACACCTTCCAGAACGTGTCCTGCACGATCAGCGGGCCGGGTTGCCCGACCACCACCGTGACCGTGCCGAACGCCTGCGTGACCTTCTCCAGTTCCTGCAATCAGGCCACCACGACCTATAATTCGGCGGAGAACTGCTGGGTCACCACGCTGCCGGCCAACTGCAACCCCGGCAATGTGTTCCTCAGCGGCCTACCCTTCGCGGTGCCCTCGGGCTGCAACCTGTCGGGCGCGACGGTTACCTGGAATATCGGGCAAAGCGCCAACAACTGCGGTTCTTCCAACGTCTCCTGGCAGACCGGCTGCACCGGCTACGGCAGCTTCAACCAGAACGGCTGCAACGGTCAGACCGACTACAACCAGATCGGCGTCAAGGCCTGCGACAATACCACCGGCTACGGCAACGGCGGCGATATCAACCAGGGTTACGGTTGGAACTGCGGCGACAGCGGCAATTATTGCGGCGGCTACGGGGGTGGCGGGAACAACTGGGGTGGCGGGAACAACTGGGGTGGCGGGAACAACTGGAATGGTTCCGGTAACGACTGCGCCGGGACCCCGGAAAACCAGTACACCAACGGCAACTGTGGCTCGAGCGGCTATGGCGGCAATGGCTATGGCGGCAATGGCTATGGCGGCAACGGTTACGGCGGAAACTGCGGCAACGGCAGCTGCGGCAACGGCTGCGGCAGCGGTTCGCTCTGCGAGGGCCAGCTCAGCGATAGTTCGCAGGCCGACACCGCCATCGTCACCGCAACCACGCTCGGCAACGGGTTCAGCCTGGGCGATGCCGCCAATTACGGCATCATCGCGTTCAACCCGTGCACCTTCCAGGGTAACAGCTGCAGTCCGATCAACGGCAATCTCGGGATCGGCTCCTATTGCGGCATCCAGCTCTACGGCGACAAGGTCACCGGCAATCTGGTGACGACCGGCTGGACGACGTGGTCCACGGGCGGCACCGTGACCGGCTGCATCACCGGCAACAGCGCGTCGTTGGCCGCCGATATCGCCGCCTTGCAGGCGCTGTCCGCCACTTTGGGGAGCGAGACGGGGACCAGCCTGGCGCTCACTTCCGGCGAGACCATCAACGCGACCTCCGGCGTGCTGGATGCCGCCGGCGACTACGTCTTCACGATCACCAAGTGGGCGAACAACATCACCATCAATGGTACCGGCGCGAACAACGTCGTCTTCAACTTCGCCTCCGGCGTGACGCCGAATGTGGACAACGTGACGTTGACCGGCGGCCTCACCGCCAACGAGGTGCTGTTCAACGACCAGAATTGCGGCACGATCTCGGGTACCAGCGGCGACACGTTCAACGGAACGCTGCTGGCTCCGAACGCCACCTTCAATGTCGGTGGCGTGACGGTGAACGGGCATCTGTTCGGCGGCGGGAGCGGTCAGAACTTCTCCATCCTTGGCAGCACGACGGTGAACACGCCGGCGAACACCGGCTCCGGCACGCCGGCCGTCACCACCGTTACCGCGAGCGACTCCGCGGAAGTGCAGGTGCTGGGTTGCAACAGTCCGATCACGGAGAACGGCAGCGCGCCGACCGGCAGCCTGTCGTCGCTCTACGGCTCGGCGGACAAGCTGGAGCTGACGTACAACCCGAGCAACACCGTGAAGCTGACGACGGCCAATATCGGCTCGGCCACGGGCAGCAACACCGATACGACGGCGTTCCTGGAGATCAGCAACAGCAGCAACCCCTTCGCTTCGGGTGCCAGCATCTACTTCGAGGGGGAAGTGACCAGCGGGGAAAAAATCTTCGCTGACGCCACCATCAACCAGCTCACCAACACGCCTGTGGCGGCCCCGAACAACGTGTTCAGCACCGTCGCCGGCGCCGATATCTACGCCTACGTGTTCAACAGCCAGTCCGATTTCCTGAACCAGGCCACGCCGGTCCAGACCATCGTCTATAACGCGAGCGGCAGTCAGGCCATGCACCTGGGTGACCAGATCGCCAGCCTGACGTTGGTGGGTTACGTCGGCACCAACGGCGGCCACTTGGTTTCCTGACCGGAGACGGACCAGGGGGCTTGGCGGCCTGGCATTGAACCGAGCCTCCCCGGCCTGAGCGGGCCGGGGGAACCTCATCGGGGGCGTCCGTCACGGCGGGCGCCCCTTTCTTGTCACCCCCCTTGCCGTCGCGTGTCGCTCGCGCCAGCCTGTGCGGCATGGGACTGGGGTAGGCCGACATGGGCTGGTTGAGTCAGGTGGGAATGCTGATCGGCGCGGCGCTGGTCGGCGTCGCGGTGCCGCTGCAGGCCGGCGTGAACAACCAGCTCAGCCGGGCGCTCGGGCATCCGCTCTGGGCGGTGCTGGTGTCGCTCCTGGTCAGCTTGTCGGTGATGCTGCCGGTCCTGCTGCTGGTGCGCCTGCCGCCACCCGAACTGGCCACGGTGAGCGCGCAACCCGGCTGGGTCTGGGTGGGCGGCGCGCTCGGCGTTTTCATCCTCATCGCCAGCGTGTTGCTCGCCCCGCGCATGGGTGCCGCGCGCTTCATCGCTTCGGTGGTGGCCGGGCAGATGCTGATCTCGCTGCTGCTCGACCACTTTGCCCTGGCCGGCTATCCGTCGCGCCCGATCAGCCCGTGGCGTCTCGCCGGCGCCGCCCTGGTGGTCGCCGGCGTGCTGGCCATGCAGATGACCCCGCGCGATTAGAGCGATGCCGGCTTGCGCGGCCTTGACGGCGGCGGGGGGATGGGCCATTTCAAGATAATCAGGACTGTTCAGGTCCTATTAGGGTCGCCGCCATGCTCAAGCTCTCGAAGCTCACCGACTATGCCGTGGTCGTGCTGATCAAGCTGTCCACCACCCCCGATAGCTGTGATGCGGTGCAGACCTCGCCCGGCATCGCGGCCGCCACGGGGGTGCCCGAGCCGACCGTCGCGAAGGTATTGAAGGCGCTGACCGCGGGCGGTCTGGTGGCCTCCCAGCGCGGTGCGCGCGGCGGTTATCGCCTGCTGCGCCCGCTGGATGACATCGCCATCGCCGACGTGATCGCCGCCATCGACGGTCCGATCGCGCTGACCGCCTGTGTCGATGGCGCCGCCACGCCCTGCGAGACGCAGGCGTTGTGTGCCGTGAAGGGGCGTTGGGACCTGGTGAACGACGCCATCCGGCGAGCGCTGGGGGGCATCACGCTCGCCGATATGCGCGAGGCTTCGATTCCGCTCGCGTTCCGCTTCGATCCAGTGCCGCGCGCGCGCCCGTTCGCCCCGTTCGCCGAATAGGAGGGCGACGCATGCCCGCAGTCACCGAAACCCTCGACACCGTCCAGTCCGTCACCGGCTCCGGCTACAAATGGGGCTTCTCGACCGACATCGAGATGGACATCGCCCCGAAGGGACTGAACGAGGACACGATCCGCCTGATTTCCGCCCACAAGCGGGAGCCGGACTGGCTGCTGGAGTCGCGGCTGAAGGCGTTCGCGGCGTGGCAGACCATGACCGAGCCGCACTGGGCGAAGCTGCACCACGCGCCGATCGATTATCAGGAGATCCATTACTACGCCGCGCCGAAGCAGAAGGCCGGACCGAAAACCCTGGGCGAAGTCGATCCCGAGTTGTTGGCGATGTACGAGAAGCTCGGCATCCCGCTGAAGGAACGCGCCATCCTGGCCGGCGTGGAGGGGGCCGAGGACGAGCCCGCGCAGATCGCGGTGGACGCGGTGTTCGACAGCGTCTCGGTCGCCACCACCTTCCGGGAATCGCTGGCCAAAGTGGGGGTGATTTTCTGCCCGATCAGCGAGGCGGTGCGCGAGCATCCCGACCTCGTGCGCCAGTACCTGGGCACGGTGGTGCCGACCAACGACAACTATTTCGCCGCGCTGAATTCGGCGGTGTTCACCGACGGCAGTTTCGTCTTCATCCCCAAGGGGGTGCGCTGCCCGATGGAGCTGTCGACCTATTTCCGCATCAACGCGCGCAACTCCGGCCAGTTCGAGCGCACGCTGATCATTGCCGAGGCGGGTGCCCACGTCTCCTATCTCGAGGGCTGTACCGCCCCGCAGCGCGACGAGAACCAGCTGCATGCCGCGGTGGTCGAGCTGGTGGCGCTGGACGACGCCACCATCAAGTACAGCACGGTCCAGAACTGGTACCCCGGCGATGCCGAAGGCCGAGGCGGCATCTACAACTTCGTCACCAAGCGCGGGGACTGCCGGGGCGCGCGCAGCAAGATCTCCTGGACGCAGGTGGAGACCGGCTCGGCGATCACCTGGAAATATCCGGGCTGCATCCTGCGCGGCGACGACAGCGTGGGCGAATTCTATTCCGTCGCGGTCACCACCAATCGCCAGCAGGCCGATACCGGAACGAAAATGATCCATATCGGTCGCAACACGCGCAGCACCGTCGTGTCCAAGGGCATCAGCGCGGGGCGGTCGAACAACACCTATCGCGGCCTGGTGCGCGTCATGCCACGGGCGCACAACGCGCGCAACCACACGCAATGCGACAGCCTGCTGATCGGCGATCAGTGCGGCGCGCACACCGTGCCCTACATCGAGAGCCGCAACAGCTCGGCCCGGCTCGAGCACGAAGCGACCACATCCAAGATCGCCGACGACCAGTTGTTCTACTGCCGCCAGCGCGGGCTGTCCGAGGAAGACGCGGTCAACCTCATCGTCAATGGTTTCTGCAAGGAAGTGCTGAAGGAACTCCCCATGGAGTTCGCCGTCGAGGCGCAGAAACTGCTCGCCGTGAGCCTCGAAGGCTCGGTCGGCTAGAGGAGAAGACATGCTTGAGATCAAGGGCCTGACTGCAAAGGTCGAGGACAAGGAGATCCTGAACGGGATCGACCTGGTGATTCCGGACGGCGAAGTGCATGCCATCATGGGGCCGAACGGCTCCGGCAAATCGACGCTTTCCTACGTCCTGTCGGGCCGCGAGGGCTACGAGGTCACCGGCGGCACCGCCACTTTCGATGGGCTGGATCTGCTGTCGCTGGAGCCCGAGCAGCGCGCCGCCGCGGGGCTTTTCCTCGCCTTTCAGTATCCGGTCGAGCTGCCCGGCGTCGGCAACGCCAACTTCCTGCGCACCGCGCTGAACGCGCTGCGCCGCGCGCACGGCGAGGCGGAACTCGATGCGGTGCAGTTCCTGAAACTCGCGCGGGCCGAGGTCAAGCGGCTGTCGATCGCCGACGACATGCTGAAGCGCAACGTCAATGTCGGCTTCTCGGGCGGCGAGAAGAAACGCAACGAGGTGCTGCAGATGGCCATTCTTCGGCCGAAGCTCGCCATCCTCGACGAGACCGACAGCGGACTCGACATCGACGCGCTGAAGATCGTGGCCGACGGCGTCAATGCCTTGCGCGCGCCCGGCTTCTCCGCCCTCGTCATCACGCACTACCAGCGCCTGCTCGACTACATCGTGCCGGACCGCGTGCATGTGCTGGTGCATGGCCGCATCGTCCGCTCCGGTGGGCCGGAACTGGCGCTGGAGCTGGAGGCGAACGGCTACGCCGCGGTGACCGCGGAGGCCGCATGAACGCGCGGGCAAAGCCGCTGGAGGCGGTGACGGACGCGTTCGTCGCCCGTTACGAGGCGCAACCGGGCCACGACGCCGTGTGCGCGGATGCGGCCGCGCTGTTTCGCGCGGGCGGCCTGCCGGGTCCGCGCGAGGAAGCCTGGCACTACACCACGCTGCGCCCGCTCGCCGACGCGGTCTTCGACGCGCAGCGTGCCGATCCCGCGCTGCTGCTGTCGCAGTTACCGGACATCGAGGCCCCGCGCCTGGTTTTCGTTCATGGCTGCTATCGCGCCGATCTTTCTGCGCCGCCGTCCGGCATTTCCGTGCGTACCGGTGCGCCGGCCTGGGGCCGGCTTGCGCGGCCGGAGACGGAGAAACTCGTCGCGCTGAACACGATGTTGGCGCAGGACGGCGCGGCGATCGAGGTCGCCGACGGCATCGATGGCGGCACGCTGGTGCTGGCCAGCCTCGCCACCGGCGGTGCCTTCCATCCGCGTCACGCCATCCGGCTCGGCCGCGGCGCGCGGCTTACCCTGATCGAGGCCAATCTCGGCACCGGCGCCTACCTCCACAATCCTGTGTTTTCGGTCGATGTTGCCGACGATGCGGCATTGACGCACCTGCGCATTCAGCAGGAGGGCGAGGATGCGTTCCATCTTTCCACTCTCTATGCGGAGGTGGGCGCGCGCGGCACCTATGACAGTTTTCTCCTCACGCTCGGCGGCCGGCTTGCCCGCATGGAAGTGCACACCAGGCTGGCCGGCGAAAAGGCCACGGCCCACCTGAATGCGGCGCAACTGCTCGGCGGCAGCCAGCATGCCGACTTCACCACCGTGGTGACGCATGACGCGCCGGCGACCGTCAGCCGGCAGACCGTGAAGAACGTGCTGACCGGCCGGTCGCGCGGCGTCTTCCAGGGCAAGATCGAGGTTTCCCGCATCGCCCAGAAGACCGACGGCTACCAGATGAACCAGGCGCTGCTGCTCAGCCCCGATACCGAGATCAACAGCAAGCCGCAGCTTGAAATCTATGCCGACGACGTCAAGTGCAGCCACGGCTCCACGGTGGGCGAGCTCGACCCGGACCAGCTTTTCTACCTGCGCAGCCGCGGTGTGCCCGAGGCCGAGGCCCGCAGCCTGCTGGTGCGCGCCTTCCTCAACGAGGCGCTCGACCCGATCGGCCATGAGGCCGCGCGCGGTGCGATGGAGGGCATGATCGCCACCTGGTGGGAAGGACGGACGGCATGAACCACATCGCTCCCGCCACGCTCGATGTTGCCCGCATCCGCCAGGATTTTCCGATTCTGACCCAGACCGTGCGCGGCAAGCCGCTGGTGTTCCTCGATAGCGCCGCCAGCGCGCAGAAGCCGCGCGCCGTCATCGACGCCATGGTCGGCGCCATGGAGACGCAGTACGCCAATGTCCATCGCGGCCTGCACTGGATGAGCGAGCGGACGACCGAGGCCTACGAAGCCACCCGCGACCATGCCGCCCGCCTGCTGAACGCCGCCGACCGCGCGGAAATCGTGTTCGTGCGCAACAGCACCGAAGCGATCAACCTGGTGGCCTACAGCTACGGGCGCGGCGTGCTGAAGCCCGGCCAGGCCGTGCTGATCTCCGCCATGGAGCACCACTCCAACATCGTGCCCTGGCAGTTGCTGCGCGAGGACCGCGGCATCGAATTGCGCGTGGCCCAGATCTCCGATGCGGGCGAGCTCGACATGGCCGCGTTCGAGCGGCTGCTGGCGGATGGCAAAGTCGGGCTGGTGGCGATCACCCACATGTCCAACGTGCTCGGCACCTACACGCCGGCCGAACGCATCGTGCAGGTCGCGCACGCGCATGGGGCGAAAGTGCTGCTCGACGGCAGCCAGGCCATCGTCCACCGGCGCGTGGACGTGCAAGCCCTGGGCTGCGATTTTTATGCTTTCACCGGCCACAAGCTGTACGGCCCCACCGGCATCGGTGTGCTGTGGGCGCGCCGCGAGCTGCTCGAGGCGATGCCGCCGTTCATGGGCGGCGGCGACATGATCTCCTCGGTCAGCTACGAGCGCACCACCTGGGCGGCGGTGCCGCACAAGTTCGAGGCGGGCACGCCGGCGATCCTGGAAGGCATCGGCCTGGGCGCCGCCATCCGCTACGTCGAGGCGATCGGCTACGACGCCATCGCGGCGCACGAACGGGCGCTCACCGAGCACGCGATTCTTCGGCTGTCCGCCATCGATGGGCTCACCATCCTGGGCCGCGCGCAGGACCGCGGCGGCGTGGTGAGCTTCATCCTCGACCGCGCGCACGCCCACGATGTCGCCACCCTGCTCGACCGCAGCGGCATCGCCGTGCGCGCCGGCCACCATTGCGCCGAGCCGCTGATGCACCGCTTCGGCATCGAGAGCACGGCCCGCGCCAGTTTCGCGATCTACACGACGCTGGCGGAAATCGACTTCCTGGCCGATGCGCTGGTGCGGGTGCGGGAGTTTTTCGCATGAGTGCTTCCGACCCGCGCGATCTCTACCAGGAGGTCATTCTCCGGCACGGCCGCCAACCCAGCCATGCCGGGAAGCCGCCGCGCTACGATGCGACCGCGCGCGGCGACAACCCGATGTGCGGCGATCGCATCGAGGTTTTTCTGTCCTACGGCGCGGATGGCCGGATCGTCGATCCGCGCTTCGCTGCGCGGGGCTGCGCCATCAGCATCGCCTCGGCCGACCTGATGGCGGAGGCGGTGGCCGGGCTGGCGCCCGAGGCGGCACGCGCGGTGTTTTCCCGCTTCGAGGACATGGCGCGCACCGGCGCGTGCCCCGATGGCGACGCGACGATGGAATTGCTGCGGCCGCTGGCCGGCGTGCACGAATATCCGAGCCGCGTGAAGTGCGCGACTTTGCCCTGGCACGCGCTGATGGCGGCGCTCGATGGAGGAGGGCTGGCAACCAGTGAATGACACCGACGCCAACGCGCCGGTTTCCGCGACGGTGGGAACCTGGACGCCGGGCGGCGAGACGCCGCCCAAGCTGACCGAGGACGCGGTGATCGCCGCCTGTCAGACCGTGTACGATCCCGAGATCCCCGTGAACATCTACGAACTCGGCCTGATCTACGCGATCGAGATCGACGACGCGGGACTGGTGAAGGTGGAGATGACGCTCACCGCGCCAGGTTGCCCGAGCGCGCAGGAACTGCCGATGCAGATCCGCGAAGCGATCATGGCGGTCGACGGCGTCACCGAGTGCGATGTCGATGTGGTCTGGAGTCCGCCCTGGGACCCCAGCCGCATGACCGACGATGCCCGCCTCGCGTTGAACATGTTCTAGATTGGGGCTGGATGAACAGGATGTCTGCAAACACCGCCGTGCGCCGTCCCCTGCCGCCGTTGCTATCGGTCACCGATGCGGCCGCCGACCGCCTGCGCGCCCTTTACGCGGGGGGTCGCGAGGGCATGTTGCTGCGCGTTTCAGTTTCCACCAAGGGTTGTTCCGGTATGTCCTACGTCATGGACTTCGTGCCCGCGGCCGGTCCCGGCGACGAAGTGGTGACGGACAAGGGCGTCAGCGTGGTGATCGACCGCAAGGCCAGTCTCTTCCTGATCGGTACGGTCATGGACTATGAGGTGAAGCCGCTCACGGCGGGTTTTTCCTTCACCAATCCGAACGAGAAGGGCCGTTGCGGCTGCGGCGAGAGTTTCCACGTCTGACCCGGCTAGCCCACCGCGAACACCACCACGCTTTCCAGTCGTGCCGACCACAGGAACTGGTCGATCGGCACCGCCGTCGCCACCGTGTATCCCGCGTTGTGCAGCACGGCGGCGTCGCGTGTCAGGGCCGCCGGGTTGCAACTCACGTAGATCACCCGCTGCGGCCGCGCCGCCGCGACCTGGGCGATCTGTCCCGCCGCGCCGCCGTACGGCGGGTCTAGCACCACCGCCGCGGCGGTCGATAATTCCACCGCCATCACCGGCCGCCGCGCCAGGTCGCGCTGCTCGACGGTAATCCGTCCGGCGAGGCCCTGCGCGTTGGCGGCGGCCCGCAACGCGGTCACCAGATCGGCGTCACCCTCGAATGCCGCCACCCGCACGCGCGACGCCAGGGCAAAGCTCAGTGTGCCGCAACCGGAAAAGAGTTCGACCACCCGCGCCCGTGCCGGCAGCTTCTCGGGCAGTCCCGCCAGCACCGCCGCCACGATCGCCGCCTCGCCCGTAGCACTGGCCTGCAGGAAGGCGCCGGGGGGCGGGCGCACCGCCACGCCGGACAGGCTCGCCACCGGCGGGCGCAGCAGGCACAGCGTCTCCGCCGGTCCCTCGCCGCGCGCCCAACTGATCCGGCAAATCCCGTGCGCCCCGGCGAACGCCGTCAGCCGCGTGCGATCGGCCGTGTTCGGCTCGGCATCGCTGCGCAGCAACAGGTCGGTGCCGTTCCCCAGCAGGTTCGCCACCACCGACCCCTCGCGCTTCAGCAGCTTCAGCCCGCGCAGCGCCGCGCGCAGCGGCGCCACCAGGGCGAACAGGGCGGGGTGCAGCACGGGGCACGCGGTGAGGTCCACCACCTCCGCCGCGCGCCCCGCATGCAGGCCGACGATCACCGAAGTCCCTTGTCGGCGCATGGCCATATCCAGGCGCCGGCGCGCGCCGGGCGGGGTGGCCACCAGCGGCGCGATGGCGGGGGAAAATCCCGCCCGCCGCAGCGCCGTCTCCAGCAACCCCGCCTTCCAGGCGCGATACGGCGCGTCCGCCCAGTGTTGCAGCGTGCAGCCGCCGCATGAGCCGAAATGCGGGCAGGCCGGGGCGACCCGCTCGGGGCTCGCCGCGATCGTCGCCGCGACCGTCGCCGCCCGCCCCTCGCCGCGTTTGCCGCCGGGCTGGGCCAGCACGGTCTCGCCGGGCAGCGTGCCGGCCAGATAAACCGATGTGCCGTCGGGCAAGGTGCCAATGCCGTCGCCGTCGGCGCCGATCCGCGCGATGCGGACCTCCGTTGCCGCGCCGCTCACCCGCCGAACGCGGAAATGCCGGTCTGCGCCCGCCCGAGGATCAGCGCATGCACGTCGTGCGTGCCCTCGTAGGTGTTCACCGTCTCCAGATTCATGACGTGGCGGATGACGTGGTATTCGTCGACGATGCCGTTGCCGCCGTGCATGTCGCGGGCGGCGCGGGCGATGTCGAGCGCCTTGCCGCAGGAGTTGCGCTTCACCAGGCTGATCATTTCGGGCGCCGCGCGGCCCTCGTCGAGCAGCCGCCCCACCCGCAGCGTGGCGTGCAGCCCGAGCGTGATCTCGGTCTGCATGTCGGCCAGCTTCTTCTGCACCAGCTGGGTCGCCGCCAGCGGACGGCCGAACAGTTTCCGCTCGAGCGTGTAGCTGCGCGCCGCGTGCCAGCAGAACTCGGCTGCGCCCAGCGCGCCCCAGGCGATGCCGTAGCGGGCATTGTTCAGGCACGAGAACGGCCCCCGCAGCCCCTTGACCTTCGGCAGCATCGCCGCGGTGGGCACCAGCACGTCCTGCAGCATGATCATGCCGGTCACCGAGGCGCGCAGGCTGAATTTGCCCTCGATCTTCGGCGCGCTCAGCCCCTTGGTTCCCTTCTCGATCAGGAATCCGCGGATGTCGCCGGCATCATCCTTGGCCCAGACCAGAAAAAGATCGGCGATCGGGGAGTTGGAAATCCACGTCTTCGACCCGTTCAGCAGAAAGCCGCCGTCCACCGTGCGTGCCCGCGTGCGCATGCTGCCCGGATCGGAGCCGCCGTCCGGCTCGGTCAAACCGAAACAGCCGACCCACTCGCCGGTCCGCAGCTTCGGCAGATAGCGGTCCTGCTGCGTCTCGGAGCCGAAGGCATGGATCGGATGCATCACCAGCGAGGATTGCACCGACAACGCGCTGCGATAGCTGGAATCGACCCGCTCCACCTCGCGCGCGATCAGCCCGTAGGCGACGTAGGAGGCCCCGGCGCAGCCGTGCGTGTCCAGCGTGGCGCCGAGGAAGCCCATGGCGCCGAACTCGTTCATGATCTCGCGATCGAAATGCTCGTGCCGGTTGGCCATCAGCACGCGCGGGAACAGCTTGTCCTGGCAGTAGTCGTGAGCGGAGTCGCGGATGGCGCGCTCGTCCTCGCTCAGCAGGCCGTCCAGCAGCAGCGGGTCGTCCCAGGCGAAGGGGCCGAGTTTTCCCTTGTGCGCTGAAACATCGTTCATGTCAGGCTTCGGTGTCCTCGGCCGCCGCTTCCGCGAGGCGCCGCGACCGCGTGGTGATCAGCATGAAGGCGGGCGTGTCCGCCCCGAAGCCGAGCACCGAGGGGCCGTGGTCGTCGTCGCGCCCGCGGCGGGCGTCGCGATCCGGCCGGTATTCGCGCTCGGGTCGGGGCGACGGGGCGACGTCCGGCCGCACCGGCTCCAACCGCGCCGCGCGCTCCGGCGCTGGCGCCCGCGCCGGCTTTGCCTGGGCTGGCGTGCGTGGTTTCGCGGCTGTTGGCGCGCGGGCCGGCTTCGGCGGCGCTTCGGTGCGGATCGCCGGCGCTTCGGCCGCCACCGGGGCCTCGGCCTTGGCCGGGGCGCGCCGGCGCACGGGTTTGCGCTTCTCCTCGTCCGCCGGCGCCGCGCTGCGTCTGGGGGCGGCGACCCGTCCGCCGCGGCCACGCCGCTTGCGGCCGTCGGTGCCGGACCACTCCACCGTGTCCAGCCCCTCGATATCGACGCGCGGGATGGCGTGTCCGGTCAGTTTCTCGATCGCCTCGACGGCAAACTGGTCGTCGGGAGTCGCCAGCGTGAAGGCGCGTCCCTCGAGACCGGCCCGGCCGGTGCGCCCGATGCGGTGCACGTAGTCCTCGGCGTGGATCGGCACGTCGAAGTTGAACACGTGCGACAGACCACCGATGTCGATGCCGCGCGCCGCCACGTCGCTACAGCAGAGCAGCCTGACGCCGCCCGACTTGAACGTTTCCATGGTCGAGAAGCGCACGGACTGGGCCATGTCGCCGTGCATCGCGCCGACCGAGAATTTGTGCCGCGCCAGCGACTTGTACAGGATGTCGACGTCTTTCTTGCGGTTGCAGAAGATCAGCGCGTTCTGCACGTCCTCGCTGCGGATCAGCCGGCGCAGCGCCTCGCGCTTGTCGTGCTCGGCCACGATCACCATCGTCTCGCTGATGCCGGCCGCCACCGATGCCGGCTTGGACACCGTGATCGTCTTCGGGTTGTCCAGGAAGGCGTCGGACAGCCGGCGGATTTCGGGCGCCATGGTGGCGCAGAAGAACAGGGTCTGGCGGGTCTTCGGCAGCATCGCGACGATGCGCTCGACGTCGGGGATGAACCCCATGTCGAGCATCCGGTCGGCCTCATCGATCACCAGCAGGTGGGTGTCGGTCAGCAGCAGCCCGCCGCGCTCGAACATGTCGATCAGGCGGCCGGGCGTGGCGATCAGCACGTCCACGCCGCGCATCAGCAGGTCCTTCTGGTCGGACATGCTCTCGCCGCCGATGATCAGCGCGTGGGTGAGCTTCAGGTACTTGCCGTACTGGACGAAGTTCTCGGCCACCTGCAACGCCAGTTCCCGCGTCGGCTCCAGGATCAGGCTGCGCGGCATGCGCGCGCGCGCCCGGCTGCCGGAGAGGATGTCCAGCATGGGCAGCGTGAACCCCGCCGTCTTGCCGGTGCCGGTCTGCGCGCAGCCCAGCAGGTCGCGGCCCATCAGCACCCAGGGGATGGCCTGGCGCTGGATCGGCGTCGGCGTGCGATAGCCCATCTCCTCGATGGCGCGCAGGATCTCCGCGGACAGGCCGAGATCGGCGAAGCTGCCTTCCGCCTCCGCCTCCGGCTCGGCTGCCGCGGGCACGACGGCCTCGGGCACCGGCATCGGAGCGGGATCGGACGGCGCGGCCTGTGTGGGCGTTTCCGCCGCGGCGGGCGTGGTCTCGGGAAGCGAAACAGTGTCGGTCAAACTGGTATGTGCCTTCAGGGCGGCGCCAATATCGGCGCGCGGCAGTACACGCACCGTTGGTGCGCGTAGCGCCCGCATATCAGGAAACCCCGCGCGAAAGTCAAGTTTGGCCAGAAAAAACCGAAGTTGGCCGGTCTTTTTCGCGCGCGTACAACCGCTCCATGGACGAGACGCTGCTGCTGATGCCCGGACTGCTTTGCGACGGACGCCTGTGGCGCGACCAGATCGCGGCGCTCGCCGGCCGCGTGCAGCCCCGGGTTGCCGACCTCGCCAGCGACGACGACCTCGACGCCATGGCGCGTCGCGCGCTCGATGCCGCTCCGGGCCGGTTCGCCCTGTGCGGCCTGTCCATGGGCGGCTACGCGGCGCTGGCGGTCATGCGGCTGGCGCCGCGCCGGGTCACCCGGCTGTGCCTGATGGACACGTCCGCCCGTCCCGACACGCCGCAGCAGGCGCGCCGGCGCCGCGGCCTGATGGCTCTCGCCGCGCGCAGCCGCTTCCGCGGCGTCACGCCCCGCCTGCTGCCGCAGTTGCTGCATCCCGACCGGCTCGCCGACGCGGCGCTCGGTGCCGAGATCATCGCCATGGCCGACCGGGTGGGCCGGGCCGCCTTCCTGCGTCAGCAGCGCGCCATCCTGAACCGGCCGGACAGCCGCCCCGACCTGGAAAACATCGGTGTGCCCACCCTGGTCGCCGTCGGCAGCGGCGACGCCCTGACCCCGCCGGAACTGGCCGAGGAGATGGCGGAGCGCATTCCCGGCGCGGTGCTGCGCGTGATTCCCGACGCCGGCCACCTGCCGCCCCTGGAAACGCCGCAGGCCGTAAACGAATTGCTGAGGGCATGGCTCGATGATGCCCTCTGATGTGATACTGATGGCGAAGACTCGTCTGAGGAGTGTCCTCATGACCCCAACCCGGTCTGCCCGAATCCGCCTCGTCCTGCTGGCTGTCGCCGCCGCGATGCTGCTGCCCGCCGCCGCCCAGGCCTACTGGCGCGGCGGGGTGTTCTTCGCCTTCCCGCCGATCTACGTGGCGCCGCCGCCGGCCTACTACTATCCCCCGCCGGCCTACTACTATCCCCCGCCGCCGGCGTACGGGGCGCCCCCGTCGGCCTACGCCGCGCCGCCCGACACCAGCAGCGGCCCGCCGGCGCCGGCCCAGGCCTGCTATGCGGGTCCATGGGTCTGTTCGCTGGACCGTGCCACCGCCAGCGGCGATTCCTGTTCCTGCGCCGCCAATGGCGGCCGCGTCTGGGGCCGGGCCCGCTGACCATGGCCTTGCCGGCCCTGCCCCTGGGTCCGGCGCCGATCGAGGACTACGCCCTGATCGGCGACTGCACGACCGCCGCCCTGGTGTCGCGCGCCGGCGCGGTGGACTGGCTGTGCTGGCCCCGCTTCGACAGCGCGGCCTGCTTCGCCGCCCTGCTCGGCACGCCGGAGCACGGCAGTTGGCGCATCGCCCCCGTCCACCCGCGCCCGCGCGTCCACCGCAGCTATCGCGACGGCACCGCGGTGTTGGAGACGGTGTTCGCCACCCCGGAGGGTGAAGTCGCGCTGATCGATTTCATGCCGGTGGGGGAGGGCGGATCGCACCTCGTCCGCCTGGTGCAGGGCCGCGCCGGCCGCGTCGACATGGCCATGCACCTGGCGCTGCGCTTCGACTACGGCGCCGCCGTGCCCTGGGTCACCGCGCTGGCCGGCGCGCCCGGCATCGTCGCGGTTGCCGGCCCCGACATGGCGGTGCTGCGCACGCCGGTGGCGCTGCGCGGCGAGGGCCTGACCACGGTGGCCGCCTTCGCGGTTGCCGCCGGCGAGACCGTGCCCTTCGTGCTGACCCACGGCGCGAGCCACCTGGCCCCGCCGCCCGGCATCGACGCCCTGGCCACCCTGCCACGAACGGAAAAATTCTGGCGGGACTGGAGCGCCCGCGGCAGCTATCGCGGCGCCGACCGCGCGGCGGTGCAGCGCTCCCTGATCACGCTGAAGGCGCTCACCTACGTCCCCACCGGCGGCATCGTCGCCGCCCCCACCACCTCGCTGCCCGAGGCGCTCGGC
>CAYWOW010000037.1:0-24192 GCA_964459005.1 uncultured Acetobacteraceae bacterium
GGCGACGCTGTCGGTGATCATGCCAATCTTCATGCCAACCTCCACCCTTGACGCAACTGTAATCATTACAAGCGAGCGGCCGGGGGGTCAATTACGGGCGCCTGGCCGTGCCAGTAGAGCACGTCGCGTGCCCGACCTGGGTGCCCACTCTTCCGGCCGTGGCACCGTGACATCTGCGCCGGGACGGTTGCGTTCCCGCTGTCGCGGCGCAATTCATGGGGAGCTTCAGGCACGCAGGAATCCGATGAACGCACTCGCACGACGACTGGACGTGGCCACCCGCATCACCGAAGCGGCCGGCGCGCTCGCGCTGCGCATGCGCCCGCCGCCCGGCGCCCCCATCGCCACGCTGAAGGGCGCGCAGGACTGGCTCACCGAAGCGGATGGCGCCACCGAGGCGTTCGTCTCCCGGGCGCTCGCCGACAGCTTCCCCGAGGACGGGTTCCAGGGCGAGGAGACCGGCAGCGGGCGCACCGGCACGCTGCGCTGGGTGCTCGACCCGATCGACGGCACCGCCAACTTCGCCCGCGGCGCCACCCGCTGGTGCGTCTCTCTCGGGCTGATCGAGGACCGCACGGCGCTGCTCGGGGTGATCTGCGCGCCCGCCCTGCGCGAAACCTTCGCCGCCCGCCAGGGCAACGGCGCCACGCTGAACGGCGCGCCCATCCACGCCGCCGCGACCACCGACCTCGCCCGCGGCATGGTCGAATGCGGCTGGTCTCCCCGCCGCCCCAACCCGCGCTTCTGGAAGGCGATCGCCGACGTCATGGGGCAAGGGGCCGCGATGCGCCTCGGCGGCTCCGGCGCCATGGGTCTGGCCGACGTCGCCGCCGGCCGCATCGACGCCTATGTGGAACTGCACATCAACCTGTGGGACGCCGCCGCCAGCCTCGCCATCCTCGCCGAGGCCGGCGCCTACGTCTCGCCGTTCCTGGAAGGACACGGGCGGAGCAAGGGCAACCCCATCCTGGCCGCCGCCCCCGGCATCGCCGACGCCCTCGCCGCCGCGGTCGGCTTCGCAACCTGGGATTGAGGATCGGAAAGGAAACTTATTGCCGTTGCGAGGGGCTCGGACCGGGGACTAACATTCTGCCATGAAGGCGTTCCCGGCGCTTGTTTCGGGAAACCGGGTCAACGACCCCGCGAGAACGGGTCTGCCAAGGGAGGTAACGATATGATCGGACACCAACGCCTGTCACGCCGAGGGCTGCTGGGCACTGCTGCCGGCTTAGCCGTTGGTGCGGCGCCGTTCGGACCGGCACGCGCCGCCGGCACCCTGGCCGTCGTCGATACCGTCTCGGGGCCGAACTTCCAGGCGTTCTGGAGCACCTACCTGATCCCGAAGATCCGCCAGGATACCGGTGTCGAGATCAAATACACCGTCGGGTCGGGCCCGACGCTGCAACTTCAGATGCAAACCTGGCGCGACGGCGGCGCGGGCTTCCCGCTGCTGTTCATCAAGGACCTCGACCTCGCCAACATGGTTTCGGCCGGGCTCCGGTTCGATCCGCTGTACCCCGACCGGGTGAAGGAGATTCCGAACCAAAACCTGGTGGTGAAGGAATACATCGAGAACGATAACGGGGTGGCCCTGCACGGCGCCGGGCTGTTGTTCTGGCGCTCGCAGTTCGGGCTCATCCACAATATCGCCTTCGTCAAGTCGCCGCCCAAGACCTGGGCGGAATTCTTCGACCGGCGCGCGGAGTTCAAGGGCCATATCGGCATGGTGCGTCCCGACGCGGGTTCCGGCGGCGGACGCGCCTTCATCTATGCCTTCCTCGCCGGAAGCGGCGTCGATTTCAAGATGCCGTTCGCCGAACTTCAGGAATCGGCGGCCTGGAAGAACGGCTGGAGCCGTTTCACCGAATTCAGCCGCTCCTTCGCGCAGCCGGTCGCGCCGGAGCCGCCGGTGATGTTCCATCAGTTCCAGACCGAGCAGGTCTGGATCACCAGCTACGCGCAGGACTACTCGCTGTGGAGCGCCGAGCAGGGGCAGCTTCCGCCAACCACACGCTCGACACCGCTCGACGTGAACATCATCGGCGCGTCGAATTCCTACTTTGCGGTGCCGGCCGTGGATACAGCCGAACAGAAGGCGGACGCCTACAAGGTGATCGACCTCATGCTGTCCGACGAGGTGCAGCTTCATATGCTGGAGACGATGTACGAGTATCCCGGCACCGAAGCGTGGCAAAAGGCACCCGCCACGGTGTGGGACAAGATCGCGCGGGTGGATGTGGCGCAGGCGCGCGGCATCAACATGACCAATCTGGATGCCATCACCTTCATCCAGAAGCATGGGATGGACTACATCGCGTCATGACCGTGGCGACGCGCGGGATGCCGGCGGGCCATGCCCGTCATGTGCTGGCCGGCAGCCTGCTCGTTTGCCCGCTGATGCTGTTCCTTGCCGCCGCGTTCTACTATCCGCTGGTCTACACGGTGGCCGAGAGCGTCACGCCGACCGCCGGGCCAGGTTTGACGCTGGCCCACTACACGGAATTCCTGGGCAGCCGGGCCGGTCTCGGCGTGCTGGCCCTGACGCTCGGATTGTCGCTGGCCGCGACCCTGCTCTCGGTGCTGCTGAGTCTGCCGCTCGCGCTGCTGCTGCGCCGCCGGTTCTTTGGCCGGCGCGCGTTGCAGTTCCTGATGATGCTGCCGATCACCATTCCGGCGCTGGTGGGCGCGCTGGGGCTGTTGATCCTCTATGACCGGACCGGGTGGATCAACGTCGTTCTGCTGAAGTGGCATGTGCTGAGCGAGCCGCTGGCCATCGACTATACGATTCCTGGCCTGATCCTGTTCTATGTCTGGATGTTCTTCCCCTATGGCGGACTGGTCATCATGTCCGGCCTCGGCGCGATCGACCCGGCGCTAGAGGAAGCGGGGCTGGTGATGGGGGCGAGCCCGATGGTGGTGTTCCGCCGCGTGATGCTGCCGCTGCTGCGCAGCAGCCTGTGGGCCGGCGCCGTGATGATCTTCCTGCAATGCTTCGGCGCGTTCAGCGTGCCCTTGATCGCCGGCGGCAATTATCAGCCGATCGGCGTCAAGATCTACACGATCGCCAATGTCTTTCTCGACTGGCCGCAGGCCAGCGCGATGGCGGTGGTGATGGGCATCATCCAGGGCGGGCTGGTGTTTCTCTATCAGTCCATCGGACAGCGGCGGCGCGTCGCATGAGGACCCTGCCCGCGACACTGCTGCGCGCGTTTCTGG
The DNA here is from genome assembly GCA_964459005.1 of uncultured Acetobacteraceae bacterium. Lineage (GTDB taxonomy): Bacteria > Pseudomonadota > Alphaproteobacteria > Acetobacterales > Acetobacteraceae > Rhodovastum. The sequence goes on from CAYWOW010000037.1 coordinate 3,217, forward strand.
TGGTCGGCTTCGTGCTGTTCATCAGCCTGCCGCTGGTGATGATACTGCTGGATGCATTTGGCGCGGACTGGTTCGGCATGCGCATGCTGCCGGCCCAATGGACGCTGCGCTGGTTCGTCTGGGCGGCGCAGACCATCGATCTCGGTGCGGTGGCGTTAAATACCGTCGAGATCGCGCTGATGACGACCGTGCTGACCCTGGCCGCCGCCCTTCCCGCGGCCTGGGCGATCGCGCGCTACCGGCTGCCGTTCAAGGCGATCCTGATCGGGGCCATCCTGTTCCCGCGCATGATCCCCGAGATCACGTTCGCGCTGGGCGTCGCACGGATCTTCTACGCCATTCATCTGACCAACACGGCGATCGGCATTGCACTGGCGCACGTGATGCTGGCGGCGCCGTTCGCCGTGCTGGTGCTGGTCAGCACCTTCGAGGGCCTGGACTCGAGACTGCTGGAGGCCGGCACCGTGATGGGCTGCAGTCCGCTGCGGCTGTTCTGGCGGGTGACGTTGCCGCTCGCGCTGCCCGGCATCGTGGCGGCGGCATTGTTCTCGTTTCTTGCGTCCTACAACGACTTTGTCCTCACGCTGATGGTGTACGGCGCCGACACGGTGACGCTGCCCGTGCAGACCTACCTCTCGCTCGGCAACGGCTATCTCTCGGTGGCCGGCGCGATCAGCACGATCCTGCTGGTGCCGTCGATGCTGTTCCTGCTCGCCATGATGCGCATGGTGAATCCTGAGAATTTGCTTGGAGGCTTGAAGGGCGCATGACCGAACCGCGACTGGTGTTGGAGCATATCGCCAAGAACTGGGGGCGGCTCGCGGCGCTGTCGGACATCAACCTCACGGTGCCGCGCGGCATGTTCCTGTCGCTGCTGGGGCCGAGCGGCTGCGGCAAGACGACGCTGCTGCGCGTGATTACCGGCAGCGCGACGGCAGATGGCGGCAGGGTTGTGGTGGATGGGCTCGACGTCACTGGCCTGCCGACCTACCGGCGCAACATGGGCATGGTGTTCCAGAGTTTCGCGCTGTTTCCGCATCTGAGCGTGGCCGACAACATCGCGTTTCCCCTGACGGTGCGCGGCGTGTCGCGCGCCGAGCAGCAGAGGCGGGTCGCCGAGGCACTCAGGATCGTCCACCTCGATGCCCTGGCCGAGCGCTTTCCGCGCGAGCTTTCCGGCGGCCAGCAACAGCGCGTCGGGCTGGCCCGGGCGATCGTGTATCAGCCCACGATCCTGCTGCTCGACGAACCGCTGTCCAACCTGGACGCCTCGCTGCGCGAGGAAATGCGGCTGGAGATCAGCCAGATCACGCGCCAACTCGACATCACCGCGGTCTATGTCACCCATGACCAACACGAGGCGCTGGCGTTGTCCGATGCGATCGCGGTGATGAAGCTCGGCCGGGTCGTTCAGTTCGGCACGCCCGAGGAAATCTACGGCGCCCCGGTGAACGATTTCATCGCCCGCTTCCTGGGTTACGCCAACGAGTTGCCGGTGGTGGTCACCGACGGCCGGGCGCGCATTGAGGCGGACAACACCGGGCTTGAGACCGGGCCCATTGGCCTGACCGGCCCGGCCACGGCCTTCATCCATGCCAGTGCGGTGGTGCTGGAAGCGTCCGCATCCGATGGGCCGAACCGGATCGCATGCACGGTGGCCGATCTCGCCTTCATGGGCGATCACGTCGAGTATGTGCTGCGGCACAAGGCGGGATTGCAGCTCAAGGCGCAGGCTCCGATCGGAGCGCCGGTGTATCCGCGCGGCACGGAGATCCGGGCAGTGCTGGCGGCCGACAAGCTGATCGTGGTACCGAGGGACACGACAGACCCGGCGTGAGCAGAGCGCCGGCGCCACATTGCGAGGGGAGAATGGGTCATGGAAATGCGGGAATTCGGCCGCACCGGCCTGCAGGTTTCGGTGTTCGGCTTCGGCTGCGGTGCGGTCGGCGGCCTGATGGTGCGCGGCGCGCCGGCGGATCAGGAGCGCGCCGTCGCGCGGGCGCTGGAGGCGGGGGTCAATTACTTCGACACCGCGGTGTCGTACGGCGATGGCGCGTCGGAGACCAACCTCGGACGCGTCTGGGCGAAGCTGAAGCCGGCGGCGCTGATTGGCACCAAGATCTGGTTCGCCCGGTCCGAGCCCGGCAACATCGCCGCCACGGCCGCGGCTTCGCTGAACGGCAGCCTGAAGCGGCTCGGCCGCGACCATGTCGACATCTTTCACCTGCACGACCCCATCACGGCGGATGGCGCGGGCGGGTCGTTGTCGGTGAAGGCGGTGCTGGAGGAGGTGGTGCCGGCGTTCGAGGCGCTGCGCCAACAGGGCAAGACACGCTTCCTCGGGATCACCGCGATCGGCGAGACCGCGGCGCTGCACCAGGTCATCGACTCCGGCGCGTTTGACAGCGCCCAGGTCAGCTACAACATGTTGAACCCGTCCGCCGGGTCGGTGATTCCGGCGGGCTATCCGGCGCAGGACTACCGGCAGCTGCTCGATCACACGACCGCCGCCGGCGTCGGCACGATCGGCATCCGCGTCCTGGCGGGAGGGGCACTGTCCGGCACGGCGGCGCGCCACCCCATCGCGAGCGCGCCGCCCGAGCCGATCGGATCGGCGATGCGCTACGATGACGACCTGGCGCGCGCGCGGCGGCTCGCGCCGCTGGTTGGCGAAGGCTACGCCGACAGCCTGGCGGAGGCGGCCACGCGTTTCGTCATCGCCAATCCGGCGATCGCTACGGTGCTGGTCGGCATGGCCGATCTGACCGAGTTCGAATCGGCGCTGGCGGCGGTGGCGCGAGGCCCGTTGCCCGCCCCGGCGCTCGCGCGGCTGGCCGCATTGCAGCGTGGGTTCGTGGGGGAAGCGCGCTAGGCTCAGGACACCATGCTGTTGTACCACCTGACGCTCGCCTATGCCGGCCTGGGCTTGCCGGTGGGGCTCGCCTTCATCCTGGTCGGTGTTGACCGCATCGACGCGGCGGCGCGCGGCGCCATCGCCTTCCGCCCGCTTCTGCTGCCGGGGGTCGTGCTGCTTTGGCCGCTGGTGCTGGCGCGCTGGATCGCGCTCGAACGCGCGCGAGGGTCCTGATGCAGCGCCGCCACCGCGCCGCGCATCGCCGCATCTGGATCGTGCTGGCGGCGTTGCTGCCGTTGTTGCTGCTCGGTGCGCTGGCGCTCCGGCAGGGTGACCCACGCGAAGCCGCCCCGATCCGTCTGTCGGAGCGCGCACCGTGAGCGCCAAGTACAAGCCGGTGAGCTGGACCCGCAGCAAGATCCGCTATGATGTCGTCGTGCTGAGCTGGATCGCGATCTACCTGCTGGTCTATCTCCGGCTCGGCCCGCATCTGGCGAACGTCACCCTGCCGCCCGACGACCAGACCCTGGCGATCAAGGCGTACGGCAGTTGTGCCTTCCTGCTGCTCACGCTGGTTCTTGGCATCGGCCCGCTGGCGCGGCTGGACCGGCGCTTCCTGCCGGTGCTGTACAACCGCCGGCACCTTGGCGTGATGACCTGCGCCGTTGCCGCCGGCCACGTGCTGGCGGTGCTCGACTGGTATTTTGCCTACAGCCCGACGCCGCCGCTCGCCGCCCTGCTCGGCGCCGACACCAGCTTCGGGCAGGTGCACGGCTTCCCGTTCATCCCGTTTGGCCTGTTCGGCTTTGTCGTGCTGCTGGCGATGGCCGCGACCAGCCACGATTTCTGGCTCGCCTTCCTGACTCCGCCGGTTTGGAAAGCGCTGCACATGGCGGTCTATGCCGCCTATGCCGCCATCGTGCTGCATGTCGGGCTCGGGGCGTTGCAGGACGCGCGCGATCCGACCTTCACCGCGGTCGTCCTGCTGAGTGTGGTCGCGCTCTGCTCCTTGCACCTCGCCGCCGCGCGGCAAGAACACCGGCGCGACGCCGCTTTCTCGCGGTCCGCCGCCGACCCCCCCTGGATCGACGCCGGGCAGGCCAACGCCATCCCAGAGAGCCGCGCCATCGTGGTCCGCCTCGCCGAGGGTGAGCCGGTGGCGATCTTCCGTCACGGCAATCACCTGTCGGCGGTCAGCCACGTCTGCGCCCACCAGAACGGCCCGCTCGGCGAGGGGCGGGTGGTGGATGGTTGCATCACCTGTCCCTGGCACGGCTACCAGTACCGGCTCGAGGATGGCTGCGCGCCGCCGCCCTTCACCGAGCGCATCGCCACCTACCGGCTGAAGCTCGCCGGCGGCCGCGTGCTGCTGGATCCGCGCCCGAACCAGCCCGGCACGCGCGTGCCGCCCCTGGAGATCACCGCATGAACGAAGACGACGACGCGTTCTTCGTGGGCTGGCGACCCCGTGCTCCAACCGCCCTGCGCGGCTTCCTCGCGGGTCTGTCGATCGCCCTGCTGGGCGCCGCCGCCTTGCTGGCGCTGCTGCTTTCCGCGCGCATCGACGATCCGGGCAGCGGCAGCTTCGACTGGGCCGCGGGCGAGCAGACGCTGCGCGGCGTCATCACCGCCGCCCCATACCCGCTGCTCCACCTGCCGCCCTCGGCGCAACAGCCGGACGGCCACACCGTGCTGCTGGCCGGCGAAGGCAAGACCGGCCCCGGGCTCGATCCGGCGCTGGCCGGCCGGGTCGTGGATGCGACCGGCGTGATGCTTCACCGCGGCAGCATCGATATGATGCAGCTCGGCGACGGCCCTGGCCTGCGCGCGGCCCCGGGGGAACAGGCGCCGCCGATGCCGGTACCGCTCGGCCGCTGGCGCCTGGTTGGCGAGATCTGCGACGGCAAGTGCTGGACCGGCGCCATGCGGCCGGGCAGCGGCATCGCCCACAGGGCCTGTGCCAACTTGTGTCTGATCGGCGGCCTGCCGCCGGTGCTGGTCACTACGGCGCCTGTCGCCGGCACCTCATTCCTGCTGCTCGCCGGCCCGGATGGCGGACCCATGCCCGACTCCCTGCGTCGCCTGGTCGGCCTGCGTATCCGCATCGACGGCACGATCGAGCGGCGCGGCGACCTGCTGGTGCTGCGCGCCGACCCCGCCAGCGCATCGGCGCTCTGATGGGGGCGGTCGCGCGCGTCGCCGCGGTGCTGCTGGTCATGGCCGGCTGCTGGGCGGTGTGGATGATCGGCGGAATGCTGCTGGCATGGGCCGGACTCGAGGACCTCGACGTGCCCGCACGGATCGCGCTGGTATTCGCCTTCCTGACCGCGTGCGAAGCCGCGCTGGTGCGGATCGTCCCTGTCGCCAGGTGACGCCGCCGTCTGCAAGCGCATCCATGGACATTTTGACGAGGCGCGTGCTGAATGCGGGCGTCCGTGGGATGCCCGAATGCCGGTTCGCTGGGCAGGTGATCCGGCAGGCAAGGAGACCATTTCGTACCGGGAGCGCCTTTGCGGTTGCTCCCGCCGCGCCGGTTATCGCGGGCGGCTTGCGAACACCGCGCGCGCGTGGCAAGCGGGTCGGAACGAAACGATGGAGGTCGGTCGGCATGAAGCTCTTCTGCAATTCGGCGTCGCCATACGTCCGCAAGGTCATGGTGGCTGCCATCGAGATGAAGCTGGATGGTGGGATTCATCTGGAGAAGCTTGGACTTCTGGCCCCCACCCAACCGGATCCAGGACTGGCGGCGGTCAACCCGCTGGCGAAAATCCCAACGCTGGTACCCGACGACGGGTCGCCGATTTTCGATTCGCTCGTGATTTGCGAGTACCTTGATTCGCTGCATGACGGCGAAAAGCTTTTCCCAGCCGCCGGGAAGGCGCGATGGCGGGCGCTCACCCGCGTGGCAGCGGCAGATGGCCTGCTCGAGGCAGCGATGTTGGCGCGCGCGGAATCGGCTCGGGCCGCGCACCAGCAGTCGTCGGAAGGGATCGCCGCTCAACTTGGAAAAGTCAGGCGCTGCCTTGACATGTTCGAGCGCGACGCCGGCGCGATGGGCTTGCCGGCCGACCTGGCGGGACCGGCCAAGGTGGACATCGGCGATGTTGCGTGCGGGTGTGCTCTTGGTTGGATGGATTTTCGCATGCCCCAGGAGAACTGGCGGCAGGGACGACCGGCGCTGGCCCGGTGGTTCGGCGAGATGTCGCAGCGCCGCTCGATGAAGATGACGGAACCGGTGCAGCCGGCAGGGTGATCCGCGGCGGTGCAAGCCTTCCGATTTTACCGGTCAAGAGGCGGTCGGCGGACGGGTGCGGATGGTTCCGCCGCTCACGCGCGTACGGGCACGAAGCGCGGGCAGTACGGTGCCTCGAGTTCGATCGCTGGGCCATGCTGCTTCAGCCGGCCGGACCCGCTGTCGACCTCGAAGATGGTAATGTTGTTGCCTTGATAGTTGGCCACCAGCGCCCAGCGCCGGTCGGGTGAGAAGGCCATGCTTCTCGGCTTGCCGCCGCCCGTCGGGACGAAGTCGACGGCGGTGGGATCGCCGGTCGTCGGATCGATGTCCATGGCGACCACGGAGTCGTGGCCACGGTTGGTGACGCAAATCCGACGGCCGTCATCGGACAACAACATTTCAGCCGTCGTGCTCACGCCCGCGAAGCTGGTCGGCAGAGTCGTGGCACGCGAACGGAAAGTGGCTGTCCCATGGGCGGCGTCCCAGTCGTAGCGGCAGACGCAATTGCCCATTTCGCCGTTCACGTACAGCCACCGCCCGTTCGGGTGGAAGCTTATGAGACGCGCACCGTCACCCGGCGGCGTGGCGGCAAATGCCGGTTCGCCCCGCAGCGCGCCGGTTTGCGCGTCGTAGGCGAAAATCCATACCTTGTCCGATCCAAGGTCGCAGACCAGCACGTATCGGCCGGTTGGATCGAGCACGGAGGAGTGGGCGTAGGCGTGCCTCTGGCGGACCGGGTGGACGCTGCTGCCCACCAGGGTGCGCAGCGCCGTTTCGTGCCCGAGCGAACCATCGGCCTCGATATGGCGAATGGCGAAGGTGCCGGAGGCATAGTTAGCGACGAAAATGTGCTGGCCGGAGCGATCGAAAGCCAGATGGCTCGGATCGATGCCGTGCGACGATACGGCATTGAGCGGCGTGAGCTCCCCCGCGCGATCGTTGAAGGCGAAGGCGGAAACGCCGCCGCTGACGCCGGGCTCGTAGCTATCGGCCTGGTTGCAGACATACAGAAAGCGTGCGTCGGGCGTCAGTACGAAATAGCCCGGATTGGGTGTCGACGCCACCGGGTGCGGCGCCGCGATTTCGCCGGTTGCCGAATTGAAACGCCCCGCGTTGATGCGGTTGATCCCGTTCACCTGGGCATCGATAAGAACCCAGAACTGCCCAGCACCATTCGACATATCGCAATACCTCCGACATCATCCGGCGACACCACGCCGTACCAGGTGGCGTTCGCGTTTCGCGACAAACCGAGCGACCATCCGGCGCTGAGCACTAATAGCCACGATGGTGTAAATCAAGTCCCTTCTTATACTTTACGACTGCACGGGCGACCTGCGATGGTATCTTGCGGAGCGCTCGACGCGCTACGGCTTTACGTCGGCGGCGAGCCGATGTTCCTGACAATCAACGAAGTTCGGAACTCATTCTCCTCCAGATTGAAATGGATGAAGGGAAGATGCGACAAATGTGTCGTGGCCAACAGGCAACGAAAGCAGAAGTTTCAGGCGATAGTGGTGCGATGAGTCTTTTCAAAATCGGACACTGCTCGTAAACTCCCAGAAAGAGCCGGACACGGCCATTCGCGAGCGCAGAATCGCGGAAATCAGGAGAGAAATGAGCCATGCCAAAGAAGCTTCCCGGCATGCAGCCGGCGCGTCGCGATCTCATGAAAACGGGGCTTGCCGCCGGTGCGCTGGCGGCGTTGGCGCCCTGGGTCGCCGGTCCGGCCGCGGCCCAGTCGGCCGCGGTGCCGCGCAACCGGACGCTGACGCTGATGGGAAACGGCCGCGACGGGCGCTGGGCCGATTTCGAGTTGTGGAACGCATACAGCATCGGTGCCAACCACCAGAACGGGCCGAACCTGATCTATGAGCCGCTGGCCTATTACAGCGCCTTCGGCGCCAAGATGTACATGTGGCTGGCGGAGAGCTACAAATACACACCGGACTTCAAGCAGCTGACGATCAAGACGCGCCCGGGCATCAAGTGGAGCGACGGCGTGCCCTTCAGCGCCGAGGACGTCGCCTACACGCTGAACACGCTGCGCGACTACGGCCCCAAGGTGAAGTGGGGCGTCGATGTGCAGCAGGCCGTGGCCAAGGCGACCGCGACCGATGCCAACACCGTGGTGGTGGATTTCGTGATCCCGGCGCCGCGCTTCTTTTTCTTCCTGGCGTACAAATACGACATCGGCGTCTACATCGTGCCGAAGCACATCTTCGAAGGACAGGACTGGCCGAGCTTCAAGCACTTCGACCTTGCCAAGGGCTGGCCGGTCAGCACGGGTCCGTGGCAGGTGACCGCGGCCTCGGCGGAGCAGAAGGTGTTCGACCGGCGTTCGACCTGGTGGGCGGCGGATGCCAAGCTGGCGCCGCTGCCGCAGATCCTGCGCAACATCTGGCTGCCCAATGGCACCGAACAACAGGGCGCGCAGGCGATCATCCTCAACGAGGTCGATTGGGGCAACTCATTGCAGCCGACGACTTTCCCGACCATCTTCGCGCAGAACCCGAAGATCATCACCTTTTCCGGCCGCAAGCCGCCATTCGGAGTGATGGATTGGTGGCCACTCTCGCTATACGTCAACAACGAAGCGAAGCCGTTCGATGACCGCGATGTGCGCTGGGCGTTGAGCTACTACATCGACCGCAAGCAGTTGATCGATGTCAGCTTCGCCGGAGCGGCGGAGACCTCCGCCCTGCCGCTGCCCCCATTCAAGCCGCTGCAGCCGTATTTCGCGGCGGTGAAGGATCTGTTGGCCAAATACAATACGCTGGAAGTGAACCCGGCGAAGGGCGACGCGCTGCTGATGGGCAAGGGCTACAAGAAGGACAGTGCGGGGTTCTGGTCCGACGCCAAGGGCGAGCACCTCAAGATCGAGATCATCGGTCAGGGCCCCAGCGGCGCCGCCGCGGGGCCGGTGGTTTCGGAGATACTGAAACGGCGCGGCATCGATGCCACCTTCGCGCTGCCGCCGGATTTCAACGACCGTTTCGCCCAGGGCAAGTTTACCGGCGCGGTTTCAGGTCATGGTGGCAGCATCAATGAGCCCTATGCCACGTTGCGGCTCTACCAGGGAACCAGCATCGCGGTGCCCGGCGGTCATCAGGCGAATTTCTCACGCTGGAAGAACGCTGAATACGACAAGATCGTCGACGAGATGTATAGCACCGACCCCACCGATGTGCCGAAGCTCACGGCACAGTGGCGGCGGGCGATGGAGATCTGGCTGCCCGATCTGCCGGATATCCAACTGGCGCAGATTTATCACCGCATGCCCATGAACACCACGTATTGGAAGAACTGGGCGACCGAAGACAACGCCTATATCAATCCCACGCACTGGCATCTGACCTGCGCGATGATACTGTGGAATCTGCAGGCCGTCTGATGCGTGCCGGCCGGGCGCGCGAGCGCCCGGTCAGATGACACGACCCGCGCGCGGACCCGGCATCCGGCGTTGCAATGCCGCCGGGAAATGGTTGGATCCCCGTTGTGTGGGGGCATGCCGAGGACGCACGACGAATTGGCAATTTTCCGTGGGGTCCGTATGCCGCAGGTTCAATCCGCCGCCAACGCGGTGTAGGGTCCGATCCGGTCTTTCAGAAACCACGGGGAAATGATGTTGAAACGTCGTGACGTTCTTGTTGCCGCAACGGCTCTCGCGGCACCGCGCCTTGCCCTGGGCCAGGGCGCCCGGGTGTTGAAGATGGTTCCGCAGGCCAACCTGACGTCGCTCGACCCGGTATGGACGACGGTCAACATCACCCGCAACCACGGCTACATGGTCTACGACACGCTCTACGGCCGCGATGCCGATTTCCGTGCACAGCCGCAGATGGCGGCGGGCCATGTCGTCGAGGACGACGGGCGGCGGATCACGATCACGCTGCGCGACGGCCTGACGTTCCATGACGGGAGCCGCGTGCTTGCCCGTGACGCGGTGGCAAGCATCCGGCGCTGGATGAAGCGCAACCCCTACGGCCAGAAACTCGAGCCGGTGATCGACGAGCTGAGCGCGCCGGACGACCGCACCATCCGGTTGCGCCTCAGCCGGCCGTTCCCGCTGCTGTTCGATGCACTATCGGTGATCAGCTCGTCGTGCTTCGTCATGCCCGAACGGATCGCGCTGACCGACCCATTCAAGCAGATCGACGACCCGACGGGATCGGGACCGTTCCGCTTCAAACGCGACGAGTTCAACAGCGGCAGCCGCGTCGTCTACGAGCGCAATCCGGCCTACGTGCCGCGCGACGGCAATGCACCGAGCCTGACCGCCGGCCCCAAACGCGTGTTCTTCGATCGCGTCGAATGGGAAATCATCACCGACACGGGGACGGCGACCGCGGCCCTGCTCAACGGGGAAATCGACTGGTTCGAGCAGCCGGCGCCCGAACAACAGGAGTTGCTCGCGCGCGACAGGAACGTCGTCATCGACCTGATCGACCGTCGGCCGTTTACGGGCGCGCTGCGGCTGAATCACCTGCACCCGCCGTTCGACGACGTGCGTGTCCGGCGCGCGCTCTATCCGGCGATTGTCCAGGCCGATTTCATGAGTGCGATCGTCGGACCCAACCCGGATGGATTTCTGGCCAATGCCGGCGTGTTTACGCCTGGCACGCCGTTCGCGACCGCCGCCGGTCTGGACGTGCTGACCGGCCCGCGCGACGCCGCCCGGGCACGCCGTCTGCTCCAAGAGGCCGGCTACCGGGCGCACAAGATGCGGCTGATCGGACCCACCGACATCCTGGCCCCGGCCGCGTTGACGCAGGTCGCGGCCGATCTGTTCAGCCGGCTCGATTTCGACCTGGACGTTGCATTGACCGACTGGGGCACCGTCATGCAGCGGCGCTCTTCGCGCGAGCCCGTGGACAGAGGCGGCTGGTCGGCGCTGCTGACCTCTTTCTCCAGCTTCGACTTCGCCGATCCGGCCGGACATCCGCTGGCCCGCGGCAACGGTTTGTTGGGCTGGCCGGGTTGGCCGACCAGTCCGCGCATTGAGGCGCTCCGTGATACCTGGTTCCAGGCACCGACACTCGAAGCCCAGCAGGCCGTCTGCGCCGACATCCAGCGCACCGTGCTCGACGAGGTGCTCTACATTCCAGTCGGCGCCTATTTCTCGCGAACCGCGCTGCGTCGCGATCTTGCCGACCGCGTGCTCGGCTTCGCGTTGTTCTGGAACCTGCGACGGACCTGACCGCGCCCCGTTCGTGGCGCTGGAGCGTGATGACTTCTGATAGACGAAGCGATCACGCTCCAGCCCTTTGTTTGATCGCGTGATTCACGCCCTCGGCCGATTCCGATTCGGGCGGTCACGCGCATGGGAGAGCCCTGCCATGTCCGTCAGCCCGCCGCATGGACCCTTCCGCCCAAGTACGCGCTCTGGACCCGCTCGTCGGCGGCCAGATCGCCGGCGGGTCCCTCGAGGACGATCCGGCCGCCTTCCATGACGTAACCGTAATCGGCGATCTTCAACGCCGCGCGGGCATTCTGTTCGACCAGCAAAATCGCCGTTCCCTCGGCTCTGATGCGGCCGACCAGATCGAAGATCAACTGCACCACGAGCGGCGCCAGGCCAAGCGAAGGCTCGTCAAGGAGCAGCAGCTTCGGTTTCGCCATCAGCGCCCGGCCGATGCACAGCATCTGCTGCTCGCCCCCGCTCAATGATCCCGCCTTTTGGCGCAGGCGATCGGCCAGCGGCGGAAACACCGAAAGCACATAGTCGAACTGCGACGGGATGTCGCGGGCGGGCTTTGAACAGGCGCCGAGAACGAGATTTTCGCGCACCGTCATCGCCCCGAAAATCATCCGGCCCTCAGGTGCCTGAACCAGGCCAAGGCCAACGATCCGGTACGATTTCAGGTTGGCGATCGGCGTATTTTCGAACGTGATCGTCCCCGTCGCACACCGGTAGATCCCGGAAATGGCCCGCATCAAAGAGGTCTTGCCGACGCCGTTGCTGCCGATGACGGTGACCACGCCTCGTTCCGGCACCTCGAGGGTGACGCCTCGAAGAACCTGCTGGGAGCCCATGCGGACACCGACGTCCTGGACCTGAAGGATGGCCATTCCGTTCTAGTCCCTCGTGCCAAGATAGGAGTCGAGGACCGCCGGATCCCGCTGCACGGTCGCGGGGTCCGCGTCGGCGATCTTCGCGCCCGAGGCCAGCACGATAACGCGGTCGCAGATGCTCATGACCAGCGACATGTCGTGTTCGACCAGCAGCACCGTGAGCCCGCGGCGGACAAGCCCGCGAATGAACTCCGCCAGCCCCGCGGTTTCCGTGTCGTTCAGGCCTGCCGCGGGCTCGTCCAGAATCAGAAGCTTCGGGCGTGTGGCCAGGGCTCTGGCGATCTCGAGATACTTGCGCCGCCCATAGGAAAGGTTGGCCGCCAGCTCGCCGGCCTGAGCGGACAGATGCACCTGATCGAGCGCGTCGCGTGTCAGCTCGCTGATTCTCCTGGAGCCCATGCGACGGCCGGGGATCAGCGCCTGCCACGCCGAATGCCCGACAGTACCCAGGGCACCGATGGACACATTGTCGAACACCGTCATGTTGGGGAGGATGCGCAGGTTCTGGAACGTGCGGCCGATGCCGAGACGGGCGATGCGGTGCGGTCTCATGCCAACCAGGGAGCGTCCCTCGAAACGGATATCTCCCTCGGTTGGCGCGATGAACCCGGAAATCAGGTTGAACAGCGTTGTCTTGCCGGCGCCATTCGGCCCGATCAGGCCAACCAGCTCATGGGCGTTCACGTAGCTGGTGACTGCGTCGACCGCGACGAGGCCCTGGAAGCGGCGGGTGAGGTTGTCGATCTCAAGCATCGGCGCGCCGCTCATCGCCAGCCGACCCGCGGTCCGAGACCATCGCTCCATGCTTCGCCGAACTGGCGCCGCAGGAGACCGAGCGCGGATGCCTCTCCCAGGAGCCCCTTCGGCAGCAGCAGGATGCTGAAAAACATGACCGAGCCGATGGCGATCATGCGGAAGTCGCCGACGCCGCGAAGGGCCTCGGGCAGGATGACGAGCAGCAAAGCGCCGATCACCGCGCCGGGCAGGCTGCCCAGCCCGCCGACGACGACCATGGCCAGAATGTTGATCGATTCGCCGAACTGAAACTGGTCGGGACTGATGAAATTGGCCGTGTGGGCCAGCAGCGCACCGGCGATGCCGGCGAAAAAACAGCTGGTTCCGAAAGCCACGATCTTCAACTGGACGACATTGAGGCCCATGGCGCTCGCGCACTGGTCGTCTTCGCGCACGGCGCGCAGCGCGTTGCCAAAATAGGAATGGGTGAGGCGCGACAGGATCCACAGGGACGCCACTGTGGTCAGCGCGACCACCATGTACTGTTGCATCGGCGAGTGCGGCTGCCAGCCCAGTATGGTGATCGGCGGAATGCCGCGGATGCCCATCGGTCCGCGGGTGAAGTCGGTCCAGTTGAGCAGCGTCACGAAGATCATCTGGCCGATGCCGAGCGTGGCGACCGCAAAATAGATGCTGACCAGGCGCATGGTCGGCAGCGCCACGACAACGCCGATGGCGCCCGCGATCACCCCGGCGGCCGGCATCGTGATGAGGAACGGAAGGCCCATGCGCGTCGACAGAATGGCCGCGACATAGGCGCCGATGCCATAGAACCCCGCGTGGCCGAGCGACAACAGGCCGGCTGTGCCGGTCACCAGATTGAGACTGGAAGCGAGAATGATGAAGATCAGCGCCATGGTGGCGATGCCGTAGAGGTAGCCGCCGCCAATGGCCGACATCGTCGCCGGCACGACGACGAAGACGATCAGGGCCAGCAGGCCCTTGGTGACCGCCGGCGGCAATGCCGGACGGGTGCCGCGCTCAGGCACGGTCGCGGCCGACACCGAACAGCCCCTGCGGGAAGAACACCAAAGTGGCGATCAGAAAGCTGTAAGCTACCAGATCCTGCCAGCCCGAGGCGAGAAATTCGGTGGTGATGCTCTCGGACACGCCGAGCAGGAGAGCACATATCACGGCACCCGGGATGCTGCTCAATCCTCCCATGACCATGGCTACGAACGCCTTGATCCCGGGAGCGAACCCCATCATGGGCGTGATGGTCCCGCTGTAGAGGCCGACCAGGATGCCGGCCACCGCGCCCAGCATCGAACCGACGGCGAAAGTGGCCATGATGGCCCGGTCGGTGTTGATGCCGACGAACTGGGCGCCCAGCGGAGAGTTCGCGACGGCCCGGATGGACAGACCGACACGGGTACGAAACAGCAGGTACTGGAGGGCGCCCAGCATGACCACCGAGGCGCCGAAGATGATCAGATCGCCGTCCGTGATGGAAAGCAGGCCGATGCGGATCGGATGCTGCAGCAGAAAGGCCTGCGGGATGGTCTGCATGTTCGAGCCGAACGCCAGGGTCATCACTTCGCGGGTCACGATGGATACGGCAAGCGAAGACAGCAGTGTCGCCTCGCGCATGGCACGCGAACGCAGCGAGGCCTCATCGCGGAAGCGCCGGAACGGTTTGAACGCCAGCCGCTCGAGACCGACGCCGGTCATCGCCCCGACGGCGAGCACGCCCAACACGACGGCCAGGAGAGGCGGCGCGGCCGAGGTGATCAGCATGAGGCCGGCGAAGGCGCCGACCATGTAGACCTCGCCATGGGCGAAGTTGACCACGTTGAGCACGCCAAAAATCAGCGTGAAGCCGATCGCCATCAGGGCGTAGACCAACCCGATGCTGAGGCCATTGATGATCTGTTGGACGAGGTAGATGTCCAGCATGCGGGTTCGTTCCTCGGCCTGTCCTGATGCGGTCGCGGCGGGAGACTTTCGCGCCAACCCCCTCCCGCAGCGGGAAAGGGTTGGCGCGGTGGCCGCGCTACTTCACCACCACGAAGTCGCCGTTGGAAATGGTCATGCGGACCACGGTCTTCTGCGGTTCGCGGGTTTCCGGGTCGAATGTGGTCGCTCCGGTGACGCCCGGATAGTCCTTGGTCTCAGCGAGCGCGTCACGCAGCGAGTCACGCGTGACATTCGGTCCGACCTTCTTGATCGCGGCCAGCATGATGCCCATCGCATCGTAGGCCTGGCCGGCGAACTGGTTCGGCACGGCGCCGTACTTCGTCTTGTACTCGGTGACGAATTTCTGCACGTTGGGATCCGGATTGGTCGGCACAAAATTCGACGACAGGAACAGCCCGTTAGCGGCCGGACCGGCCAGCTTGATCAGCTGGTCCTCGAACAGCGAACTGGCGCCGTAGAGCTGGGCCGCGACGTTGAGCTGCTGGCGCTGCTGCAGGAACGATGCGCCTTCCTCGTAGAACATGCAGAGATACATGGCTTCCGGAGCGGCGCGATTGATCTTGGTCAGGATGGACCGGAAGTCTCGGGTTCCCGGATTGAAATACTCGGTCGAGGTGACGGTGCCGCCCTTGGCCTTGAAGGCATCAACGAAGTTGCTGGCGCACGACAGCCCCCAGTCGTTCTGGATGGCGACGACGGAGGCCTTGGAGACACCCTTCTCGCGCATCCAGCTGGCGTTGAACGGGCCTTCGTAGGCCTGCGTCGTGATGTTGCGGAACTGCCATTTGCTGATCTTGACGAAATCGGGGTGCGAGGCGGTCTGCGACAACTGTGGCATGCCGGCCTTGGCATAGATCTCGGCGGCCGCCATCGATACGGTGGAATTGAAGTCGCCCAGCACGCCGACGATCGACTTGTCGTCGACGAAAAGCTGGGCGATGTTCCGCCCCTCCTTCGCGTCGTTCTTGCTGTCCTCGTAGCGGACGACGATGTTGGCGCCGGCCATGCCGCCGGCGTCCTTGAACTCCTGCAGCTTGATGTCTGCGGCGTTGCGGAACACCTCGCCGTAATGCGAACTGTCGCCACTGAGGGGCAGTTCGTAACCGATGACGATCGTCTTGGTCTGGGCAATGGACGGAGCCGCCCAGGTGACCAGCGCCGCGCCCATCAAGGCGCCCATCAGGCTCTTTGTCATTTTTACTTGCCTTTCTCGCCAGGACGAATGTGGAGATGGCAGCATCCGCTGCGGCCGGCCTGCCAGGTTTCGGCGTGGAAGGCGAAGCCGGCGCCTTCGAATGTGCCGTTATCGACCCTTCCGGCGATATGGGCCATGATGGCGACCTCTTCGTCGGACAGCCCCGCTTCCTGCCAGGCGTCCTTCAAGGGACAGGTCTGAAGCTGGATGTCGATACCGGCCGGGTCGCAGCGCTCGAGTTCGGGGTTGAACGTGCCCTTGGGATCCGGGACGTTGGCGAGGAACGCGTCCTTTAACCCCGCCATGTCGCAGGGGGCGAATTCCTTGAACTTCTCGCCGATCGCAAGGCCGCGCTTGTAGATGGCCCGCTTCATGATTTCCGCGGTTTTCTCCGGGCCGATCTCGGCGCTGAATTCCTTGTAGAACGCGTAATAGAACATCGCCCGGGACTTGATCGCGTTGATCAGGTGTTCCCGCATCGACTCTTCGCTCATTGCCACTCCTCGCTGGTTGTTCACAGTCGCCGACACGCTCAGTCGCCAGTGAATGACGCCACGGCTAGCATGGGTGTGCTTTGGCTGCCGCTTTCCAGCACTTTTCGACCCCGGACCGACATGTCGACACGCGCCCCCGGAACGCGGCCTTTGGTGTCCCGTGGTCGCGCCAGCACAACCGCCTTCGGCACTGCTGAACGGATCAGGAGTGGCAGGGTATCAGGCATTTGCTTCACGGTCACCACGCTGTTGTGCCGGGCCTGCCAGGGTCGTCATTGATCTGGATCAAGCGGGCAAGGACGACGATGGCGCCGCGAGCAGGCCTTGACCGAGACGGACCCGCGCGGGGTTGCCGCGTTGCGGAGGTGGGGTTGGCCATGTAACCTTCGGCCCGAAAAGCAGGGCCGAGTGGGGGCCGTCCTTGCCAATCGGTCCGCATGCGGGGAGGCGAGATGGAGCTGGGCGAGCCAGCGATCCGGCGGCTGTTCGAGGCGATGGCGGCGACGATCGCGGCGCATGCCGATGAATTGACGCGCCTGGACCAGGCGATCGGCGACGGCGACCACGGCACCAACATGCAACGTGGTTTCGATGCCGTTCTGGCCGACCTGGACCAGCTCGCCGCCAGACCATTGCCGGAGGCGCTGACCGCGCTTGGCACTACGCTGGTGATGAAGGTCGGCGGCGCCTCCGGCCCGCTCTACGGTACCTTGTTCATGCAGCTCGGCCGCGCCCTGCCGGCCTCGTTCGGGCTGGCCGATCTGGCGGTGGCCGGGCAGGCGGCGCTGGCCGCGGTGAAGGCCCGGGGCAAGTCGGATACCGGCAGCAAGACGATGCTGGACGTGCTGGCGCCGGTGTTGGCGGCGCTGCGCGAGGCCACGGCGGGCAGCCCGGCGGGCCTGGGCGAACGACTGACCGAGGTCGCGGGGTCGGCCGCCGAAGCGACGATACCGATGCGCGCCCTGCGGGGCCGGGCGTCGTTTCTCGGCGATCGCAGCATCGGCCACATGGATCCTGGCGCACGCTCGAGCGCGTTGCTGGTGGCCGCCGCGTGCCAGGCCATCAGCGGGAGCGTAGCATGACGGATGGCGAAAACGTCGGCATCGTCATCGTTTCGCATTCGCCGGAGGTGGCGCGCGGCACCGCCGACATGGTGCGCCAGATGGTCGGCGGCGAGGTGAAGGTGGCCTGGTGCGGTGGCGTACCCGGGGGTGGATTGGGGTCGAGCGTCGAGGCGATCCTGGCGGCGATCGAGGCAGCCTGGTCGGAGCGCGGCGTGGCTGTTCTGGTGGACCTGGGTGGCGCCGAAACGCACGCCGAGATGGCGGTCGAGATGCTGGCCCCGGAGCGCCGCCAGCGCGTGGTGGTGTGCGATGCGCCGATCGTGGAAGGCGCGGTGGTGGCGGCGGCCGAGGCATCGGGCGGTGCGGCGCTCGCCCAGGTGCGCGCGGCGGCGGAGGAGATGTAGGGTGGCGGCTGAGGCGTCGGGCAGGGTGTTGCTGACCCATGCGGTCGGGCTGCATGCGCGACCCTGCGTGAAACTCACCAAACTGGCCCGCACCTTCGTCGCCGCCATCGAACTGGCGGCCGACGCGGCCGGGCCGTGGGTCGATGCCAAGAGCATCGTCAGGGTGATGGCCGCGAAGGTGCCCCAACACGCGACGTTGCATTTTCGCGCCTCCGGCGAGGACGCGGGCGAGGCCGTCGAAGCCCTGGTTCGTCTGGTGCGCGATGACTTCGCCGATGGCGAAAATTCTCCGGTGCGGGGCGATGGCCGCTCCGCTTGAACTGATGGGCCAGCCCGCGGCCCCCGGGTTCGCCGTCGGGGCGCTGGTGCGCCTGCCCGACGCCGCGGCGCAGCCCGCATCCTCGCCGGACGATGTGGTGGCGGGGCGCGCCCGCCTGATGGCGGCCATCGAGCGCGCGGTGGCGCAGCTCCAATCATTGCAGGCGGCGGCTGGCGATGACGATGCCGCCGGCATCATCGCCTTCCAGGTGGCGATGCTCGAGGACGACGCCCTGCGCGCGCCCGCGTTCGAGGCCATCGATGCGGGCGCGCCGGTCGAGGCGGCATGGCGGGCGGCCTTGGCGGCGGAAATCGACGGATACGAGCGGGCGGCGGCCCCCCATTTCCGGGCTCGCGGCGTCGATCTGAAGGATCTGCGCGACCGCGTGTTGCGCTGCCTGGGCGGCACGGTCCCGGCGGCGGCCGCCTGGCCCCGCGGGGCGATCCTGGCGGCGGACGACCTGACGCCGTCGCGCTTCCTCGAACTCGATTGGAGCGCCGGCGGCGGCATCGCCTTGTCCGCCGGCAGCGCCGCCAGTCACGTCGCCATGCTGGCGCGGGCACGCGGCGTGCCGATGGTTGTGGGCCTCGGCCGGTTCGACATGGCCGGTCATGCGACCGCGGCGCTCGACGGCGCCGCCGGCATTCTGGTGCTCAGCCCCGACGCGGCGACGCGCGCGTCGATGGCCGGAGCGGTGGCGCCGGCGGCCGGCGGCGTGGCGGAGGCGGCGCTGCTGGAGCGTCCGGCGATGACAGCGGACGGCGAGCGCATAAAAGTGCTGCTGAACCTGTCCGATCCGCGGGAGTTGGAGGGGCTGGATCCGGCGATATGCGACGGGGTCGGGGTGGTGCGAACGGAGTTTCTGTTCACCGGCCCCGGTCTGCCCGATGAGGCAACGCAACACGCCGCCTATTGCCGCATCCTGGACTTCGCGGCCGGACGGCCGGTGACGATTCGCACGCTGGACGCCGGGGGCGACAAGCCGATTCCGGGCCTGACGCGAGAGGGAGAATCCAACCCGTTCCTGGGCGTGCGCGGCCTGCGCCTGTCGCTGGCGCGGCCCGAGGTGTTCGTCGTGCAGTTGCGGGCCCTGGCCCGCGCGGCGGCGTGCGGCGCGGTCAAGATCATGCTGCCCATGGTGACCGTGCCCGCCGAGCTGACGGCGGCGCGTGCGCTGCTGCACGAGGCGGCGGCGGAACTGGCGGAGGAAGGGATCGCGCATCGCATCCCGCCGCTCGGCATCATGGTGGAAGTGCCCGCGGCGGCGCTGGCGATCGAGCAATTCGCGGCCGACTTCCTGTCGATCGGCACCAACGACCTGACGCAATACGTCACCGCGGCGGGGCGCGACATCGGCGCCGTGGCCGCCCTCGCCGACCCCGCCAATCCGGCGGTGCTGCGGCTGATCGCCGAAGTGGCGCGCCACGGCGAGCGGGCCGGCATCGAGGTGAGCGTGTGCGGCGACATGGCCGGGGAGCCGGCGCACGTCGCGCGCCTGCTGCGCGCCGGCATCCGCGTGCTGTCGGTGGCGCCGAACCGCGTCGGCGCGGTGAAGGCCGCGATCGCCGGCTACCGCGCGGGCGCGGCAACGTCGGACTGAGCGAGCGCCACGAACAGGATGGGACCGATGAAGAAGTTCATGAACAGCGTGGAGACGATCGTGCCGGAGAGCCTGGACGGCTTCGTCGCGGCGCACGCGGGCCTGGTCGCGTTGGGCGAGAACCGCGCCTTCGTTCGCCGGGCCAGGCTCACGACCGGCAAGGTCGCGCTGGTTTCCGGCGGCGGCAGCGGGCACGAGCCGTTGCATGCGGGATTCGTCGGCCATGGCATGCTGGACGCCGCCTGCCCCGGGCAGGTGTTCACCTCGCCCACGCCCGACCAGATGCTGGCGGCGGCGCAGGCGGTGGACACCGGCGCGGGCGTGCTCTTCATCGTCAAGAACTACGAAGGCGACGTCATGAACTTCGACATGGCGCGCGAGATGGCGCCGGGCGAGGTCGCGACGGTGCTCACCAACGACGACGTCGCGGTGGACAGTTCGACCTACTCAACCGGGCGGCGCGGCGTCGCCGGGACACTGGTGGTCGAAAAGATCGTCGGCGCGGCGGCGGAGGAAGGACGCGGTCTGACCGCGCTCGCGGCGCTGGGAGAGCGGGTCAACGGCGCCACCAGGTCGATCGGCGTGGCGCTGACCAGTTGCACCGTTCCGGCGGCCGGCCGGCCCACCTTCGACATCGGGCCGGACGAGATCGAGATGGGGGTTGGCATCCACGGCGAGCCGGGGCGCCGCCGCCGTGCCATGGCGCCGGCCGACACGCTGGCGGCCGAGATGGTCGGAGCGATCGCGGCGGAGCTGGGCGAGGATCCGGGCGAGGTGCTTCTGCTGGTCAACGGCTTCGCGGGCACGCCAGCGATGGAACTCTATGTCATGTACGGCGCGGCGCGGCGGTTGCTGGAGGCGCGCGATCTTCGCGTGACCCGCTCGCTGGTGGGCAACTACGTGACCTCACTCGATATGGCGGGCTGCTCGCTCACCGTCACCCGGCTCGACCGCGAGTTGATCGCCCTTTGGGACGCACCCGTCCTGACGCCGGCCCTTCGTTGGGGCATGTAGCGATCGGACA
>CAYWOW010000038.1:0-23927 GCA_964459005.1 uncultured Acetobacteraceae bacterium
CGCTGGGCGAGCTGACGAAAATCGCCTGGGACAAGGGCTGCCAGGTGATGATCGAAGGCCCCGGCCACGTGCCGATGCACAAGATCAAGATCAACATGGACAAGCAACTGAGCGAGTGCGGCGAGGCGCCGTTCTACACGCTTGGCCCGCTGGTGACCGACATCGCGCCGGGATACGACCACATCACCTCGGCCATCGGGGCGGCGATGATCGGCTGGTTCGGCACCGCGATGCTCTGCTACGTCACGCCGAAGGAGCATCTGGGCCTGCCCAACCGCGACGACGTGAAGACCGGCGTCATCACCTACCGGATCGCCGCCCACGCCGCCGACCTGGCGAAGGGGCACCCGGCGGCGCGGCTGCACGACGACGCGATCAGCCGGGCGCGCTTCGAGTTCCGCTGGGAGGACCAGTTCAACCTCGGCCTCGACCCTGACACGGCGCGGCTGTTCCACGACGAAACGCTGCCGAAGGACGCCCACAAGGTGGCGCATTTCTGCAGCATGTGCGGACCCAAGTTCTGTTCGATGAAGATCAGCCAGGACATCCGCGCCGATACGCAGCGGATGGCGGGGATGCAGCAGATGAGCGCCGCCTTCCGCGAGAAGGGGTCTTCCCTGTACGTGCCCGAGCCAGCCGGCGCTGGGGTCAGCGACGCCTGACCGCGCGGGCAACGCCACCACCGGCCGGCCGATGATCGACCCCCGCACCGCGCTGGATGCCGTCGGACAACTGCCCGATGCCGAGATCGACATCGCCGAAGCGGCCCTGCAACTCGCCCGCATCGACGCGCCCGATGCCGACTGGCAGGCCGCCCGGCGGCATCTGTCGGTGCTGGCGCGCGAGGCGGTGGCGCTCGCCAGCGGCGTGCCGGAAGACGACATCGCCACCCGCGCGGGCGTGCTGGCGCTGCTGATTTCGGCCCGGCACGGCTACAGCGGCGCCGCGGAGGCGGACTACGACAGCCCGCACAACGCCAATCTGATCCAGGTCATCGAGCGCCGGCGCGGCTTGCCGGTGGCGCTCGGCATCATCTGGCTGCACGCCGCCCGCGCGGCCGGCTGGGCGGCGCACGGCATCGACTTTCCTGGTCATTTCCTGCTCGGCCTGGAGGGGACCACCACCGCGGTGCTCGACGTCTTCGCCGGCGGCACGCCGCTCGGGGTCAGCGCGCTGCGGCGGCTGCTCAAGGCGGTCGAGGGACCGCAGGCCGAACTGCGGTCCGGCCTGCTGGCGCCGATGTCGTCGCGCGCGGTCCTGCTGCGGCTGCAGAACAACATCAAGCTGCGCCGCCTCGCTGCCGGCGACGTGACCGGCGCGCTATCCTGCACCGAGGATATGCTGCGCTTTGCCCCCGAAGCCACCGGGCTGTGGCGCGAGGCCGGACTGCTGAACCAGCGGCTCGACCACGTGGCGGCGGCGCTGCGCTGCTACGAACGCTTTTTGCTCCTGGCGCCGCAAGGCGAGCTGGCCATGCACACGCGCAGCGCGGTGGAACAGCTTCGGTCGCGCTTGAACTGACGAACGGACGGCGAGCGCCGCGTCAGGAACCTTTCCCCAGGTGGGTGGTAAAGTGTTCCGCCACCGCGCGCCAGGCGCGGCGACGATGGTCGGGCGCGTTGAAGCCGTGGCCGGCCCAGGTGAAACGCTCGTAGCGGACCGGTTTCTGCCGCTCCCGCATGGCGCGGACAAAAATCTCGGATTCATTCATCGGCACGCGCGGGTCGCGGTCGGCGTGCAGGACAAGCAAGGGCGCGGTGACGTTGGCCACGTGGCGCAGCGGCGAGATGCGGTCGAACAGCGCGTCGTCGGCGCCCGGAAAACCGTATTCGCGGGCGCGGTGGTCGCGCCGCCACGGGCTGGTGCGCTCCAGCAGGGTGACGAAGTCGGCGATGCCGTAATAGTCGCAGGCCGCGCGCCAGAGGGTGGGTTGCAGGGTGATCGCCGCCAGCACCGCCCAGCCGCCATAGGACTGGCCCATGATGCCGATGCGGCTGGCGTCGATCTCGGGCCGGGCGGCGAGCCACTCGCGGCCGGCTTGCAGATCGCGCAGGTAGTCCGGGCGTTTGTCGACCTCGTCGGCCTCCATGTAGGCGCGGCCGTACCCGGTGGAACCCCGCATGTTGGGCATGAGAATGGCGAACCCCCGGTCCAGCAGCATCTGCATGTCGGGGCGGAAATTGGCACGGGTCTGCGCGGCCGGACCGCCATGCACCCACACCACGGCCGGCCAGCCGCCGGTGGGCACCGGGCCGCGCGGGGCGGCATAGAAGCCGGGAATGAGCCGCCCGTCGAAACTTTGCCATTCCACCAGGCCGGGGGCGATGAAGGTGGCGGGGTCGATGCCCGCTTCCGCCTTCGGGTCGGGTCGCCAGAGCGGCCGAACGGCAGCGGTGGCGGCATCCCACAGCCAGATGCCGGCCGGCGCGGCCGGCCCGGTGACACTGAAGGCGAGAGCAGAATTGTCCGGCGCCCAGGCCAGGTCGGCGATGACACCCTCGGGCAGGCCGGCAAGCTCGGGCCGGTCGCCGCCCATCGGGCCGACACGCAGGTGGGCGTAGCCGCGGTCGTTCTCGACGGTGGCGAGCGTCGTGCCGTCCGGCGAGAGCGACCAGGCCTCCACGTCGCGCCCGGGGGCGGCATGGATGGGGGTGGCCGCGCCGGTGGCCGGGTCGATGCGGCAGAGCCGCATGAAATCGCTGCCGTCGGCGTCGGTCAGTGCCAGCAGCGCCGCGCCGGTGCTGTCCCATCGCACCGAGGCATAGCGGGTGGGCACCGTGCGCGGCACCGCGGCCACCGCGCCGGTGGCGATGTCGAGCAGGTACAGGCGCTGGTCGGCGGTGGAAAAATCCTCGTGCACGACCAGCATGGCCGGCCCCGGGCGGGCGGCGGGGCTCCAGGCCGGGGCGGTGACGATGTGCTCTCCCTGGAGGACGCGACGCCGCTCGCCGGTCGTCAGGTTAATAATGATTATGTCGAAAAACCTTTCGTCGCGGTCGTTGGCGGCAAAGGCGATGGACGACCCGTCCGGCGCCCAGCAGCCGAATTCATGGATGACGTGGGGCGCGTCCGTGAGCTGGCGGACGCTGCCGTCGGCCTCGCGCAGGTAAAGCTGGTGGCGTTCGTCGCCGCCGGCATCGACCGCCCAGAGCACCCGCTCATCGGCCGGCGAGCGGCTGAGCTTCCAGGTTTTTTCGCCGTGGTCGGTGACCGGACGGGGGTTGCCGCCATCGCGGTCCATGGCCCAGACCTGGGGCAGCCCGGCCCCGCGCAGGTGCCAGATGGTGCGTCCGTCCCGGGAGAAGACCGGAGTTGTCGCCGCGCCAATGCCGACCCATGCTTCCGGCGGATAGGTCATGCGGAATCCCTCTTTATCCGGGGCCAAGCATGGTCCGGGCACCGGCTGGTTGCAATCCGGTGAGGCCGGGGTGACACAGACGCACGCGCTGTCGTGCGGTGGCCGCTGACCTGCCCCTTGCGCGGATGGGGGTTCTCATTCCGCCGGGTTGCTCGCAAAATCGTGTGGCGCGGGGAAGGTGGATCCGACCCTCGGGCGAAACTGGAGATGCCGGATGCAATCGTCCGCCCTCGAAACCGACGCGCTGCTGGGGCCGCTGCCCCGAGGGCCCATGAACACGTTGCTGCCCGGGAGTGACGATGCGGTGCCGCCGATACCCCAGTACCTGAGCAAGTACTATTGGTGCTTCTACGAGCATCCGCGCGCCGTGTGGGTGTTCGAGCGCCCCTGGCTGGTGAACCTGATCCTGTGGGGCAAGTACCTCACGATGCGGGACGCGGCGGTGAGCGAGATGGGGCCGTCGCTGCCGGGGCGGACCCTGCAGGTGGCCTGCGTCTATGGCGACCTGACGACACGCCTGGCGGCCCGGGTTCCGCCGGGGTCGCAGCTCGACGTGGTGGATGTGCTGCCCGCGCAACTGGACAACCTGCAGGCCAAGCTGCCCGAAAGCGCGCCGGTGCGACTGTTGCGCATGAACAGCGCCATGCTGCGGATTCCCGACTCGCTCTACGACCGCGTGCTGCTGTTCTTCCTGCTGCACGAAATGCCGCGGGAGGTGCGCGAGGCAACCTTGCGAGAGGCGCTGCGGGTGGCGAAGCCGGGCGCCAAGCTGGTCATCATCGATTTCGCCAGGCCGGCGTTCTGGCATCCGCTGAAATACATCTGGCACCCGGTATTGAGCGTGCTGGAGCCGTTCGCGCCGGATTTGTGGTCGCAGCCCGTGGAGACCTGGCTGCCCGAGTCGCACCGCGACCGCATCGTTTCCCGCACCGGGTATTTCGGCAATTTCTACCAGAAGGTCGTGATCGAGGTATGAGCGCCTTACCCGCGATCAGGCCGCCCGCCGCAGGCTGAACTGCTCCCAGATGGCCGACAGCGACGCCACCAGGTGCTCGATGTCGGCGTCGCTGTGCAGCGGCGACGGCGTCAGCCGCAGGCGTTCGGTGCCGCGCGGCACGGTCGGGTAGTTGATCGGCTGCACATAGATTCCGTAGTGATCCAGCAGCAGGTCACTGATCTGCTTGCAGATCACCGGGTCGCCCACCATCACCGGCACGATGTGGCTCGGGTTGTCCCGATGCGGCACGCCGGCCTCGTCCAGCCGGCGGCGCAGGGTGGCCACGCGGTCGCGCTGGCCTTGCCGCTCGGCGTCGCTGGCCTTGAGGTGGCGGATGCTGGCGATCGCGCCGGCGGCCACCGCGGGCGGCAGCGAGGTCGTGAAGATGAAGCCCGAGGCAAAGCTGCGCACGAAGTCGCAGACCGCGCGCGAGCCGGCGATGTAGCCGCCCATCACGCCGAACGCCTTGCCGAGCGTGCCCTCGATCACGGTCAGCCGGTGCGCCACCCCCTCGCGTTCCGACACGCCGCCGCCGCGCGCGCCATACATGCCGACGGCATGCACCTCGTCGAGGTAGGTCATCGCGTTGTGCTTGTCGGCCACGTCGCAGAACGCGGCGATCGGGGCGATGTCGCCGTCCATCGAATAGACCGACTCGAAGGCCACCAGCTTGGGCCGGTCGGCATCGATCCCGGCCAGCTTGCGGTCGAGGTCGGCAGGATCGTTGTGGGCGAAGATGCGTATTTCGGCGCGGCTGTGGCGCATGCCCTCGATCATCGAGGCATGGTTCAGCGCGTCGGAAAACACCACGCAGCCCGGCACGCGGCCAGCCAGCGTCGACAACGTCGCCCAGTTGGACATGTAGCCCGAGTTGAACAGCAACGCCGCCTGGGTGGCGTGCAGGTCGGCGAGTTCGCGCTCGAGCAGCACGTGGTAGTGGTTGGTGCCCGAGATGTTGCGCGTGCCGCCGGCGCCGGCGCCGCAGCGGTCCAGCGCCGCGTGCATCGCCGCCAGCACGCCGGGATGCTGCCCCATGCCGAGATAGTCGTTCGAGCACCAGACCGTGACCTTGGCCTCACCGTGCTCGCGGTGGTGGGTGGCGCTCGGAAACGCCCCGGCCCGGCGTTCCAGATCGGCAAACACCCGGTAGCGACCCTCGCCGCGCAGGCCATCGAGTTGCTGGCCGAAAAAGGCTTCGTAGTTCATGGCTGGGCTCCGGGCCGGGACCACTTTGCTCGCGACATCGTGACGATAGACGAGACCATGACGTGCCGACCATTCCCCGCGGTTAACTTCTGTTCATTCGCTCGGCCGCACGCCTGCGCGCGACATCATCATGGATGCCATGGCCGGTTGTCAAAAGCCAGAGCCCCCGGTGTTTGCGGACGCCGCCGCTGCTGGCGATCCGTTCGATCGCGTGGCACGGTAGCGGCATGCGCATCCATATCCAGAATCCCTCCGCGGACGACCTGTTCGCCATCACCCCGGCGCAATGGAACGCCGCCTGTGCCCGGGCCGGCGAAACCGGGCATCGTGTCAGTTTCGGCGCCGATGCCGCCGGGTTCGCCGCCGCCATCGCTACGGCCGAGGTGCTGATCGCCCAGCCCGGCACGGTGCGCACGCTGCTGCCGTTCGCGGCGCCGAATTTGCGCATTCTGTTCTGCACCGCGGCTGGATTGGACAGGCTCATGCCGTTCGACTGGCTGCCGCCGCGGCTGGTGCTGGTGAACAACCGCGGTGTGCACGGCACCAAGATGGCCGACTACGCGGCAATGGCGCTACTCATGCTGAACGCGCGCGTACCCGCTTTTGCCGATGCCCAGCGCCGCCAGCTTTGGGCACCGCATTACGTGCCGCCGATCGGCGGGCGGCATGCCACCGTGGTGGGCGCCGGCGATCTCGGCTCGGCGGTTGCCCGCGCCGCCCGCGCGCTCGGCGTGCGCACCACGGGCGTGCGCACCCGCGCCGAGCCGCACCCGGATTTTCACCGCGTGGTGGCGATTGCCGACCTGGATGCGGTGTTGCCGGAATCCGACTTCCTGGTGCTGGCCTGTCCGCTGCTGCCGGCCACCCGGAACCTGCTGAGCCGCCGCCGGCTCGGGCTGCTGCCGCACGGCGGCGCGGTGGTGAATGTCGGCCGCGGCGCGCTGCTCGACCAGGAGGCGCTGGCCGACCTGCTGGAGGCGGGCGAACTTTCCGGCGCGGTGCTGGACGTGTTCGACCCCGACCCGCTGCCGCCGGGTCATCGGCTATGGACCACGCCGAACCTGCTGATCACGCCGCACGTCTCGACCGACGACCCGATCAGCTACAACCCGGCGAGTTTGGACGTTTTCTTTGCCAACCTGCAGGCGTGGCGGGAGGGGCGGAGCATGCCCAACCGGGTCGATCCGCGACGGGGCTACTGAAACCCGGTTACTTCCAGGTAGCCAGGTAGAAACGGGGCAGCTCGTCCGGGTAGGCCCTGAAGTTCACCTCTTTCCGGGCAACGTAAGTCTGCACGCTGGTCATGATGGGCAGCACATACATCTGCTCGGTCGCCAGCTTGATCGCCGCGCTGTAGTTCTTCCGCCGCTCGTCGGGGTTGGTGCTGGTGCCGCCGGCATCCACCAGTTTCTTCAGCGCGGCGTCGCGCGTGTCGTCAGCGCCGCTGAAGCCCTCGGGCTGGCCGCTGAACAATTCCGGCAGGAACGCCGAAACATCGTTGATGGAATAGCTGCCCCAGTTGGCGAGATACAGCGGGGCGGTGCCCGCGAGGTTGCGCCTGACCGCCGCCTCGGCCTGCAGATGGGTCACTTTGGCGTCGATGCCGACCGCGCGGAGATATTCCTGCACCGCGCCTTCGAACGGCGGCAACAGGAACGACACCACCTCGGTCGAGAAGCCGTTCGGATAGCCCGCCTCGGTAAGCAGCGCCTTCGCGCGGGCCGGGTCGTACGGATAGCGCACCGCGGCGGCGCCGTCGCAACCGAACTGGCTAGGGTAGCACGGTGCCTCGGGAACCCGCGAACCGCCCTGCATGAGGTTTTTGGCCATCGCGTTGCGATCGATCGCATAGGCAATGGCCTGGCGCACCTTCTGCCGGGTCATCGGGTTGTCCGCCCCGGTGCGCCCGGCGGCGTCGAACATCAGATAGTTCACCCGCATCGTCTCGGCGTGCGTGCTCTGCATGCCGGGCATCGCACCCAGCTTGTCGGCGACGTCGGGCGGCACGTTCCAGGTCCAGTCGGCCTGGTTGTCGATCATCTCGTTCTGCGCCGTGGCGACGTCCGGCGCTTCGTGGATCCGCAGCCACCGGATCGCCGGCTTTCCCTTCGGGCTGGCGGCGTAGTAGTCCTCGAAGCGCTCCAGATCGATCCGTGTCGTCCCCTCGATGTGGGTGATCCTGTAGGGTCCCGCCCCCAGCGGCTGCTTGTCGTAGGCATCCGCGCCGACCCGCTCGCGGTACGCCTTGGGCAGGATGGGCAGCACCATGGCCAGGTATTCGGTTGCCGCCGGAAAGACGTGCTTGAGCTTGATGCGCACCTTGTAGTCGTCGATCTTCTCGGCGCCGGCGAGCCAGACGTAGTTGTCCGGCACCGCCAGGTGATTGTCGGCCAGGATGCTGTCGATGGTGTAGACCACGTCGTCGGCGCTGAAGGCGCTGCCGTCCCCGAATTTCACGCCTTTGCGGAGCTCCAGTTCGAGCGTGGTGTCGTCGACATACTTCCACGCGGTGGCCAGCAGCGGCCTGATGGCGAAGGTTTCCGGGTCGCGCGCCACCAGGCCATCGAACGCCTGATGCGCCACCACCAGCCCGCTGCGGAGCTGGTTGTAGTACGGGTTGACGTTGAGCAGCTGGTCCCACCAGACGATGCGCAGCGTGTCCTCAGCCTTCTGCGCCCGCGCCGGCGCCGCCGCCCCCAGAACGCCCGCCCCCAGAACGATCGTGCAGAGCCATCTTGCCGAACGCATGGGTCGATCCCTCGCATCCCTCCGAACCGGGACGGTAGAAGCGCGCCGCTGCGCCAGCAAGTCCGGCTGGCCGCCCGAACCGCCCGTCGCTACTTGCGCAGCCCTTCGGCGATCCGCTGGCGGAGCGCGTATTTCTGGATCTTGCCCGTGCTGGTCTTGGGAAGCTGCACGAAGCTGACGTGCCGCGGGGCCTTGAAGTGCGCCATGTTGGCCCGGCACCAGGCGATCACCGCCGCTTCGGTCAGCCGGTCCTCGGCTGCTGCCTTCGGCGTGACGAAGGCGTGCGGCACCTCGCCCCATTTCTCGTCGGGGTGCGCCACCACGGCCGCCTCCATGATGTCGGGATGGCGGTACAGCACCTCCTCGATTTCGATCGACGAAATGTTCTCGCCGCCGGAGATGATGATGTCCTTCAGGCGGTCCTTCACCTCGAGATAGGAATCGGGGTGGCGGACCCCGAGGTCGCCGGAGTGGAACCAGTCACCGGCGAAAGCGGCCCGCGTGGCTTTCGCGTTCTTCAGATAGCCCTTCATCACCGTGTTGCCGCGCAGCATGATCTCGCCGATGGTCTGCCCGTCCGGCGGCACCGGCGCGAGGTTGACGTCAAGGACGGTGGCATCCTCGGCGGTCGGGTGCGGCACCCCCGGGCGGCCAAGGAAAGCGGTGCGCCGGGCGGGTTCCAGGTTCTCGTGACCGGGCTGGCGGATGCAATAGGTCATGGGTCCGTACACTTCCGTCAGCCCGTAGACGTGGTGAACGGTGAAGCCGAGCTTCTCCATCGCCTCGATCACCACCGAGGGCGGCGCGGCGCCGCCGGTGGCGATGTCCACCGCGCGGCCGCCGAAGTCGCGGCGCACGCTTTCGGGCGCGTGGATCAACATGGTCAGCACCACCGGAGCGCCACACAGCTGGGTCACGCCGTGCTCGACGATGAGCTGGAAGATCAGCGCCGGGTCGACGCGGCGCAGGCAGACATGGGTGCCGCCCTGGGCGGTGATCGCCCAGGTGAAGGTCCAGCCGTTGCAGTGAAACATCGGCAGCGTCCACAGATAGACGCTGCGCGGGGTGATGCCCAAGGCGAGCGCGTTACCAAGCGCGTTCAGGTAGGCGCCGCGGTGGTGGCACACCACGCCCTTCGGGTCGCCGGTGGTGCCGGAGGTGTAACCGAGCGAAATGGCGTCCCACTCGTCGTCGGGATAACGCACCGGATAGTCGGGGTCGCCGCCGGCGAGGAAGGCTTCGTATTCCATCTCGCCGATGACCTCGCCGACGGCGGTCAGCGCATCGTCGATGCCGATCACCACCGGCCCCGCGCCCTCCAGCAGATCCAGCGCGGCCTTTGCGACCGGGGCGAGCTCGCGGTCGACCAGGAATACCTTGCTTTCCGAATGGCGGAGAATGAAGGCGACGATCGGCGCGTCGAGGCGGGTGTTGATGGCGCAGAGCACGCCGCCGGTCATCGGCACGCCGTAATGCGCCTCCAGCATCGCCGGGATGTTGGGCGCGAGCACGGCCACGGTATCGCCACGGCCGATGCCGCGCCCAACCAGCGCCGAGGCCAGGCGGCGGCAGCGTTCCAGCAACTGCGCGTAGGTGATGCGGCGCTCGCCGTGCACCACGGCCAGGCCGTTGGGGAAGATCCGGGCGGCGCGGACCAGGAAGGAGATTGGGGTCAGCGGCACGTAATTGGCGGGGTTCTTGTCGAGGTCCTGGTCGTAGATGGACGAGGGCATGGGACAGTTTCCGGTTTTTTGGCGTGGAACGCGCGCGATTGCCAGATAAGCAGGGTCGGGCCGGCTACTCCTCCAGCGCCGCCAGCACGGAGGCCTCGGTCAGAATCTGCGGCAGCACCACCGCGGCACCGTGCACGGGCGGATAGAACACATACAGCGGCACGCCGTCGCGTCCGTGGCTGTGCAGGAAGCGCGTGATGGCGGCATCCTGCAGCGTCCAGTCGCCCTTCAGATAGACCACGCCGTGCGCGGCGAAGGCTTGCCGGACCGGCGGCTGGGCCAGCGCCATGCGTTCGTTCACCAGGCAGGTCACACACCAGGCCGCCGTCATGTTGACGAAAACCGGCCGCCCCGCATCGCGCAGCGCGTCCAGCCGCTCGGCGGAGAAGCGTTCCACACCGGCTTCCGCGGCCAAGCCGGCCGGCGCCGCGGGGCTGGCGGCAATGCCCGACAACACCGCCAGCGCCGCCAGTGCCGCCGCCAGGGCGCCCGAATGCGCGATCCGGCGCCCCCCTCCGCCCAGCTCGCGCTGACCGAGTCCGAGCGCCCAGGCGGCGAAACCCACCAGCACCAGCCCGGTCGCCGTACCCACCACACCGGCCGATCCTGCCTCCTGGCTCATCACCCAGAGCAGCCAGGCACAGGCCGAGTACATCGGGAAGGCCAGGACCTGCCGCACCAGCTCCATCCACCGGCCGGGCCGCGGCAATATCCGCGTGAAGGCCGGCAGGGCGGCCAGCACCAGGTACGGCGCCGCCAGCCCGAACCCCATCGCCACGAAGACGGCCATGGTCAGCCCCACCGACCCGGTCGCCAACGCGCTGCCGATCGCGATCCCCATGAACGGGGCGGTGCAAGGCGTCGCGACCAGCACGGCGAGCAGGCCGGTGAAGAAACTGCCGACGTGGCCGCCGCGCGTCGCCAGCGACTGCCCCGCCCCGGCGGCACCCACCTGCACCTGATAGACGCCCGACAGGTTCAGGCCGACCGCGAACAGAACCCAGGCCATGCCGGCGACGAAGGCCGGGGACTGGAACTGGAAGCCCCATCCCGCCGCGTTGCCCACCGCCCGCAACCCCAGCAGCACGGCCCCCACTAGCATGAAAGTCACCACCACGCCGGCCGTGTAGGACAGCGCATGCGCCACCGCCTGGCGCCGCGCCGCGCCGGATAGCCCGGCGAGCCCGACCGCCTTCACCGCCAGCACCGGGAACACGCAGGGCATCAGATTGAGAATGACCCCGCCCAGCAGCGCCAAGCCGATGACGCGCCACCACGGCAGGTCAGAGTCGGCGGGCGGTCCGCCCGGCGCCGCCGATACCGCCAGCACGGTCTGCTGGCCGGCGGCGTCGCGCACCGTGAGCACCCCGTCGAGCGGCGCATCGGCCTTGAATGCCTGGCCCGGCTTGAGCGCGAGCGAAAAGACTTCGCCGCGCACCCGCAGCGGCTGCGCGGCCGGTCCGTCCACCGTGCCGGCCGCCGCGGGAATGAACCAGGCATCGCGCACCGCGGCCGGCGAGATGCCCGCGCCGGAGACGGTCAGCGTGCCATCGGGGGCGACCCGCGCCGTCCAGGGTGCGGGGCGCGGCAGGGCTGCCTCGGTGACGGCGAACAACGGCGCCTCACGCGAAGCGGCGGGCGGCCCGGCCGGCAGGTCGAGCCGGAAGTCGCCCTCCTCGGGCACGCAAATCTCCTTGCACACCAGCCAGCTCGCATGCAGCCGGATGGTGTGGGCGGGGCCGCTGACCGGCACGGCAAGCAGGACCTCGCCGCTGTAGCCGTAGGTCATCAACGGCCCCTCGGGCTGGCGCTGCGGCGCCGGCCAGGCGAGCGGACCCGCGCTGGCGCCGTCCGGCAGGGCGAACGTCAGTTCCGGGGCAATCCCGGCGTCGCCAGGGTTGCGCCAGTAGGTGTGCCAGCCCGGTTGCAAGCGCAGCCGCAAGCCGACCTTGAACGGTGTGCCGGGGGCGATCCGGTCGGTGTCGGAGACCAGGGTGGCGGTCGCGCGGGCGCTGGTTACCGCCGCGCTTTCAGCCGCCCGGGCCGGCAGCGCGAAACCCACCAGGAACAACGCGACGATGATGCGCAGCGATGCGGCCATGATGCCCATGAAACCCTGTCTAGTCCGGCCAGCGCAACAACGAGGCGAAGCGGCGCCGGCGCCGCTCGGCCAGGCCCGTTGGAGCCGCGGCGTTGGTGCCACGGGCACGTTCCAGTTCGGCGTCGAGGCGATCGGCCACGATGCCGGCCTCGCCCGGATGCAGATTGCAGGGATCGAGCTGGAACCAGCCCTGTTCGATTTCGTGGTCGCGCACGATCACCGGCGGGTTGCCTGCCGCGAGCGCGTCGGCGAGGTCCCAGGCGGTGATGCGCGCACCCGCCGGGTCGACGTGCACTTGCAGGCGATCCAGCGGATTGTCGGTCGGATCGGGCACGATGGCGGCATGGATGCCGGGGTGGCGCGACAGCCGCGCCTGCCACAGGCTGAGCGCCGCCCTTTCAGCGGCGCGCACCGCGGCGTGGTCGCGCCGCTCCCAGGCGTCCAGAGCGGCGATCGTGCCGGCGATACTTTCCTTGCCAACCTTCATGCCGCGGCCGATGCCGTTGTTCTGCAGGAAGGCCGCGCGCACCAGATCCTTGCGCCCGGCGACGATGCCGGCGGTGGGACCACCGAGGAATTTGTGCGCGCTGTAGATCGCGATGTCGGCGCCGCGCGCCAAAAACCCCCGCAGATCGTACTCCGAGGCCGCGTCGACGATCACCGGCACGCCGCGCGCGTGTGCGATCTCCGCCACTTCCTCCAGTGACAACTGGCCGTACTGCACGGTGTGGTGCGACACCACGTGCATCACCGCGGCTGAGCGCGGGCCGAGCGCCGCCTCCATCTGGTAGGCGCGGACATCGGTCGCCTGACCCACCCGCAGCACGCGCGCGCCGGCCAGTCGGATCGCCTGTTCCACCGGCGCGCCATAGCCGACCATGTGGCCGGTTTGGATCGCCACCGCGTCGCGCGGCAGGTCCTCGGTATCGGGCAGGCGCTCGATGGCGGCGAGATCGGCGCCGGTCATCGCCCCGGCCACCGCCAGCGTCATGCCGGCGGCGCAGGAGGCGGTGACGAACCCGGCCTCGCTGGCGCAAAGCCGGGCGATGGTGGCGCTGGCGCGGCGGTGCAGGTCGTTGATCTCGACGAACTCGGTGAGCATGGCGGTCACCGCCGCGACCGCCTCCGGCACCACGATGGAGGCGCCCAGCGCCGTCATCGTGCCGGAGACGTTGATGATCGGGCGCAGGCCGAGTTGCGCGCGGATGTCGCTGGTCATGCCGGCTGGTCCTCTGGTCTGGTCGTCTCGGTCACGTCAGGCTTTCCTCGATGCCGCGCAGGTAGCCGATGGCGCGCGCCGCTGAGGCCGGCCCGTCCGGCACGTAGGCGAACGGTTCCACGCCAATCCAGCCCGCGTAGTCGCCGTCGCGCAACGTCCGCAGTACCGGGGCGAAACGCTGGGCGCCTTGGCCGGGGCCGCGCTGGTTGGCATCGTTCAGGTGCACATGGGCGATCAGCCCGGTCGGCAGCCAATGGGCCAGCAGGGTTTCCGGCGCCTCGTCCTCGGCCTGCGCGGCGGCGCAAGTGTCCACCATCGTGCGCAGCGCCGGCAACCCGGCGGGCTGCACGAACGCCGCGGTTTCCGCCACCGTATTGAAGCAGTTGGTCAACGCCGGCGCCAGCGGCTCGATGATGTAGGTCACGCCCGCGGCGGCGGCGGCCGCGCCGGCGTGCAGGAACGCCTCCTCCACCCACCCCTGCGCCGCCGGCACGCCGGGCGGCAGCAGGCGCTGCGCCGGGCTGCCGTGCACCAGGTAGGTGCCGCCGAGTGCCGCGCACAGATCGATCAGACGCAGCATCACCTCGCGGGTGCGCAGCCGGACCGACGCGTCCTCGCTCGCCAGCGACAGCCCCGCTGGCGCCACCAGCAGCCAATGCAACCCGCTAATCGCGACCCCCGCCGCCGCCGCACCGCGCCGCAGGGCCGCCGCCCGGGACGCGCCGATCTCGTGCGGCGCGTCGGACACGGTGAACGGCGCCAACTCGATTCCGTCATAGCCGCAGGCCCGGGCGAATTCGCACTGCGCGGCGAAGGGCAGCGTGCGCACCACCTCGTTGCACAACGTGACGCGGAACCCCATCGTTGTTTCCTCGTTCCCGGCCAGGCCTTAGGCTACGCGCGACGTTCCCCGGGGGGAAGCCGCATGCACCTGCTCGATCCCGCCGCCCTGCCCGCCCGCTTCGACGACGTCGCGGCGTTGGATGAATTTTTGTCGTTGCCGACGCAGGCCGTGGTGGACGACCTTGAGGCGGCGCCGGGGGATATCCTCATCCTCGGCGTCGCCGGCAAGATGGGCCCCACCCTGGCCCGCCTGGCCCGCGCCGCCGCGCCGTCGCGCCGCATCATCGGGGTGGCGCGTTTCACCGAACCGGGGTTGCGCGAACGACTGGAGGCATGGGGCATCGAGACCATCGCCTGCGACCTGCTGGACCGCGACGCGGTGCGGGCACTGCCGGATGTGCCCAATATCGTCTTCATGGCCGGACGCAAATTCGGCTCCTCGGGCAACACGGCGCTCACCTGGGCGATGAACGCCCTCGTTCCGGCGATCGTGGCCGAGCGCTTCGCCACCGCGCGCATCGTCGTTTTCTCCACGGGCAACGTCTATCCGTTTGCCCCGGTGCTGCTGCAGGGTCCGAGCGAAAGCACCGAGCCCCGGCCGGTCGGCGAGTACGCGATGTCCTGCCTCGCCCGCGAACGCATGTTCGAATATTTTTCGGCCCGCCACGGCACGGCCGGAAGGATCGTGCGGCTCAACTATGCGATCGACTGCCGGTATGGGGTGCTGTTCGACATCGCCGCGAAAGTCGCGGCCGGCACGCCGGTCGATGTCACCATGGGCCATGTCAACGTGATCTGGCAGGGCGACGCCAATGCCCAGGCGCTGCGCTGCCTGCGCCGTTGCACCACGCCGACCACCGCGCTGAACGTCAGCGGACCCGAGACCCTGTCGGTCCGCGTGCTGGCCGGCGAATTCGCCCGGCGCCTCGGCCGGAAGCCCGAAATCGTCGGCCAGGAAGCGCCGGATGCGCTGCTCAACAACAGCACCGAAGCCGCGCGCCTGTTCGGCTACCCGGTGGTGCCGCTCGGCCGCATGGTGGATTGGGTGGCGGATTGGGTGGCGCGCGGCATGCCCGGCCTGGGCAAACCGACCGGGTTCGAGGTTCGCAGTGGCCGTTTTTGAGCGGTTCGGCGGGTCTGCGGGCCTGCTCACCCCCATCGGAGCGGAGTTCGGCTGATGCCCCTGCCCCCGGAAATCACCGCCGTGCTGCGCCAGGGTGCCGTCATCCCGGCCCATCCGCTGGCACTCGACGCCAGGCGACGCCTGGATGCGCGCCGGCAGCGCGCTCTCACGCGCTACTACATCGATGCCGGCGCCGGCGGCCTGGCGGTCGGCGTGCACACGACCCAGTTCGCTATCCGCGACTGCGGGTTCTATGAGCCCGTGCTGGCCACCGCCATGGCATCGGCCCGCGCCTGGACCACCCGCCCGCTGGCGATGATCGCCGGACTGTGCGGCCGCACCGGGCAGGCGCTTGCCGAGGCGGCGACGGCGAAGCGGCTCGGCTACCACGCCGGTCTGCTTGGCCTGGCCGCCATGCAGGGCGTGGGTCCGGACGCCCTCATCGCGCACTGCGCGGCGGTCGCCGAGACGATGCCGCTGGTCGGCTTCTACCTGCAACCAGCGGTCGGCGGCATTCATTTGGACGCGGCTTTCTGGACCCGCTTCGCCGCCATTCCCAACGTGGTCGCCATCAAGGTGGCCCCGTTCAACCGCTACCGCACGCTCGATGTCCTGCGCGGCGTCGCCGAGGCCGGCGCCGAGGACCGGATCACGCTGTATACCGGCAATGACGATCACATCGTGCTGGACCTGGTCACCCCGTTCACGGTGATCCGGGAAGGCAAACCAGTCACGCTGCGCTTCCGCGGCGGGTTGCTTGGCCACTGGTCGGTGTGGACGCAGAGTGCCGTGCAGCTGCTGGCGCGCTGCCACGCCGCCTGCGGCACGGTCACCGACGCCTTGCTGGCGTTGGATGCCCAGGTCACCGACTGCAACGCCGCTTTTTTCGACGTGGCGCACGAGTTCCGTGGCTGCATCGCCGGCTGCCACGAAGTGCTGCGCCGTCAGGGCCTGCTGGAGGGCATCTGGTGCCTCGATCCGGCCGAGGGATTAAGCCCGGGCCAGCGCGAGGAGATCGACCGGGTCTGCCGGGAGCACGCCGACCTGTCCGACGATGCATTCGTGGCGGCGAACCGGACCCGCTGGCTGGAATCCTAGCTCAGGCCGTTGCCACGTCACACCGCATCGGTATCCAGCGCGTAGCCCGCGGCGCGGACGGTGCGGACAACGTCGAGTTCGTCGCCGCTGTTGATCGCCTTGCGCAGGCGCCGGATGTGGACATCCACCGTGCGCGGTTCGACGTGAATGTCCGGTCCCCAGACCGCATCGAGCACTTCCTCGCGCGAAAACACGCGCCGTGGATGTTGCAGGAAGAACTCCAGCAGCCGGTATTCGGTGGGTCCGACATGAACCGCGCGGCCATTGCGATGAACACGATGGGCGCCCTGATCGAGCGTGATGTCGTGGAAGTTCAGCGTGCCCTTCGCCGGCACCCCGCCGGCGCGGCGCAGCAGGGCGCGCATGCGCGCCAGCAGCGCCTCCATGTTGAACGGCTTGGTGATGTAGTCGTCCGCGCCGGTGTTCAGCCCGCGTACCGCATCCTGATCGTCGGTCCGGGCGGTCACCATGATGACCGGCAGGTCGCGCGTGTCCGGTCGCCGGCGGATCTGCCGGCACACTTCGATGCCCGACATGACCGGCAACATCCAGTCCAGCAGCACCAGGTCGGGCGGCGCCTCGGCGATGCGGGTCAGAGCTTCCTGCCCATCCGCCGCTTCGTCGACCCTAAAACCCTGCTTCTCGAGGTTGTAGCGCAGCATGGTCGCCAGCGCCGCCTCGTCTTCGACCACCAGCACCAGTTGGCGTGACATTGCGTCAGACATCGACATGGCTCCTATTCGCGCGGCCGTACGACGGCGTAGGCCGAACTGTCCCCCTTCGGCCGGTCTTCCGGCATCGGCTCGCCCTTCACCGCGTAGTAGACCATCTCCGCGATGTTGGTGGCATGGTCGCCGATCCGTTCCAGGTTCTTGGCGATGAACAGCAAGTGCGTGCACGGCGTGATGTTGCGCGGATCTTCCATCATGTAGGTGATGAGCTCGCGGAACAGCGCGTTGTAGAT
Source organism: uncultured Acetobacteraceae bacterium (assembly GCA_964459005.1). GTDB lineage: Bacteria > Pseudomonadota > Alphaproteobacteria > Acetobacterales > Acetobacteraceae > Rhodovastum. Next base: position 17,391 of record CAYWOW010000038.1, read on the forward strand.
GTCGTCGATCGCCTCGTCCGAGCGCCAGACCTCCTCGGCTTTCCCGATGTCGTTCTCGCCGAACGCGTCGATGATGGCCTTGAGGTTTTCCTGCACCAGGAGCGACATGTGCGCGAGCCCGCTCAACGTGGGCGACAGGTTGAACTGGTCCAGCACGATGCTGCGCCTGGCCACGTTCTTGGCGTAGTCGCCAACGCGCTCCAGTTCGCCGGTGATTTTCAGCGCCGCCACGATATGGCGCAGGTCCTGGGCCATCGGTTGGCGCAGCGCCAGCAGGCGGATGACGAACTGCTCGGCATCGCGCTCCAGCGCGTCCACCTGGGGATCGGACTCGACCGCCTGATTGGCGGCGTCGGCGTCGCGTTCCAATACCGCGGTACAGGCCAGCGCGACCTGGCGTTCGACCATGCCGCCCATGTCCGTGATCAGACTCCGCAAGCGGCTCAGTTCCTGCTCGAAACTCTTCACGATATGCCCTGCGATGTCGGCCATGCTGCTGCCCTCGCCTCGTTCAGCCGAACCGGCCGGTGATATATTCCTGCGTGCGCTTCTGCCGTGGCGCGGTGAACATCTGCGTCGCCGATCCCACCTCCACCATTTCGCCGAGATAGAAGAACGCCACCTGGTCGGCGCAGCGCGCGGCTTGCTGCATGTTGTGGGTGACAATGGCGATGGTGAAGTCCCGCTTCAACTCGTCGATCAGCTCCTCGATCTTCAGCGTGCTGATCGGGTCGAGCGCGCTGGTCGGCTCGTCGAGCAGGATCACGTCCGGCCGCACGGCGATGGTGCGGGCGATGCACAACCGCTGTTGCTGCCCGCCCGACAGCCCCATGGCGGACGTATTGAGCCGGTCCTTCGCCTCGTCCCACAGCGCGGCGCGGGTCAGCGACCACTCGACGCGTTCATCCATCGCCGACTTGGACATCCGCTCGTGCAGCTTCACGCCGAAAGCGATGTTCTCGTAAACGGTCATGGGAAACGGCGTTGGTTTCTGAAACACCATGCCCACCCGGCTGCGCAACTGGTTCAGGTCGATGCCGGGGTCGAGAATGTTGATGCCGTCCATCATCACCTGCCCCTCGGCGCGCTGGCCCGGGTAGAGATCGTACATCCGGTTCAGCACGCGCAGCAGCGTCGACTTGCCGCAACCCGACGGGCCGATCATGCCGGTCACCTGGCGATTGGGCAGATCGAGGTCGATGCCCTTGAGCGCCTGGTTGCTGCCGTAGAAAAAGTCGACGCCGCGCATGGAGATGCGCATCTCATGCAGGGTCTCGCTGGAACGTGCCTGCATCGCAGCGATCGCCGGAGGCTGTTCCGTCTCGTTCATGATCTGGCTCATCGCGTCAACATTCCGAGTTGCATCTCTCAACTGCGCGGCCGCAGGACCACGCGGGCGACAATATTCAGCGCCAGCACGCCGAAGGTGATCAGCAACGCGCCGGCCCAGGCCAGATCCACCCAGTCGTCGAAGGCCGACCCGGCATACTGGTAGATCGTCACCGGCAGACTCGCCATCGGCTGGGTCAGGCTCACCGACCAGTTCAGGTTGCCGAGCGAGGTGAACAGCAACGGCGCTGTTTCACCGGCCACCCGGGCTATCGCCAGCAGCACGCCGGTGGCGATGCCATCCCGCGCCGCACGATAGCAGACGAACACGATCATGCGCCATTTCGGCGCGCCCAGTGCCACCGCGGCTTCGCGCAACGAGGTCGGGATCAACTGCAGCATGTCCTCGGTGGTGCGCACCACGATCGGAATGACGATCACCGCCAGCGCCACGCAGCCGGCGATGCCGGAGAACCCGCCGAACGGCTCCACCAGGATCGTGTAGACGAACAGGCCGATCAGGATCGACGGCGCCGACAGCAGCACGTCGGAGACGAACCGCACCACGTTGCCCAGGGTCGAATCGCGGGCGTACTCGGCCAGGTAGGTGCCGACCATGAGCCCGATCGGCGTGCCGATCATGGTTCCGACCAGCGTTTGTATCAGACTGCCGACGATGGCGTTCAGCAACCCGCCATGCGATCCGGGGGGTCGGGTGATGTTGGTGAACACGTGCAGACCCAGCGAGCTCGCGCCACGCCAGAGCAAAGTGAACAGAATGGAGGCCAGCAAGGCCAGGCCGATGACCGTGGCGACGATGCACAGCAACTTCACGATCCGGTCGATGAATTTGCGCCGGCGCGACAGCCGCTCCGCCAGGCGCACGTCGCGCGCCGGAACGGTCCCCGGCATCATGGTCGCGCTCATGCCGACCTCGGGCGCAGCAGCATGCGCGAAATCGCCAGCACGATGAAGGAGATCACGAACAGGATGAAGCCCAGCGCCAGCAACGAGGAAAGCTTCAGGCTGCCGGCCGGGCTTTCGGGAAACTCGAGGGCGACGATCGAGGCGATGGTGTTGCCGGGATCGAACAGCGACGAGGCAATGCGGTTGGCGTTGCCGATCACGAAGGTGACCGCCATCGTCTCGCCCAGCGCGCGGCCCAGCCCGAGCATGATGCCGCCGACCACCGACACCCGGGTGTACGGGATGACGATACTGCGCATCACTTCCCAGGTCGTGCAGCCCACCCCGTAGGCCGATTCCTTGAACACCGGCGGCACCGTCATGAACACATCGCGCATGGTCGCGGCAATGAACGGGATAACCATGACCGCGAGAACCATCGCGGCGGTCAGGATGCCGGTGCCGAAAGGGGCGCCGCCGAACAGGGTGCCGAGTATCGGCCAGTCGGCGAACGTATCGCCGAGAAATGGCATCACATACTGCCCCATGATCGGCACGATGACGAAAAAGCCCCACATGCCATAGATGATGGAGGGCACGGCGGCCAACAATTCAACGGCGATGCCGACCGGCCGGCGGAACCAGTCCGGCGCGACCTCGGTCAGGTAGAATGCGATGCCGAAGGCGAGCGGCACGGCCATCACCAGTGCCAGCAACGAGGTGACCAGGGTGCCGAAGACCGGTACCCCCGCGCCGAAGTGCTGCTTGACCGGATCCCAGCTGACATCCCAGAGGAAGCCGAACCCGAAGGCACGGAAACTGGGCAGGCCGCCGACGAACAGCGAGAGGATGATGGCGCCGAGCAGCAGCAACACAAAGCAACCCAGGCTGCGCGCCGCCGCCGCGAAGATGACATCGCCCGCGCTTCGGCGGCTGCGGCTCGACCCGATGGCGGCTGGCATGAAAGTCGTGTCTGTCTCCACGGCACTTCCTTATCGATCTGCGGCGGCGCGACAGCAGGATATCGGCGGACGAACGGACGCGCCGGACCGGGTCCGGCGCGTCCCAGCTTACGCCAAGGCCAAAAGACGGCCCGTCACATCTTCGCGCCGGGAAGCTGCGTTTTCCACGCCGCGCGGATCGCGTCCTGCACCGTCGCGGGCAGCGGCACATAGAGCAACTGCGTGGCGATGTCGTTGCCGTGGCTGAAGCTCCAGTCGAAGAACGTCGTCACCCGAGTGCTCTGCGCCGGATCCTTCGGATCGGTCGGCAGCAGCACGAAGGTCGCCGACTCGATCGGCCAGCTCTCGGCGCCCGGCTGGTCGTTCAGGTCGATGGCGAAGTTCTGCACCTTCGACCAATCCGCACTGGCCGCCGCCGCCGCGTAGGACTTCATCGACGCCACCACGAAGCCGCCTGCCTTGTTTTGCAACAGCGTCATCGTGAGGTTGTTCTGCGTGGCATAGGCGCTCTCGACATAGCCGATGCCGCCGCGCACCTGCTTCACCGTGCCCGCGATTCCGTCGCTGCCCTTCGCCCCGGAGCCCACCGGCCAGTTCACGCTGGTCGAGGAGCCGATCTTCGCCTTCCACTCAGGGTTAACCATCGACAGATAGTCGGTGAAGACGAACGTCGTGCCCGAGCCGTCGGCCCGGTGCACCGGCGCAATCGCGACGTTCGGCAGATTCAGCCCGCTGTTCAGCGCGACAATCTTGGGATCGTTCCACTTGGTGATCGTGCCGAGATAGATGTCGGCCAGCACTTCGCCGGTCAGCTTCAGCTGATTGGTCTCGATGCCCGGTACATTCACGGCCATCACGACGCCGCCGATCACGGTCGGGAACTGCATCAGCTTGTGCTCGGCGAGCTGATCTGTCGCCACCGGCATGTCGGACGCACCGAAGTCGACCGTGCGATTGTTGATCTGGTTGATGCCGCCGCCGGAGCCGATTGCCTGATAGTTGAGCTTCACGCCGGTCGCGTCCTGTGAAGCCTCCGCCCACTTGCCATAGATCGGCGCGGCGAAGCTGGACCCGGCGCCGGTGATCTCCTGGGCCTGGGCGGCATAGGTTAAGCCGGCCAGGGTGATGGCCAGCGCCGTGGTAACGAGCTTCATGATCCCTCCTTGGATCTCGGTGGCGCCCGGAAACACCGAGCGCAAACCGGACGGGCTGGCCCGAGTGACCGGCCGCGTTCGCAGCCGGACCCTACGCAGGGACCACTTCCGGAAGATTGCAGATTTGTGAAGCTTCGATGACAGTCGGCGCCTCCACCCTCCCGGGCCGGCTGGGGATCATTGGCCAGCGACAAAGGTTCCGGCGGGCGTCGTTGCGTTTGTACCGTTGCGATCCGTCCGAATTGTCCGGTAGGATGCCGCCAGGATGGGCGGGTGGCCGCTCGTCTCGGGAATGTCAAATCTGGGGGAATAACATGTCGCTGAGGATCAATTCCGAGGCTCCGAACTTCACGGCAGAAACGACGCAGGGGACAATCAACTTCCACGAATGGATCGGCAGCAGCTGGGCAATCCTGTTCAGCCATCCGAAGGATTTCACCCCGGTCTGCACCACTGAGCTCGGCTACATGGCCGGGCTGGTGCCGGAGTTCAACAAGCGCAACACCAAGATCATCGGGCTCAGTGTCGATCCCGTCAGCAACCATGCGCGATGGGCGGCCGATATCCAGGAGACGCAGGGTCACGCCGTGACCTATCCGATGATCGGGGATACCGACCTGAAGGTGGCGAAGCTCTATGACATGCTGCCGGCCGAGGCGGCGGGGGATGCCGGCGGGCGGACTGCCGCCGACAACGCGACCGTCCGCTCCGTGTTCGTCATCGGACCGGACAAGAAGGTGAAGGCCATGCTCACCTATCCGATGAGCACGGGGCGGAATTTTGACGAGGTGCTGCGGCTGCTCGATTCCTGCCAGTTGACCGCGAAGCACTCGGTGGCGACACCGGTGAACTGGCGGCCGGGCCAGGATGTGATCATTCCACCGGCAGTCTCCGACGAGGCTGCAAAGGCGAAGTTCCCGAACGGGTGGAAGACGCTGAAGCCCTATCTGCGCGTGGTTGCCCAGCCGCGGGACTGATCGGACGAATGGGGCCGCGGCGGTTGGTGGCCGCCGCGGTCTCCGCCGCGCCTGGTGGCGGGCCTCGAGGTGCCCCGGCTGTCGCCTGGTTTTGGCTCAGATGGCGAAGGTGATGGGCTCGGTGGCTGGTCGTCGCAGACCGGCGGCGGCGGCGCGACGCAGCAGGTCGTCGAGCGTGAGGGCGGCCAGCCGGTCGCGCGCGGTGGCCTCCAGCTCCGCCCAGAGAACGTCCACCACCCGCTCCTGCAACCGCCCGGTTGGGCCGTCGGCGGGTTCGGCATCGCCGTCGCTCGCCGCCACCGCCACGACGTCGGACAGCTTGATGTCGCGGCGCGGCCGGCCGAGCCGGTAGCCGCCGCGCGGCCCGCGCACGCTGTCCAGCAACCCTCCCCGCGACAGCGCCTGCAGCAACGGCTCCATGCCGCGACGGGCAAGCCCCAGCCGGTCGGCGATCTCGGCGGCACTCACCGTGGCCGTCCGTCCGCCATGGAAGGCGACGTCCAGCATCACCGCCACTCCCAACATGCCCCGGTCCCGCCGGATCAGCATATCCCAGGCTCTCCTCTGCCACGCCGACATAAAATCACGTCCGGCCTTCGTGATACAGGGGGGCCGTGCTAAAGTAATCCCCCATGTCGAACAAAGCTCCCCGTGCCGCCGCCGCGCCGGCGTCCGCCGTCCCCGCCCTTCCCCCCGCCCGCGGGCACATGTACCGCAGCATCCTGGAGACCATCGGCGCCACCCCGCTGGTCGGTATCCCGCGCATCGCCGCCGAGGACGGCCTCGTCGCCGATGTCGCGCTAAAACTCGAATTCTTCAACCCGCTCGGCTCGGTCAAGGACCGCATCGGCCTGGCCATGGTCGAGCGTGCCGAGGCCGAGGGGCTGATCGCCCCGGGCCGCTCGGTGCTGGTCGAGCCGACCTCGGGCAATACCGGCATCGCGCTGGCATTCGTCGCCGCGGCCAAGGGCTACCGGCTGATCGTCACCATGCCGGAAGGCGCTTCCGTCGAGCGGCGCAAGATGCTGCACCTGATGGGGGCCGAGGTGCAGCTGACGCCTGCCCGCCAGGGCATGGCGGGGGCGATTGCCCGGGCGGAGGCGATCCTCGCGGCCACGCCGGGGGCCTGGATGCCGCAGCAGTTCGAGAACCCAGCGAACCCCGACATCCACGCCGCCACCACCGCCGAGGAGATCTGGACCGACACCG
>CAYWOW010000039.1:0-23756 GCA_964459005.1 uncultured Acetobacteraceae bacterium
GGTCCGGCGCGGTGATCCGGCAGCCCGGCTATGACGGCGAATACGGCGTGATCCGCCTGTTCGGGGACGGCGAGCTCGACCGTTTCACCGGGGCCGACCGCCTGTTCGATGCGCCCGCGGCGGCGCAGCGGCAACCCGCCCGGCACGGCGCGGCGCACCAGGAGGCAGCGGCCGACCCGACGCCGCCGCCTGCCGTGACGGCGCGGTCCGGCCGCACGGGCGTCCTCGCGGCGCTCGACGCCGGGCAGGCCCGTGCCGCCGGACTAGTGGACGGGCCGCTGATGGTCATCGCCGGCCCCGGCTCGGGCAAGACGCGCATGCTGACCCACCGGATCGCCCATCTCGTCACCGAGCGCGGTGTGGCGGCCAGCGCCTGTCTCGCCATCACCTTCACGCGCCGCGCGACCGAGGAGCTGCGGGCGCGGCTTGCCGCCTTGCTGCCTGGCGCGGCGCGGGATTGCGCGGTGCACAGCTTCCATTCGCTGGGCCTGGCGATGCTGCGCGCGCACGGCGCGGCGCTCGGCCTCGCCCCCGGTTTCCGCATCGCCGGCGAGGCCGAGCGGAAAGCGCTGTTGGCCGCCGCGCTGCATGTTTCCGAAAGCCGTGCCGCGCGGCTCCTCCATGCCGTGTCCGTGCTGAAACGGACCGGCGCAACCGGGAAAGGCGAGGAACGGGAAGCCCTCGACGCGCTCGCGGGGCTGGGGCGGCAACAGGCCTGGGTCGATTTCGACGACCTGGTCGCGCTCGCGGTCGCGTTGCTGGAGCGCGACGCCGGCGTCGCGGCGCGGTGGCGGGCGCGCTTCGCCCATATCCTGGCCGACGAATTCCAGGATATCGACGAAGGCCAATACCGCCTGCTGCGCCTGCTCGCCGGCGCCAACGGCAATCTTTGCGCCATCGGCGACCCGGACCAGGCGATCTACGGATTCCGTGGCGCCGACACGACCTGTTTCGAGCGTTTCGCGCGGGATTTCCCGCATGCCCCGACGCTGCGGCTCGGCCGCAACTACCGCTCCAGCGGCACCATCGTCACTGGGTCCGCCGCCATCGTTGGGCGGACAGCGGCCGACAGCATCATCAGGCCGATGGGCGAGCCCATCGTGCTCCACACCGCATCCGCCGAGCATGAAGAAGCGGCCTTCGTGGTTGCCACGATCGAGACTCTCATGGGCGGCCACGACATGCTTGCCGCCAACAAGGGTGGGGCCGGCGGGGACGCGCCGCTCGGCTTCGCCGATTTCGCGGTGCTCTACCGCACCGACGCGCAGTCCGCGGTATTGCGCGAAGCCTTCGATCGCGCCGGCATCCCGTTCAAGAAGAGCACGCCCGCACCGATCGCCTCCCATGCCGGCGTCGTGGCGCTACTGGCGGCGCTGGCAAGTGCCGGCGCGGCCGACCTGCCGGCGCGCCTGTCCGCGGCCGCCGAGGCGGTACGAGAACAGGGCGCGGTGGATGCGGCGACGCTCGCCGAGGCGAGGGGCTGGCTCGCGACGCTGGCCGCCGCACGAGACGTCGCCGGCGACGAAAGCGGGTTGCGTGAGCAGGTGGCGCTCGCCACCGAGGCCGATTTCCGCGACGCGCGGGCCGATCGGGTGTCGCTGATGACCATGCACGCGGCCAAGGGGTTGGAATTCTCCGTCGTCTTCGTGGTCGGCCTGGAAGACGGGCTGACGCCCTTTTCGTCCCCGGATGCGGCGCGCAACGACGGTGCGGCGGCCGAGGAACGGCGGTTGTTCTACGTCGCCATGACCCGCGCCAAGGACCGGCTGTTCCTGACCCGCGCGGCCCAGCGGTTCTGGCACGGCAAGACAGGCGCGCTGCCGCCGTCACAGTTCCTGGCCGACATCCCGGATGCGCTGACCGCACGCCGCGCCGCGCCCGGCCGAAAGCGGCGACCCCAGCAATACAACCTGTTCTGAGGCCGGGCTGCTTGATCGTGCCACGGTCGGGGCGTTGCCCCGACGCCCTATGCGCGCGGATCGACGGCCAGCGCCGCCGCGACCGAACCGCTGGTGGCCTGCAGGATTTCAATGTTCAAGCCGTCGGGCAGCGCGAACCAGTTGCGGCCCTGCGGCAGTTCCTTCACATCCCATGCCTTGGCCGCGCGCAGCACGTCCTCCAGGTCCTCGGCCATGATGCCAAGATGCGCCAGTCTTCCCTCCGGTCCCTGAAAATCAGGATCGGCGATGAGCTGCACGCCGCCAATGGTCCAGACCTGGCGTGGCGTGGCGCCCTCGCCCCCTCGCTCGGCGCGGATCGTCATGCCCAGCACGTCATGGAAGAAGCGAATATGCCAGTCGATATCCTTCACCCGGATCGCGACATGCTCGAGATAGGTTTTCGTGACGCATGACATGGATTCTCTCTCCTTTGCGGCTGTCGGGCCTCGCCGGGCCGATGATGGAATGAACCATGCACCGCAATCAACCCAGAGACAACGCCGATCGCCGCCCCGGTTTCCTCACGCCGGGGACAACGCCACCACCGCATCAGGCCTTCAGTAATATTTCATCTTGATTGCGACTGGATTGTCGCCGGGATGCGCGGCGAATCGCGCCCGGCTCAGATCGGGAGGGCCAAAATATAACGTCGGATTATTGGAGAAACCGAAGCCTTCGGCTGGCAACCCGAGCCGCGTGGTCTCGAAGTGCCCGGTGTTCATTTCGTCCTGAAAGAGCGCCACCGCGTAGTAGGCCGGCGCGGCGACGACAAAACAGGCGCGCGTAACCGGCAGCGTCGCCGGCACCTGCTGTCGGGCGAGCTTGTAGGCGCCATCCAGGAAGTGGGCCGGATCATCCGGATAGATCGTGATTTGAATGTCGCCTTTGGTCGAGCGCATCCCGCTGACGCTGACCTGAAGTCGAACCTGATTGGGGTCGGATGCATTGCAGCCCGGCGTCTCGGCCTGCGCCGGCGGCCACACGGTCCACAGCGACAAGATCAGGCAGCTCAGCGCCGCCAGCCCCAACGCTCTCTGCACGGTCCCGCCTCTGCCCCGAATAATCCGCCACATCGCCAGTCATCGTACCCATACACCATGTTTTCGTGACGCCAAACAGGCCGCCTGACCCGGGTGCTGGCTTTCAGCCTCGGAAAGCGCGACCGCCCGGACGGCCGTCATCACTTCCGCCCGTGACAGTCCTTCCGCGAAGCGGTAAGGCACGTGCTTCGGCGACGGAATGCCGGGCGGAAACAGCGACCAGAGGTTACGCGTGCGCGTCATTGCCATCTTCCGCCATAACCGGCCGGAACCGTTCATCCCCCGCCAGGCAGCCCCGCACAACAACTGCGCCACGCCGACGATCCCGCACGTCGCCCGCGATCCCCGATGAAGATTCTGTTCACCTTCGAGAACCCCCTGCCGAGCCGCGAGGCGGATGCCGAAGTGTTTGTCACGACCGCAAAATATCTTGCCCCGTTGACCACGCGGTCGTGGCTGCACGTACCGATATCGCCCGCCGGCAATCGCGACGCCATCCCCGACCCCGCCGGGGTGCCGTTGCTCCGCGCCCGTGCACCGCTCCGCCCGGCGGTACTGCGGCACTTGTGCTGTGGGCTGACCATGGTCTGCCGAAGGGCATTTCGACAAGCCGACCTCGTATACACGCGGAATCTGTGGGTCGCCTGGCTGGCCGTGCGGTTTGGACAGAATGTCGCCTTCGATCATTATCGCCCCTGGCCCGCCCAGATTCCGCCCCTGCAGCCCTGGATCTATCGCCTGATGTGCAGCCGGCGCTTCCTGGTCAACATCTGTCATTCCGACTACACCAAGGGAAAGTATCTGGATCTCGGTATTCCGCTGGAGAAATTGCGGTGCATCCACAACGGGTTCGAGCCGCGGCGTTTGCAGGCTCCCGTGCCGATGGCAACCGCGAAGCGGGGAATCGGCGTTTCCGCCGACCAGAAAACCGTTGTCTATACGGGGCGGGTCAATCACAAAAAAGGGCTGGCCATGGTGATCGAGGCAGCGAAAAAGCTGCCGGACATCCTGTTCATTCTGGTCGGCTCGTCCGAAGAAGGCCCGATCGAGACAATGGCGCGCACCGTCGCCAACGTCCGGCTCGTCCCCTGGCAACCGCCGGAAGCACTCGGCCAATATGTTTTTGCCGCGGACGTGTTGCTGATTCCGCCGTCCTGGCAACCGCTGGCCGAATTCGGCTCGACGGTTCTGCCACTCAAGCTTTTCTTTTACCTGGCATCGGGCCGTCCGATACTGGCTGGCGATACGCCGGATGTGCGGGAGGTTCTGAGGCATGGGGAAAATGCCCTGCTCTGCCGACCCGATTGTTTGGACGAACTGGTCGCCGGGATAACCGCGCTGACCAGCGACGCCAAACTCGCTGCCCGCCTTGCCGCAACGTCGCTGGCCGACAGCCGTGATTTCACCTGGGACGTCCGCGCGAACAAGATCGCGGACCTGCTCGCCAGCCGGCTGCGGTCGGCGCCCACGGCGCGCGGCGCCTGGAGCCGCCCGCAATTCCTGGCCTGGATGCACCAGTCCTGGCACTGGTTGGTTCATCTCGTCCGCAAACGATCCTGGGTGCTGCCTCCAGATATCGTCTGATCCCGCGCCCGCCGCCCTGCCGCTGAATACGGGCGGATTGGGTCTATTTCGGCGTGGCGCGCGTGACCCACGGGTCCGGAATCGTCTGCGCGCCACGGTAACGATCGAACAGGCTCATCTGGTGCACACAGCTCAGCGTGCAGGTCGGGCTGCACGATTTCTTCGTGTGGAATTCACGGCGGATATCCGCCCGCGTGTATTCGAGCAACGGCACTCCCGGATAGCCCCGCTGTTGCGAACACCAATGCACCGCGCCGTCCTCGGTGATGTAGAGGTAGCGCGCACCGGCTCGGCATTTCCAGTCGTTGGGCTGGCCGTGCATCAGGTTCTTTTGAAACAGCCAGTAGTTCAGCCGATGCACCACGGATGGCGAAATTTTCGTGACCTGGGCATAGGCGCGCATCTGCGCCGGACTTAGGGGTTTGAGCGTACCGGTGTCGTCGTGCAATACGCCCACCGAGTGCTGGAAACCGTATTTCACCGCGGTTTCGGCCACCGTCACCACGTCCTGCGTGCGCTCGTCACTGACCCCGAGCACGGAATTGACGTTCACCTTGAACCGGGCGTGCTTCGACAGCAATTCGAGCCTGCCTTCCACCGAAGCCAGGCTCTTCATCGACACCTCATCGGGCCTCAGGTTGTCGATGCTGATCTGCATGCCCTGCAGGTCCGCCGCGTTGAGCCGCTCGATCCAGTCGCGGCTGAGGCGGAATCCGTTGGTGATCATGGTCACGATCATCCCGTGCCCGCGGGCGGCGCGGATGATCTGGTCGAGATCGGGATGCAGCAGCGGTTCCCCGCCGGTGAAGGTGATCGATGCGGTCTTCAGGGCCGCGAGGTGATCGACCCGGGCGCGCAGGTCCGACAACGGAACCGGTGGCGAAAAATCATCATACTCATTGCAATACCCGCACGACAGGTTGCACCGGCGCGTCACCACGACCTGCGCCAGCAGCGGGTTGTAGCGTGACCCGACAGCCCGGGCCAGAAACCGCGCGCCGGAACCGAGGCTCTTGAGCCGGCGCAACATGGGGCTATCGCTCATCGGCGTCCCAAAGTGACGGCCGCGCAAAACGCGGACCCTGAAGGGCTGTTCCTTATCGTACCCTGCGCGGCAATTCCAGGAATGGCGTTGCCCTCAGGCCAGGCGTCTGCCGGCCACACGCCATGGCGGCCACCATCGCAGCCCGGCGACGTCCACCAGCCATTCCCCCGACAACGAGTGCCGGGCTTCGGGATCGTCGCTCGGGGGCTGCGCATAGACGGTCTCTTGCGCGGGCCAGCGGTGCCACCGTGTCCAGGTCCAGGCGCCATGGCGCCGGTAGATGCGCATCAGCCGACGTGCCGTGACGAGGTCGGGACGGACCGTACGGCGCTGCGTCCAGCACGGCTCGCCCGCGACCTTTTGGGCCAGGGGCCAGCTCGCGGCGCCGACGTAATTGGAGAACCAGATGGTGTATCGGAGTTCTGCCTGCAGCGCCGCGACGGCGCGGTGGATCTGGATGTGCTCGGCGTGGCCGTATTCGCCCCAGGGGTTGTGCGTGTAGACATCGCCGCATCCCGCGAGCGCCGTTCGCAACGCCGCGACCAGCTTCGGGTAGTTGGCTTCGTACCGCACGCGCGCCGCGGCATCGGTAACCTCGATGCCGGTGGGCGTGGGCTGTGGATGGGCCCAGTCCACGGAAAACCTGGCACCGCTCTCCGGCACCTTGAGATCGACCAGGCCGGGCAACGGTAGCGCGGCGACGGCCTGGCGCCGTGCCGCGGATATTCCGGGCCTCGTGAATGAATCGCCGAAACAGAACACGATGCGATCGGCCGAGGCGACAGCCGAACTCAGCCACAGGGTTTCGTCGTCGGGGTGCGCGACCACCACCGCCATCGCCGATCGCCGCCCGGCCGGCACCGCGCCATTTTCCATTCTACAAGACGCTGTCATAGAGGTTCTCAAGCGTCTCGGTTTGCCGGCGGATATCGAACCGCCGTTCGACGAGGGCCCGCCCGCGCGCGCCCATGCCAAGCCGGGTCGCCCGATCATCAAGCAGATCGCCGATGCGCCGGGCCAGAGCATCGGCATCGCGTTCGGGCACCAGAAACCCGGTCTCGCCGTCGATGACGCCTTCCGGAATTCCGCCCAGGCGGGAGCCGACCACCGGCACGCCGGTGGCCGCGGCTTCCAGCATCGCCATGCCCAGGCCCTCGACGCGCCCGCTGGCCGTGCGGACGCTCGGCAGCGCCAGAACCGCGGCCCTGCGCATCCATGCCATGACCTCGGCATGCGCCAGCGCACCGAGAAATCGCACCCGGCCTTCCAGCCCCAGCGATTTTACGAGAGCCTGCAATGGTCGTTTCAACGGGCCATCGCCGATAATGACCAGTTGGAGGCCGGCATGCCTTGGCGCCAGGGCCGCGAACGCGCGGATCAGATATTTGGTGCCCTTGACCGCCACCAGGCGAGCGACGTGCAGGATGGTCGGCGTTTCCTCGCCGGGATCGCGCGGCCGGATCGCCCGGAAATCCACGCCGATATAGTGGACCCGTATGCGCGCGGCGGGAAAGCCCATGGCCAGCAGCCGGTCGCCAATGAACGACGAGGCGCCGATGAACAGATCGCCCTGCCCGGCCAGTTGGCGCCGGAACAGCGGATAATTCGCCCAGGCCGGCGAACACAGCAGGGCGGCGGTCGACAGGGTCGCGTCGAAGCCATGGAACGTGGTGACCAAAGGGATCTTCAGCCGCTTTGCCAGGGGCAGGGCGTAGACGCCCTCGACGCCGAAATGCGCGTGGATCAGCGCGGGGCGGCGGTCGGCCAGCAAACGCTGATAGGCTCGCGGGTCGCGCGTGAGCATCTGCCAGGCCACCCGCGCCGGCCAGCACGGGCCGAGGTCCTGCAAGGCGAGGGACACCGCTCCATCGGGGGGCGCGCCATAGCGCAGCCGTCCCAGATACAACGGCTTGTGTCGCCGCAGTTGTTGTGCCTGCTGGGTGATGAACGGTTCCGATATCCTGAACAGGTTATGGCGGAAGATGGCAATGTCGCGCACGCGTAACCTCTGGTCGCTGTTTCCGCCCCGCACTCTGCCGCCGAGGCGCTTGCCTTACCGCATCGAGGGGGGGCTGTCACGGGCGGCAATGACGTCAACCGGCGCCGACATTTGGTGGTGCCCGGCGTGCGCCGCCGAGGGGGGACGGATCGGGGTTGGCTGGGGCCCGGTATCGTTCCCATGGCGCCGGGGTCACGCCGCGGATCGCCCGGGCCAGGCGGCTCCAGGCGATCCGCCTGATCCGGAATTTGGCTTTCTCCTGGACCGGGGATAGGGTATCCCGCTTGCAGGATGGTGCCATGGCGGGAAATCGGGTGATGGCTGAATAAGAAATGCGCCGTATCAAGGCGGGTGGGAGCCTGTCTGCACGGTTCCTCGGGCGTTCCCGGATCAGGCTCGTCAAGACCCAGGATGAGAAGCCAGCAACACGTCATGCAACGACCCGTCGGAATTCGCGCCCGGGCGCATCCGGCGCGGAAGCCTTGTCCATGAGTGCCGCCACGCCACCGACGGGCCGACCGCGGACCAGCGGTGCACGACCTTGATCATCGACCATTATCTGATCCGGGGAATCTGCAACCCGCTGACGGCCATCCTGGGCATCCTGGTCGCCTTGTTCGGCAGCTACACTGCCGCCGGCTTCCTGTCGGATGCGGTCAACGGGCTGCTGCCCGTCGACACGGTCGCCGAACTGATCGATCTGAAGCTGCTGATCGCACTGGAGGTGCTGATCCCGGTATCGCTGTATTTCTCGGTGCTTCTGTCGTTCAGCAAGTTGTACGGCGACTCCGAATTCACCGCGATGTTCGCGCTGCGGATGACCCCGGCCAAAGTGATGCGCGTGGTACTGATTCTGTCGGTATGTCTGGCCGTCATTGTGGCCGCATTGTCACTATTTGTGAGGCCATGGGCATACCAGAAGTTGCACGAGATTTCGGGGCGTGCCGATACCATGGTCGATGTCCATGAGATGCAGGCCGGCACCTTCTACGTCGCGCAACAAGGAAAGCGGGTGATCTTCGTCTCTCGCCGCGACGGACCGGGCGCCCCGGCACGGGATGTGTTTGTCCAGATCCGGCACAGCGATTACACCGAAATCATTTCCGCCCGGCTCGCGTACCAGCTGCCGCCGACCGCGTCGGACGGCCACTCGGACGTTGATCTGAACGATGCCCATATCTACGACATTGGTGATGGGACGGGGCACGCCGACGACATCCTGACCGCGCAGTCACTCCTCCTGGACCCGCGCGGCCGCGGCGAACTGGACGCCGACGAGAGCGCCGTGGCCTCCAGCACCAGGCGTCTCGCGACCTCCAGCGCGGCCGCCGATATCGCTGAATTCCAATGGCGGCTATCGACCCCGTTGTCGACGCTGTTGCTCGGCATGCTGGGGGTGCCGCTGAGCCGCGTGAAGCCACGGCAGGGCAAATATGCCAAATTCGGAGCGGCGATCTTGATCTATTCGGGGTACTACCTGCTATGCACGTCGGCACGAACCTGGGTTCAGCATGGCGTCGTCCCCGGGTTTCCGGGCATCTGGTGGGCGCCAGTGCTGCTCTCCCTGGTTTTGCTCATCGCGCTCTACGGACCGAACCTGCACTTCAGACCACGACGCGGCCCTGCATGATGTGGCGTTCCGCGAGAAGGACCGTGGCCCCTGCGGACGGCACGCCCGGCAACCCTGATGCTGCTTGACCGGTACATCGCCGTCGCCGCCTTCAGGTCCGTTGCCATGGTCGCCGCGGCGCTGACCGCGTTGTTCAGCCTGCTCGAATTCGTCGAACAGCTCGCCTCGGTCGGCGAGGGTCACTACCGCCTGGTCGACGCCCTCGTCTACGTGTTGCTGACCGTCCCGTCCCGGCTGGTCCAGGTGACGCCGGTATCGATGCTGTTGGGCTGCCTGCTCGCACTGGGCGGCCTGGCCAGACACTCCGAGCTTACGGCGCTGCGGACTCTCGGCATTTCCGAGAGCCGCGTCATGGGATCGCTGTTCAAGCTCGTCATCCCGATCATCGCCTTGCTGTTTCTGATGGCGCAATTCGTCATCCCGCCGGCCCAGCAAATCGCGCAGTCCCGACGCATACTCGCGCTGTCGTCTTCGTCGTCCCTTCGCAGCGGAGACGACTTTTGGGCCCAGAGGAACAATCAGTACCTGAATATACGGCATTTTGAATACGGGAACGTCCCGAAGGATATCAATATCTATGCATTCGCCGGCGACGGCAGCCTGACCAGCTATATCCATGCGAATCGTGCCGATATCCAGCCCGACGGAACATGGCTGCTTGGCGACGTTTCAAGAAAAAGCGTCTACCAGTCGCAATTCCGTACCGACTATTTTCCCTCGCTTCCCTGGCACTCGTTCATACCGCCCCAGCAGATCGATCTTTTGGTGCTGCCCCTGGAGAGCATATCGCCGGTTGCGCTCTATCGCTATGTCCGTGATCTCAAACAACGCCGTCAGCCCGCCATGCGCTACGAGCAGGAACTGTGGAGAAGGGTCAGCATCCCCTTCTCGATCGTTGCCCTGATCATGATCACCGCTCCCTTCGTGTTCCAGCCCGCGCGCACGCAGAATGATGGGCAAAGGCTCCTGATCGGGGCGATGATCGGCATCGTATTCTCGCTGGGCC
The DNA here is from genome assembly GCA_964459005.1 of uncultured Acetobacteraceae bacterium. Classification (GTDB taxonomy): domain Bacteria; phylum Pseudomonadota; class Alphaproteobacteria; order Acetobacterales; family Acetobacteraceae; genus Rhodovastum. The sequence goes on from CAYWOW010000039.1 coordinate 10,245, forward strand.
AGCAGATCGCGAGCCACCTGGCCCTGCTGCTCAACCTGAATCCGGCGATCAGCGCCTTGGCGCCGTCGCTGCTGTTGATGGTTTTGGCGGTCTATCTCTTCCGCCGCGCGTACCGATAGAGCGGCCGGCCGTTCAGTCCACGTCCTCCAGGTCCTTGAGAAACAGCGCATATCGCGCGCTTTGCCCGAAAAGAAGAACGACCAGAATCACGCTGAAACCGATTATCTCAAACCAAAAATAGTACAGCGGTGCCTTCGCCAAAGCGCAAACGAAAATCCCCAGGGTACGATAATTTCCCGACATCACGGACCATTGGCGGATCGACGGCGCGAATACCTCGCGGTACCGTTGACGGATCGCTCCGGCGCGCTCCGGCCGCCGTTCCAGAACGGCCGCCATTCTCTTGTGAAATACCACGGTGACGCCGGCAACCCGGAACTGGACCTTCGCATAAAGATGGTAGAGCAGATCGGCAAGCCGCCGCACCGAAGATGCCGCCGCCGGCCGCGGCGGAGCGCTCAACTCCAGAAGCGCCACGGACTTTCTGTCCCAGCCCCAGAAGTTATACTCCTCCCGCTGCGTCTCGTAGGCGGCGGCCTGCACGGCATGGCATGCGCCGGCGGCCATGACGAGAACCCAGACCCAGTCGCCGTGTTGCCGGTTGAGCGCCACCGCCAACCCCGTATAGACCGCGATGAAGGTGACGTAATCGCATACGCCGTCCAAGATCTTTCCCGACTGGGACTGCGAATGCGTGAGCCGCGCCAGCTGCCCGTCAGCGCCGTCCATGACATGCCACGCCAGCATCAGGATGAACGCGGCGATCGTCCATCGCGGATCCTGGTACTGCGAGTATGCGACCCCGGCCGATACGCCGAACAGCATCCCCGCCACGGAAACGGCGTTCGGGTGGATGTGCAGGCCAGCAAACAGCGGCGTGAGGCGGCTGGCTATCGGATGGATGACATAGAGGTTGGTCACCTCCTCGATCTCCGGCGTTCGCCGGACCGGCTCAGCGGTCTCCATGAATGCCGCCGCCGCTTCGTCCGGCGCTCACAGGACTGCTCGCGGCGGGCAAGTCATAACTGTCCCGATTTGAGCAGATCCTCGGCCTTGTTGAACGCAACGGGATCGTCGACATCGACCCACAGCCGGCCCTGAATGTCGAAAGTGCGCGCCTTGTTCCACTGCGCGAGCACATTCATCGCACCGGAAATGCTGTCGTCTCCGTGAGCCTGGCTCGCCTCCAGCGCATCGAAAATCATCGGGGTGCACAGAAAAACACCCGTGTCGATGGCGTTGAAGTCGCGGATCACCTTGCCGATATGCTCGATTCGGCCATTGGCGCACTTGACGCGGGTGACGTCGTCCAGATCGTTGAACGGACAGTCCAGGTTGAAATCGACCCCCAGGGTCACGGTGCCCGGCTCGGGCGATACAGCCATCAGGCTCCGGTAGATTTCCGGATCGACCAGGTGATCGCACATCGTCAACAGGAACGGCTCGTTCAGATGCGCCCTGGCGCTGAGCACGGAGACGCCGTTGGCACGGTCCCACCTGTCGTTGATGACGTGGGAGATGCCGATTTTTTCCCGTTCCGAATATGCATCGAGCACCGCCCGCAGCTCATTCCCCCGATAGCCGCTGACGACCACGAACCCGTCGATGCCGGCACGGCGCGCGCGATTGATCACGTGTTCGATCAGCGGCACCCCCAGGATGGGGATCAGCGGCTTGAGTTCGCCTTTGGCTCTCAGCCTGACCCCCTGTCCCGCGGCGACGATGAGACATTTCATGACACGGCGAGCACTTTCGCATGACGAGGCGCATGTATGAACGTCTCGATCATCTCATACGCGATGTCGTCCGTGTGCTGCGTGAGAGGATGCTTGCAGAAGTAGGCGCTCGGGCCTTCGAGCACACCACCGACGCCGTTCAGCAGCGCCAGCTTGCAGCAGCGAATCATATCGATGACGACCCCTGCCGAATTCGGCGAATCCTCGACCGACAGCCGCAATTCGAGGTCCATCGGGACATCGCCGAACAGATACCCCTCCATTCGGATGAAGCAGACCTTGTTGTCGTTTTGCCACGGCACATAATCGCTGGGACCGACATGGATGTTGTCGTCGGCGATACGAATTTTGGCAACCGACTGGACGGCCTCGGTCTTGGACGTCTTCTTCGATACCAGACGGTCCTGGTTCTTCATGTTGAGAAAGTCAGTATTGCCGCCGGTATTCAACTGATAGGTTCTGAGCAGTTTGACGCCGCGCTTGGCGAACAGGTCCGTCAGCACCCGGTGCGTGATCGTCGCGCCGAGCTGGGATTTCACGTCGTCGCCGATGATCGGCAAGTTGCGCGCCCTGAACCGTTCCGCATAGGTTTTGTCGCTGGCGATGAACGCCGGCATGTTGTTGATGAAACCGATACCGGCCTCCAACGCGCATTCCGCGTAGAAGCGTGCGGCCTGCTCCGATCCGACCGGGACATAGTTCAGAAGAATTTCCGCGCCGCTGCGCTGCAACTCGCGAACGACGTCGGCTTTGGTGGATTCCTTCGCGTCGGACCGAACGAACGTCCGATCATCGGCATAGCGCGCCATGTGCTCGGAAATGCCGTCGAGCACCTGTCCCATGCAGACGATCACCCCGCTGTCGGGAATGTCGCGCTCGAAGATTTTCGTGCAGTTCGGCTTGGCGAAGATGGCCCGGTTGACGTCCGTGCCGACTTTGCGGGCGTCGACATCGAAGGCCGCGACGACCTCGATGTCGCACGGCAGGTAGCCGGCGATCTCGGTATGCATCAAGCCCACCACACCCTTCCGGCAACGTTCGGGGGTGTAATAATGAATGCCCTGGATCAGTGAGCTCGCACAGTTTCCGAGGCCCGCGATCGCGATGCGGATGCCGTCCTTATTCGCCATGGTGTATCCTGTTTCTAGCTGGCCCGTTTGGAACAAACGGCGCGGCCAAGCTTTCCAATATGGTGTGCGGCTGGATTTTCCCGAATTGGGCGGAAAGGGCGACGCCATCACCTTTCGCAGCACGTCGCCTGCCGCCCCCGTTCATGGCTGCCACCGCACCACAGCCCCGGTATGCTTCGTGCCACAGGTGCCTTGATGCGTGGGGAACACCTCGGCCACCGGGCCAGCCGCCGTCACGCCGGGCGCCGACAACCCAACTCCCGGCCAAGCGCAGCGCAGCGCAGCCCAACACCGTCATGGATCCACCGGAGTTGTTTCCAAGCCATTGGTATTTCATGCTGCATCCACGACTGCCGTGCAAGGGGAAATATCGCACGGCCCAGCCGGGTTCTCGGGATCACCCGGCCCAGAAATGTCCTTGCCTTGGTGCAGATGCCCATATAATGTTCGGAAATCGTGCAGTTTCGGGCTTGTTGAAATCGCTTGCAAATCTCTGTACGGGGGCACGATGGAGTCAAATGCCTGGTATGCTTTCGGTGCGGTCTGGCGCGGCACAACGTTCGTGTGGTCAGCCGCAATGCCGGGTAGATCTGGCGCGGATCCCATCGGCCCTTAGTCCCGCCGGGCCGCGCGATCCGCTGGCTGAGTTGCAACCCTTTTTCTGGATTGTTTCTGCTGATGCCTGATCTGACGACTCCAACCAGTCCCGCCCCCGGTTGCCCTCGCCGCCTGGCAGATTTTCCCACCCTGGCCGATGCCCTCGACTACGCGGCGCGCGGTGGCGCCGGCATCAACTTCTATTCCGGCCGCGGAATCCTGCTGGAGGCGCTGCCCTACCGCGAGTTGCAACAACAGGCCTTGAATTACGCGCGCCGATTGCTGGCGCTGGGGCTCCGGCCCGGTGATCGGATCGCCATCGTCGCCGAGAGCGACGGCGACTTCGTCCGGGTGTTCTTCGCCTGCCAGTATGCCGGTCTGGTGCCGGCGCCGCTGCCGTTGCCGCTCGCCTTCGCGGGTCGGGAAACCTACGTGGCGAGCCTGCGCCGCATGATCGTGAGCGCCGGCGTGGTCGCGGCGTTCGCGCCGGAAGTGCTGGTTCCCTGGCTGCGCGAGGCGACGGACGGGCTGGGCCTGCGTCTCGTCGACACCCTGGCGGGGCTGCGGCAGGTCGAGCCGGGGACGGCGGCGCTGCCGACGCCGGACCCTGAGGGCCTCTGCTACCTGCAATTCTCCTCCGGCAGCACCCGCTTCCCGCTCGGGGTTGCGGGGACGCAGCGCACCGTCATGGCCAATGTCGCCGCCATCGCCCGGCACGGCCTCGTCATCCGCGACGGGGACCGGGGGGTGTCATGGCTGCCATTCTATCACGACATGGGCCTGGTCGGCTTCCTGCTGACCCCCTTGGCCTGTCAGGTTTCCGTCGACTTGCTGCCGACCCGGGAATTCGCCCGCCGGCCGCTGGTCTGGCTCGACCTCATCAGCCGCAACCGGGGCACCCTGGCCTACAGCCCCTCCTTCGGCTACGAGCTGTGCACCCGCCGCGCGGAGAGCGCGTCCGCCGAGCTCGATCTCTCCTGCTGGCGTGGCGCCGGCATCGGCGGCGACATGATCCGCCCGCAGGTGCTGGAGAAGTTCAGCGCCTGCCTGGCCTCCCGCGGGTTCCGGCCGGAAGCCTTCGTGGCCAGCTACGGCATGGCGGAGGCCACCCTTGCCCTGACTTTCGCCCCGATCGGCCGCGGCATCCGCACGGATACGGTGGTGCGCTGGGCCCTGGAGCACCAGGGCGTCGCCCTGCCCTGCGCCACCAACGACGACGCCGAGGGCCGCACCTTCGTCTGCTGTGGCCCGATCCTGCCGGGTCACCAACTGGAGGTACGCGACGAGGGCGGACGCGTGCTGCCCGAACGGCGCGTCGGTACCCTCTTCGTTCGCGGCCCCAGCATCATGCCCGGCTACCCCGGACATCTGGAGGAGACCTCGCGGGTGCTCTCCGCCGGCGGCTGGTTCAACACCGGCGACCTGGGCTACGTGGTCGACGGCGAGATCGTGATCACCGGCCGGGCGAAGGACCTGATCATCGTCAACGGCCGCAACATCTGGCCGCAGGATCTGGAATGGACGGCCGAAACCGGGCTGCCCGCCCTGCGCAGCCGGGACGTGGTGGTGTTCTCGGTCGATGGCGAGACCACGGAGCGCGTGATTGCCCTGGTGCAGTGCCGTGCCACCCGTCCGGAAGAGCGTGAGGCATTGCGCGTCGCGGCCACCGGCCTGTTCCGCCGCCAGCATGGCGTCGACGTATCCGTCGTGCTGGTGCCGCCGCACAGCCTGCCGCAGACCTCGTCGGGCAAGCTCAGCCGCACCTGGGCGAAGCAGATGCTGCTCTCCGGCGCCTTCGACGCGGAGCCGCGGATTTCGTCGGTGGCCTGACGTGGCGGCGCGACTGGTGGCGCTCACCGGCGCAACGGGATTTTTGGGCCGGCATCTCGCCGTCGCACTGGCCGGGCGCGGCCTGCGGTTGCGCATCCTGGCCCGGCGGGACCCCGCGCATCCGCTGTGGCAGGAGATCGTTCCCGAGGTGGTGCCAGGCGGGCTCGAGGATGCGGCGGCACTTGCCCGGCTGGTGCAGGGCGCCGACGTGGTGATCCACCTTGCCGGGCTGATCCGCGCCGGTTCCCGCCGCGAGTTCCTGCGGGTGAACCGGGACGGCGCGGCGCGGCTGGCCGAGACGCTGCGGCGGCACGCGCCCGCGGCGCACCTGATCGGCATCTCCTCGCTGGCGGCCCGCGAGCCGCGGCTTTCCGCCTACGCCGAAAGCAAGCGTGCCGGCGAGCGCGCGCTGGCCGAGGCCTTTGCCGATGGCCGGCTGACCATCCTGCGGCCGCCAGTGATCTACGGTCCCTGGGATCGGGCAACGCTCGCCATCTTCCGCGCCGCCGGCGGACGGATCGTGCCGGTGCCGGGCTCGCCGGAGGCGCGCGTCGCCATGATCCACGTCGAGGACGCCGCCGCCGCCATCGCCGCCCTGGCCGCCTGGGCGGAGGCGCCGGGCGGCGCCATCTACGCGCTCGCCGACCCCAACCCCGCCGGCTATTCGCCGCGCGACATTCTGGCGCTGGCGGCGGCGGCCCTGGGCAACGCCCCCCGCTTCGTCCGGGTGCCGGCCGTGGCGGTGCGCCTTGCCGGCCTGGCCGCGGGCCTGACTGCATGGCTGCTCCGGCGTCCGCAGATCTTCAACCCAGGCAAGGCCCGGGAAATGCTGTATCCGGCGTGGTCCGTCACGGCCCAGGAACTGCTTCCGGCGACCATCGCGGTCTCCCGGATCGATCTGCGGCGCGGTTTCGCCGGGACGGTTGCGTGGTATCGTCAGGCCGGCTGGCTGGCCTGACCGTAATGAATGATTTGGCCATCGGTGGCGCGTCCTTTCGGCCACCGCAGATCAAGGGTAGGTGCGAGCACAGAGATGATGGACATGGATCCGCAGGCCGTCACCCGGCTTCTCATCGAGACCCTGGCCGCGAACTCCAGGATCACCCGGCCGGTCACCGGCGAGACGGTGATCGTGGACGATCTCGCCCTCGATTCACTGGCGGTGATGGACTTCGTCATGGAAATCGAGGACAAACTCGACGTTTCGGTCCCCTTGGATCGCCTGGCCGATATTCGTACCGTCAACGATCTTTCCCGTTGCCTGGTCGAACTGGCCGGGCGCCGTTAACCCCGTTGCGCCAGCGGATTTGGCTGGACGCATGGAAATGTGTCAGACTCCGCCCCTTGCCCATGGAATCTGCCAGCATGTCCTCCCTCCCAAGCCAGCCCGGTGCGTGCGCGCGATCGGCCGGCGCCCTCGCGGTCAAGCCCTGAGCATGTCGATTCTCAAAAAATTCTCCGCCCTGGCCGAGGCGCGCGAGGCCCTGCTGCGTGCCGGTCGCGATCCGTTCCACGTGGTGTTCGAGCAGATGCTCTCGGCGACCGAGGGCATCATCGACGGTCGCAAGGTGCTGCTGTTCGGCACCAACAACTATCTCGGGCTGACCCACGACCCGGACTGCCTGATCGCCGCCGCCGAGACCGCGCGCTGCCAGGGCACCGGCACCACGGGGTCGCGGATCGCCAACGGCACCCATGGCCTGCACGACCTGCTCGAGGCCGAGCTGGCGGCGTTCTTCGGGCGCCGCTCCTGCATGGTGTTCAGCACCGGTTACCAGGCCAATCTCGGCATGCTCTCGGTGCTCGCCGGCAAGGACGATTACCTGCTGATCGACGCCGACAGCCACGCCAGCATCTATGACGGCAGCCGGCTGAGCCAGGCGCAGGTGATCCGCTTCCGCCACAACGACCCGGACGACCTTTACCGCCGCCTGCGCCGCACCGGCGAGGCGCCGGGCAGCCGGCTCGTGGTGGTGGAGGGCATCTATTCGATGCTCGGCGATGCCGCCCCGCTGGCCGAGATCGCCGCGGTGAAACGCCAGACCGGCGCCTATCTGATGGTCGACGAGGCACATTCCTTCGGCGTGCTGGGCGAGCACGGGCGCGGGCTCGCGGAAGCGGTCGGGGTGGAGCAGGACGTCGATTTCATCGTCGGCACGTTCTCCAAGAGCCTCGGCAGCGTCGGCGGCTACTGCGTGTCGGACATCCCCGGCTTCGACATCCTGCGCGTCGCCTCGCGTCCCTACATGTTCACGGCCTCGCTGCCGCCCGCCGTGATTGCCTCGACACGGGCCGCGCTGGTCCAGTTGGCCGCCACGCCGGCGCTGCGCCAGCGGCTGTGGGCGAACGCCACCCGGTTCTACGGCGGCCTGCAGGACGCCGGATTCCGGCTGGGGCCGCAGGTCAGCCAGATCGTTTCGGTGCGCATGCCGGATGTCGCGACCGCGGTGGCGTTCTGGAACGAGCTGCTGACGCAGGGGATCTATGTGAACCTGACGCTGCCGCCGGCGACGCCGGACGGGCAACCGCTGCTGCGATGCAGCGTGACGGCGCGCCACACCGAGGCGCAGGTGGATGCCGCCGTGGCCCGCTTCATCGCCACCGCCGCGGCCGTCGGGCTGCAGCCGGAGCGAGCCCTGGCGCCCGGGTAGCCTGCTAACCCGGCGTCTGGGTCACCTCCACCGGCCTGCCCTGGGCCGGATCGCAGCCCCCGGGCCGGTGCCACAGGCACACCGGCTGGCCTTCCCAGCAGCGCACCCGGGCAAAGCCGTCGGCAGCGAAATCCTTGTCGGTGATGGAATAGATATAATTGAATGCCTCGGTCTGCCGCCGGTCGGCGTCGGTCCGGAAGCCAAAAAGCCCGATGCCTGGCCGCAGCGCCGAGTATCCGCCACTCGCCGCCCAGCGGCCGGCCGGCTCGATCGCCACGCCGCAGGCCGCCGGATCGCCGTTGACGACCCGCATCGACTCGATGATGGCCGTCCCGTGCGGCCAGTAGACGTGGGCGGGTCCGAAGACGCCGAACAGCGCCCACGCGCCGGCCATGCCCAGGGCAAGCATGAATCCCAGCGACCGCGCCGCGAACCGCCTCCCGCCGAGACGGCCAGCGATCTCGGCCGAGCCAAGCCCCAGCAGCGTCATCAGCAGCGGCAAGGCGGGGTAGAGGAACCGGAACTCCTTGTGACCGACCAGGGAGAACGTCGCGACGATGGCGAGCGCGACCGCGCCCAGCACCGGCGCCCGCCGCGCGCCCAGCACGACCACCCCCAGCACCGGCAGGAACGCGAGGGCCCAGATGTTCAGCAGATACGTCAAATAATGGTACCACGGCGCGGTCCCGAACACGTCCGCCGCGCCATCGATCGAGTTCACCCGGAAGTACAGCCAGATCGACTGGAACGGCCGTCCCCAGGTCGCCCAGTCCAGCAGGCCGGAGAGCACCAGCGGTACGGCGGCGCCGAGGCAGAGCGGGATCAGCCGGTCGCGCAGTTGCCGCCCGGCCAGCAGCAGCACGCCGACCGCGATCGCCGGCGCCAGCTGCATCCGGAACGCCAGGCAGCAGCCGAACAGCAGGCCGGCCATGGCGAAGCGCCACCGCGATGGCGCATCCCCGTGCACATCGGCGAGGTAAAGCCCGCCGAGGAGCAGCGGCGCCGCCACCGTGTCGGGCAGCGGATGCGGCGCGAGGTAAACCAGATCGACCGCCGTGGCGTTGAGACAGGCGCAGGCGATCGCCGCGGCGCGTCCCCCCCTGGCCTCGCCCCAGCGATAACCGAGCACGACGCCAACCAGCGACAGCAACGCGAAAACGACGCCCGCCATCTCGATGGCGAAAAGCGGATCGGCGCTGAGCAGCTGGGCCGCCCAGAGCACCCCCGCGACGATCGCGGGGAGCGCCCAGGAGCGGACCCCCATGACGAATTCCCAGGGAACGATGCCGGGCCCGCCCAGCAGCCGATTGGCCTGTTCAAGATACTGGAATGTTTCGTCGGCATGGACCCGGCCGGGCAACGCGAGGTACATCCCGACGCGCAGGGCCAGGGCGAGGACGACGAAAAAGACGATCTGCGACCTGGCCGTCCGAAGCATCTGCGGTTATTATTCCTTATTAGGAACGTTCCACGGCATAGCAGTAGCACGCCACCCAGCGGACGCCAAACGATGCCGGCGAGCCGCAACCCGCGGGATCACGCCAGGTTCCTGGTGTAGAGGCGGTAGGTCTTGTAGGCGACGCCGCCCACCGCCTCGTTGATCCGCCGCATCGGCTCGTTGTCCTCGAGGATCCAGGATAGCTCGACGCTGCGCACGCCGAGCCGCAGCCCCTCGCGGCGCACCGCGTCGATCAGCAGGAAGGGCACCAGGGCGCCGAGCAGGCCGCGGCTGAAGCTGCGCCGCAGTCCCATCAGCGGCACCCGCGCCGAGTGCACCCCGGCAACCTTGAGCCGCCAGAGCAGGCGCACCCAGCCCAGCGGCAGCAGCCGGCCGCCGAGGTCGCGGATCGCCTCGTTCAGGTTGGGCAGGGCGACGATGAAGCCGATCGGTTGGCCGTTGAACTCGGCGAACCAGATCAGCCGCTGGTGCAGGAGCATGCGCAGCTGCCGGGCGAGCTGGTCGGTTTCCACCGCGCTGAGCGGCACGAACCCCCAGTTTCCGGCCCAGGCGTCGTTGAACAGGTCGCTGACGTTCTGCACCTCCTGGCGGTAGCGCTTGAGGTCGAGCGGCCGCACGACCAGTCCCGTCGGCAATGGTCGGCCCAGCAGGTGGCGGACGGCGGCCGGCAACTCGCTCGCGGTGTCGTAGCGATAGGCGAGCAGGTCCTTCTCGCGGGCGTAGCCCTGTTCCTCCAGCCGCGCGCCGACATACGGCGGATCGTGGCCCATCAGCAGCATCGGCGGGGTATCGAAGCCGCGCACCAGCACGCCGAGCGCATCGTTCATCGACAGGTTGTAGGGGCCGCTGAGGCGGCTGATGCCGCGCGCGCGGTGCCACGCTTCGGCGGTGCCGAGCAGGGCGGCGAACACCGCGGCGTCGTCCTCGGCGGCGAGCATGCCGAAATGGCCAACCGGATCGGCCAGTCGCCGGTCCAGTTGCGCGCTGATCCGGCCGACGTCCCGGCCGTCCCGCCGGGCCAGCCAGTACTGCGCCTCCGCGTGCACGAAATACGGATTGCGGCGGCGCGACAGCAGCTCCCGCTGCTCGTGGTGCAGCGGCGCGATATAGGCCGGATCGTCGCGGCAGAGCCGGTCGGGCAGCGCGATGAAGCGGCTTAGTTCGCCGGCCGATCGGACCGGGACGATCTCGATTGGTCCGCCATCAGCCATTTCGTCCGCTCCTTCTCGCCTCGCCCGGCCGGCGCGGCACCGCCCGACCGGGCGAGCCTTGCCTTGTCACGATTCGCCGGGGCTGCCAACCGCCACCGCGGTGATCCTGGGCAGCGCCCCCTCTTCCCGGCAGGAGCCGGTTGCCATCACCTTGACGGCCCCGGCCCGCCAGCACAGAACGCTGCCGGATCGCAGCCTCATCCATATTCCCGCACAGCTCTACCGCCGGCAGGCCAAAGCTCATGACGATTCCACCCCGGGTGCATTTCTGCTGGATCGGTACCAGTCTGCCCTGGGCCTGTGTGTTCGCCATTCTGTCCGCCGCCGAACGCAGCGAGCTGCCCGAAATCATCCTGCACCACACCGACGTCCTTGAAGACGGCGCCGGGCTGCGCGCGCTCGGCAACGCCGCGGGCGTGCGGCTGTCCCGCATCGACCCGGCCGCGCCCTTGACCGAGGCCGGCCGCGCGCTCGGTCTGGGCGGCGACCTGCTCGCCCTCTACCGCAGGCTCGACAGTCCCGTGCTGCGGACCGACGTTTTGCGGGCGGCGATACTGTATTTGCGGGGCGGCGTGTATCTCGATCTGGATACGATCACGACGGCCTCTCTTCTCCCCTTGCTCGATACTCCAAATTTTGTCGGCTCCGAGTTCATCGTCTGGCCTCACGCCGTGCGCGTTTCGCGCTCGCCGGCCGTGTGGGCACGTCATCTGACCCTTGACCTGCTGCGCAAGATGATGCGGCGCATGCCGCGGGGCTGGAGGGCGTTCCGGTCGGTGGAAAAATTCTACTTTCGCGGCCTCAACAATGCCGTGATGGGTGCCGAGGCCAACTCTCCCCTGTTCGCGGATTATCTCCGGGCAATGCTTGCGCTCCCCCCCGCCCGTCAGACGCAGGTCTACGCACTGGGACCGGATCTGCTCCAGGAGGTGGTCGATCGCTATCAGCGGGACGACCTGACCATTCACGAACCGCGGGTGTTCTATCCGTTGCCGCCGGAAATCTCCGAGCACTGGTTTCGGGACTACGACGCCGTTCGGCTGGACGACGTTCTCTCGGCCGAGACGCGCGTGGTGCACTGGTATGCATCGGTCCGCACCAGGGCCCGCGTCGCGCAGATCAACCCGCAATACGTGCGCGAGCATCGCGAACGCCAGTTGTACAGCGCGCTGGTATGTTCATGCATCCGGCACCTTCCGGAATCGATATGACCCGCCCGCCGCGGTCGGCTGGGCCGGCGACGCCTTGCGGGCGCATCTGGGCCATCGCCGCTCTGGTGCTGGCCATGATAACCATCGGCGCGGGTTGGCCGCTCGTCGCCCGCGTCACCGCCGACCTGCAGTTCGACTATAACGAGGGGTGGAACGCCTACCGCGACCAGATGGCGGCTCAGCTGGCACCGCTGTATGGCGCCCCACCAGCCCAGGATATCACCAACTATCCGCCCCTGTCGTTCCACCTTGTGGGATTCCTGAGCCACCTTACGGGCAATATAACGTCAACTGGCCGCATCCTCTCTCTCGTATCGCTGGCCATGGTCTGCGTGGCAATTCGATCGATTACCAGCGAATTCATCACCTCCGATTATGCCGGCACCACCGCGGCCCTGCTTTTTGCCCTGTGGCTGGAAGTGTGGATGCCGAACCGCATCGGGGTGAACGACCCGCAGTTTCTGGGAATGGCTTACGAGATGGCAGGATTTTACTGCTTCATCAGGTATCCCGGTTCAGGCCGCGGCGTGGAGACGTCCGCAATACTGTTTGCGCTTGCGGTTTTCACCAAGCACAACCTTATCGCCCTGCCCCTGGGGGCGGGCGCGAGCCTGCTGGCGGGCCGGGAATGGCGGCTGCTCGCCAGGTGGCTGACAGCGGGCCTGCTGTCCGCGGCCTTGCTGTTGCTGGCGACCGACATCATCGACGGGCCGTTTTTCCTCGCCCACCTGCTGCGCGCCCGCGTCTACCGGATCTCCGACTCGCTTCGCGAGACCATTCCCTATCTTCTGATCTTCCTGCCACTCTTCGGGATTGCCGCGGTCTGGGTGCGCCGGAACTGCGCCGGCACCCGGCGGCGGGTGCTCGCCTTGAGCTGGCTGGCGGCGCACCTCACCGCCCTGGTGTTTTCAGGCGGCGACGGCACCGCCCGCAACATCTTCTTCGAGGCTATTGTCCTCGACGCCATCATCGTGGTGATTGCCTTCGGAGATTATTTTGCCCGGCGGGGCGACCGGTCGGCCGGGACTGCCGCCCTCCTGCTCGCCCTGCCCATGCTTTTCCCGCTGTGCCTGCTGCCCAGCAGGGTGTCGGCCAGCATGCGCGAATGGCGCGCGCTTCCCCAACTGCAGGATGAGTTCGAACGAGGAGCAGGCCTGTTGAAGGATGCGGCCTCACCCGTCCTCTGCGAAAACCTTCTCATGTGCTACCGGGCGGGGAAACCGTCCGCCTTCGACCCGTTTTTTGTCCTGGACCAGATCAAAATGGGCAGGATCGACGCGTGCGAGATCGTTGACCTGGTCGAAAACCAGCGCCTGGGCGCGATCGAAATTGGCGATATGGACGCCCCGGAACCGCCGGGTCGCGTGCGATTTACGGGGCAATTCATGCAGGCGCTATCGGGGCGGTACAAGGTCGTCCTGCGCACGCCGGAGTTTACCATATGGATGCCCGCCGATGGCCCCCGGTAAGCGGCAGCGACGGGTGCACCCTGCGTCAAGGCGCCAGCCGGAGGCTGACCCGAATCGGGATCGCACGGCCCGCGCCCCTTCGATCTTGCCCAGGGCAGCGCGTCCGCCGGCCCGTTTCAGTCACCGGGCCGGACACGCGAGGACTGGCGGAGAGGGTG
>CAYWOW010000040.1:0-23478 GCA_964459005.1 uncultured Acetobacteraceae bacterium
GCGATCAACTACGTCGATCGCGTCAACCTGTCGGTCGGGGCCAGCTCGATCGCCAGGGAACTGAGCCTCAGCCCGATCCAGTTGGGCTGGCTGTTCTCGGCATTCCTGTGGTCCTACATCGTCTTCCTGATCCCGGGCGGCTCGCTCGCCGACAAATTCGGCTTTCGCTTCCTGCTGCCGCTGGCCGTCGGGTTCTGGTCGCTGGCGACCGCCGGAACCGCGGTCGCGGTCGGCCTGACCGGCCTCCTGATCGCCCGCGTCTGCCTCGGCGCGGGCGAGGCTGGTGCTTGGCCGATGGGAACGCGAACCGTGCGCGCCTGGGCGCCGCGGTCGGAATACGGGTTGGCGATTTCGGCGATCTCGCTGGGCCAGTCTTTCGGCGTCGGGTTCGGCGCCCTGTTCGTCGGCTGGCTGGTGCGCGACTTCGGCTGGCGCGCATCCTTCATCGTCACCGGCGCCGTCGGGCTGGTCTGGGCAGCGGTCTGGCTGCTCTTCGTGCGCGACCCCAAGGATACGACGTGGCTCGACGAGGGCGAGCGCGGCCTGATCCTCGCCAACCGCGACGAGAGCAAGGTCACCGATCCAGGCTCGGGCGGCTACCTTGCGCTGCTGAAGAGCCTGCCGATGTGGGGCATCACCCTCGCGCAGGGCTGCCTCGTTTATGCCTACTACTTCCTGCTGACCTGGCTGCCGAACTATCTGCAGACCCAGCGCGGCATCGCGATCTTCGGTTCCGGGATGTACACGGCCATCATCTACGGCACCGCGGTGGTCGGCAGCATCGCGCTGGCCCGCGTCACCGACCTCGTGTTCACCCCCGAGTCGCTCAGGGCCGGCGGGCGGCGCATCGCGGTGGTGCTCTCCTTCATTCCGGCGCTGTTGATCGTGACGACGCCCTGGCTCACCTCCACCTGGGCGGTGGTGCTGGCACTGACGATCTGCGTCACCTTCATGGCCAACGCCATCTCGCTGAACTCGGTGCTGTGCAACGATCTCGTCCTCCGACCCGGCGACGCGGGCCGCGCCATCGCGCTGTTCACCAGCGGCGCCAACGTGATCGCGGTGACCGCGCCGATCGTCACCGGCTACCTGGTGAGCTGGTGGGGATTCACCGGCGCCTTCGTGCTGGCCGGCATCATGCTGGTGCTCGGCGCCTGCATCCTGCTCGGCCTCACCCGGGGCGGCATCGGCACGGCGGCGCCGCAGCACTGACAGGGCCGCGCGCCGGGGGCTATGATCGGCGCGCCCAGATGCGGCAATTCAGGAGAGTGACAGATGGCTGAGCCAGCCCAGCGGCGGATCAGGTTCGCGGTGATCGGCGTCGATCATCGCCATATCTACGAAATGACGGGCCGCCTGCTCGAGCTCGGCCACGAGTGCGCCGGTTATTGGACCGAAGGCGAACCGCAGCCGCTCGCCGGCTTCATCAAGCGCTTTCCGCACATCCCGCGGGTGGCCGATCGCCGGCGCCTGATCGAGGACCCGACGGTACAGCTCATCCTCACCGCCGCGATTCCCGCCGACCGCGCCGCCATCGCCATCGCGGCGATGCGGGCCGGCAAGGACGTCGGCACCGACAAGCCGGGCTGCACCACTCCCGAACAACTCGCCGCCCTGCGCCAGGCGGTCGCCGAGACCGGGCGGATCTGGTCGGTGAACTATTCCGAGCGCTTCGAATCGACGACGGCGACGCGCGCCCTCCAACTGGTGCGGGCCGGCGCGATCGGGCGCGTGGTGCAGACCGTCGTGCTGGCGCCGCACCGGCTGAACCGCCACCTGCGGCCCGCGTGGTTCTTCCAGCACGACCGGTTCGGCGGCATCCTGTGCGACATCGGCTGCCATCAGATCGAGAGCTTCCTCACCTTCACCGGCTCGGCGGACGCCGACATCGTCCACGCCGCGATCGGCAACTTCGCCAATCCCGGCGATCCGGACTTCGCCGATTTCGGCGAGATGCTGCTGGGCAGCGCGCAGGGCCGCGGCTACGTGCGGGTGGACTGGTACACGCCGGACGGACTGCCGACCTGGGGCGACGGGCGGCTGACCATCCTCGGCACCGAGGGCACCCTGGAGCTGCGCCAGAACGTCGACATCGCCGGCCGCGACGGCACCGGCCATCTGTTCCTGGTCGATAACAAGTCCACCCAGTACATCAACTGCTCCGACGCCGGACTGCCCTATTATCCCGATCTGGTGGCCGACGTGCTCGACCGCACCGAAACCGCGATGACGCAGCGCCATTGCTTCAAGGTGATGGAGCTGGCGATGCGGGCCGAGGCGATGGCGACCCGGCTCGGCAACCTGGCGCGGCCGGACGCGGGCTGATGGACCGGCGATTCCGCGTCGCGGTGATCGGCGCCGGCATCGGGGCCGCGCATGTGGAGGGTTTTCTCGCCAACCGCGAGCGCTATCAGGTCGCGGTGGTCTGCGATCTGGACGCCTCCCGCGCGGCGGCCCTGGCGGCGGAGGCGCCCGGCGCCGTGGTGGAAACCTCGTACGATGCGGTGCTGGCCCGCCCCGACATCGATTTGGTGGACATCTGCCTGCCGCCCTGGCTGCATCTCGAGGCCATCGAGGCCGCGCTGGCCGCCGGCAGGCAGGTGCTGTGCGAAAAGCCGCTGGTCGGCTCGCTGGCCCAGGTCGAGCGGCTGATGCGCGCCGCCGCGCAGGCCAACCGTGCGGTGGTGCCGGTGTATCAGTACCGTTACGGCAATGGCCTGGCCGGGCTGCGGCGGCTGATCGAGGTCGGCCTCGCCGGCCGCTCGCTGGTGGCCAGCATCGAGACCCACTGGAACCGCCCGCCCGAGTACTACGACGTGCACTGGCGCGGCCGCAAGGCGACCGAGCTGGGCGGTGCCATCCTCGGCCACGCGATTCACCAGCACGACCTGCTGACCTTCACGATGGGCCCCGTGCGCCGGGTGTCCGCCAAGGTCGCCACCCGGGTCAATGCGATCGAAACCGAGGACTGCGCCGCGATCTGCCTGGAAATGGCCTCGGGCGCGCTGGTGACCTCCTCGGTCACCCTCGGTGCGGCGGAGGAGGTGACAAAACTGCGGTTCTGCTTCACCGAGTTGACGGCGGAGAACCCCGGCGTGCCGCCCTACCGCCCGGCCGAGGGCGCCTGGCGCTTCGTCGCCCGCGGGGCGCGCGGACAGGCGGAAATCGACGCGGCACTGGCCGGCGTCGTGCCGCGCCAGGAAAGTTTCGCCGGGCTGTTCGAGGCACTCCATCCGGCCCTGGCCGGCACCGCGCCGTGGCCGCTCAGCCTGCAGGACGCCTACCGCTCGCTGGAGCTGGTATCCGCCATCTACTACGCCTCGGCGACCAACACCGCGGTCGAGCTGCCGCTAGCGCCGGACCATCCGGTGCGCGCGGGCTGGGGACCGTTCCTGCCGTGATATAGTCTTACCGCATATCCATCTTCAGACGCCGGCGTCGAACTTGATCCCCTGGGCCAGCGGCAGCGCCGGAGAAAAGTTCACCGTGTTGGTGGCGCGCCGCATGTAGGCGCGCCAGGCGTCGGAGCCGGATTCGCGCCCGCCCCCGGTTTCCTTCTCGCCGCCGAACGCGCCGCCGATTTCCGCGCCGCTGGGGCCGATGTTGACGTTGGCGATGCCGCAGTCGCTGCCCGCCGCCGAGAGGAAAAACTCGGCCTCGCGCAGGTCGTTGGTGAAGATGGACGATGACAGGCCCTGCGGCACCGCGTTGTGCCAGGACAGGGCCTGCCCGGTATTGTCATGGCGCATGACGAACAGGATGGGGGCGAACGTCTCCCGGGCAACGATTTCCGTCTGCCCCGGCATCTCGACGATGGCGGGGCGGACGTAGAACGCCTTCGGAAAAGCGTCGGTCAGCAGGCGTTCGCCGCCGTGCACGGTGCCGCCCTGGGCGCGGGCGTCAACCAGCGCCGCCTGCATGGCGTCATAGGCGGCGGCGTCGATCAGCGGGCCGACCAGGGTGGCGGCATCGCGCGGGTCGCCGACCCGCACGGACGCATAGGCACGCACCAGCCGGGGGACCAGCGCATCGTAGATGTCGGCATGCACGAACAGCCGGCGCAGGCTGGTGCAGCGCTGTCCGGCGGTGCCGACGGCGGAAAACAGGATGGCACGGAGCGCCAGATCGAGATCGGCCGAGGGGCAGACGATCATGCCGTTGTTGCCGCCCAGTTCCAGCAGCGCGCGGCCAAAGCGCGCGGCCAGCCGGGGCGCGACGGCGCGGCCCATGCGGGTGGACCCGGTGGCGGAAATCAGCGGTACGCGGGCATCGTCCACCAGCGCCGCGCCGGCCTCAGCGCCGCCGATCACCACTTCCAGCAGCCCCTCCGGCACGCCGCCGAAACGGGCGGCGGCGCGGTGGAACAGGGCTTTAACGGCGAGCGCGGTGAGCGGGGTTTTTTCCGACGGCTTCCACACCACCGGATCGCCGCACACCAGCGCCAGCGCGGCGTTCCACGACCACACGGCGACCGGGAAATTGAACGCGGTGATGACGCCGACCGGACCGAGCGGGTGCCAGGTTTCGCGCATCGCGTGGCCGGGCCGTTCGGTGGCGATGGTCAGCCCGTGCAACTGGCGGGAAAGGCCGACCGCGAAGTCGCAGATGTCGATCATCTCCTGCACCTCGCCCAGCCCTTCCTGCACGATCTTGCCAGCCTCCAGGGTCACCAGGCGGCCCAGCGCGGTTTTCGCGGTGCGCAGTTCCTCGCCGAGCAGGCGGACCAGCTCGCCCCGGCGCGGCGCGGGGGTGTCGCGCCAGGCCGGGAAAGCCGCGGCGGCGCGGGCGATGGCGGCGCGGATCTGGGCGGCCCCGGCCATCGCCAGCCGGGCTGTCACCGTGCCGTCGATGGGCGAGTGGGCGCGCAATGGGCCGCCCGACAGCGTCGCGCGGTCGATGCCGAAATCGGCGAGCAGGGCGGCGGCTTCGGTCATTGCGTCAGACTCCCCGGTGGTCTCAAAACGTCGCACCCAAGGAGGATCACAATCATGAGCCTTGCGCAAACGATCCAGGTCTTCGAGGCGTTCGACAGCGCTCACGCGTCGGGCCGGACGGTGGTCGACCTGTTTGCCCGCACCCCCGCGGCGGCCGTCACCGTCACCCGGATCGACGGCGCCAAGGGCGCGACCGACTTCGTGAAAATCGTCGTGCCGGGCAGCCACGGGCGGCTCGCCGGGGGCAGCGCGCCGACCCTGGGCGTGGTCGGGCGGCTGGGCGGCATCGGCGCGCGGCCGACCCGGATCGGCTTGGTGTCCGACGGCGACGGCGCGGTCGCGGCGGTCGCCACGGCGTTAAAACTCGCGCACATGCAGACCCAGGGCGACGTGCTCCCCGGCGACGTCATCCTGTGCACCCATGTCTGCCCCGACGCCCCGACACGCCCGCACGAGCCCGTCGATTTCATGGACTCGCCAGTCGAGACCGAGGACATGAACGCCCACGAGGTGGTGCCGGAGATGGACGCGGTGCTGTCGATCGACACCACCAAGGGCAACCGCATCCTCAACCACAAGGGCTTCGCCATCTCGCCGACGGTCAAGCAGGGCTACATCCTGCGGGTTTCCGACGACCTCATCCGGATCATGGAAATGACCAGCGGACGGCTCGCCGTCACCTTCCCGATCACCACCCAGGACATCACCCCCTACGGCAACGGCGTCTACCACCTCAACAGCATCCTGCAGCCCTCGATCGCGACGGCGGCGCCGGTCGTGGGCGTGGCGCTGTGCACCCAAAGCGTGGTGCCGGGCTGCGGCACCGGCGCCAGCCACGAGACCGACATCGCGCTCGCCGTGAAATTCGCGGTCGAGGTTGCCAAGGAGTTCACCCGCGGCACGGCCCGCTTCTACGACGCGGTGGAATACGACCGGCTGATCGCGTTGTACGGATCGCTCGCGCATTTGCAGCGCCGGGCGGCGGCGGGGGCATGACGATGCGGTCGCGCAAGCTCGGCACTATCACCATCGGCCAGGCGCCGAGGCCGGACATCACCCCGATTCTCGATGCCGCCATCGGCGCCGACGTGCCGCGCCTGCACGTGGGCCTGCTCGACGGCCTGGGCAGGGAGGAAATCGCGGCCCGCTTCGCCCCCGTCGCCGGCCAGCCCGAGCTGATCACCCGCCTGCTCGACGGCTCCGTCGTCACTATCGACCGCCACGCGGCGCAGGAGGCGGCGAGGACAAAACTCGGCGACCTGGAGGCGGCGGGCTGCACGACGATCCTGCTGCTGTGCACCGGTCAGTTCGCCTCCCTGACATGCCGCACGGCCTGGCTGGTCGAGCCGGACCGCATCGTGCCGCCGGCGGTGGCGGCGCTGGCGGGGGATCGTCAGGTCGGCATCGTGGTGCCGCTGGCCTCGCAGATCGCCAGCGAGGCGGGCAAGTGGGCCGGCCTGGCGCACCCGCCGATCTACGCCGTCGCCTCGCCCTATGCCGGCGACGACGCGGCGGTCGCGGCGGCGGCGCGCGGCCTGCGCGACCAGTGGGCCGACATTGTGGTGATGGATTGCATGGGCTTCGTCGAACACCACCGCCGCGCGGCGGCCGAGAGCGGCGATTGCCCGGTGATCCTGTCGAACGCCCTGATCGCCAAACTGACCGCCGAGGTGCTGTGATGGACCTGCTGCTGCTCAGCAACTCGCGCACGCCCGACGGCGGCTACCTCTCCCACGCCGTCGGCGCCATCGCGGCGATCGCCAGCGGGCGGACGCGGGCGCTGTTCGTCCCCTTCGCCTCCGTCACCGTGGGTTGGGACGATTTCACCGCCAAGGTCCAGGCCGCGCTCGCCGAGACCGGGATCGTCCTCGATCCCATCCACGCCATGACCGACCCGCCTGCCGCCGTCGCGGCGGCGGAGATGATCTTCGTCGGCGGCGGCAACACTTTTAACCTTCTCGCCGAGTGCCGGCGCCGCGGGCTACTGGCGCCGATCGCCGCGCGGGCGCGCGCCGGGGTGCCGTATGTCGGCTGGAGCGCCGGTTCCAACCTGGCCTGCCCGACCATCGGCACCAGCAACGACATGGCGATCGTCGATCCGCAGGGTTTCGCCGCCCTCGGGCTGGTCGGCTTTCAGATCAACCCGCATTTCACCGACGCCATGCCGCCCGGCCATCAGGGCGAGACGCGCCGGCAGCGGCTGGCCGAATATCTGCTGGCCAATCCGGCGGACACGGTGGTCGGCCTGCCCGAAGGCGATTGGCTCCTTGTGTCGAACGGCGAGACCCAGCTGGCGGGGCCGCATCCGGCGTTCCTGTTCCGGGCGGGTCAGCCGCCCGCCGAGATCCTGCCGGGTACAGCGCTATCCGCGTAAGGTCAGGAGGCGGCCCGGCGGGAGTGGTGAGGGATCAGCGGGGCGATGATGCCGACGCCGATGCCCCGGAAACGCATACCGGCGATCAGCGGCACCCGCCACGGGCCAACCGCGCCAGACCGTAAGGCGCGCCGGGCTACCCCAGTTCCTGCTGAACCACGCTGAGCCAGTACGCCGCCCCCAGCGGGATGATGTCGTCGTTGAAGTCGTATTGCGGCGTGTGCAGGGCCCCGCCCTTGGGTCCGTTGCCCATGAACATGAAGGCGCCGGGCCGCACGCGCAGCATGAACGAGAAATCCTCGCCGCCGGTCACCGGCGGGGCGTCGGCGTCCACCCGCGCGCCGGGCAGTGCCGCCGCCGCGGCCGCCGCCACCTCGACCTGCGCGTCGTGGTTGATCGTCGCCAGCGTATTCCAGTGCGGATCGAAGGTCGCGGTGGCGCCGTGCAGCGCGGCCAGTCCGTGCGCCAGTTCCGCCATGCGCGTGCTCAGCAGGCCGCGCACGCCGTCGTTGAAACAGCGCGCGGTGCCGGAGACCGTGAGTTCGGCCGGCATCACGTTGGGGCTTTCGGCGTCGCCGCCGGCGATGTGGCCGACGCTGATCACCGCGGTTTCCAGCGGCGGCACGTTGCGCCCGACGATGGTCTGCAAGCCGAGGATGAAATGCGCCGCCACCACGGATAGGTCGGCCGACAAATGGGGCGCCGCGCCGCCGTGCCCGCCGGGGCCGCTGAAGCGCGCCTCCCAGAAGCTGACGGCGGCCAGGAAGCCGCCCTTGCGGGTGGCGAAGGCGCCCACCGGCATGCCGGGCTGGTTGTGCAGCCCATAGATCGCATCGCAGGGGAAACGGTCGAACAGCCCGTCGGCGATCATCGCTTCCGCGCCGCCGCGGCCTTCCTCGGCGGGCTGGAAGATCAGGTGCACGGTGCCGGCGAAATCCGGCTCCCCGGCCAGCGCCCGGGCGGCGGCGAGCAGCATGGTGGTGTGCCCGTCGTGGCCGCAGGCGTGCATGGTGCCGGGCGTCGTCGAGGCATAGGGCATGCCGGTGGCCTCGAAAATGGCCAGCGCGTCCATGTCGGCGCGCAGCCCGATGGCCCGCGGACCGGGACGGCGGCCCTTGATGGTGCCGACCACGCCGGTGCGCCCGACCCCCTCGGTGACCGCAATGCCCCACTCCCGCAGCTTGGCCGCCACCAGGGCGGCGGTGCGGACCTCCTCCAGGCCCATTTCGGGGTGCGCGTGGATGTCGCGGCGGATGGCGGCCATTTCGGGCTGCCAGGCCAGGAAGCGGGTGGTCGGATCGTTGAACATGGTTTTCTCCGTGGTCTGCCGCCGAGGCTAATCGCCCGGCGCGGCCAGGGAAAGCGCGCGCGCTGGACAAGCCGGCGCCGCATGCCAATCTCGCAGCCATCAGCGGGGGAGCAGGACCATGGCGGAACAGGTCGCGACACTGGGGGGCGGGTGCTTCTGGTGCCTGGAGGCGGTGTATCTGGGGCTGCGCGGGGTGGCGCGGGTGGTGTCGGGCTATGCCGGCGGGCAGCTGGCGAACCCCAGCTACGAGCAGGTCTGCGGCAAGCGGACCGGGCACGCCGAAGTGGTGCAGGTCACCTTCGATCCGGCCGGGATCAGCTACGAAGACCTGCTGCGGGTGTTCTTCACCATCCACGACCCGACGACGAAGGACCGCCAGGGCCACGACGTCGGGCCGCAGTACCGCTCCATCATCCTGACCCACGACGACCACCAGCGGGTGGCGGCCGAGGCGGTGATCGCCGAGATCGCGGCCGCCGGCATCTGGCCGGGGACGATCGTCACCGAGGTCAAGCCGCTGGAGGTGTTCTGGCCGGCGGAAGAGTACCACCAGAATTATTTCGCCCGGAACCCGTTCCAGGGCTATTGCCAGGCCGTGGTGGCGCCGAAGGTGGCAAAATTCCGCAAGAGCTTTGCGGATCGGCTCAAGGCGGCGTAGGCGAGGAAACCACGCCACCCGATTGATCCGCCAAGGAGACAGGTATGCGCTATAACCAGTTCGGCCGCACCGGCCTGTTCGTGTCCGAAATCTGCCTCGGCACCATGACTTTCGGCGGCACCGGCGGCGAGATGTGGACCAAGATCGGCACGCTGCAACAGGACGAGGTCGACGGCATCGTCCGCGCGGCGCTCGACGGCGGGGTGAACTTCATCGACACCGCCGACGTCTACAGCGCCGGCCAATCCGAGCAGTTGCTGGGCCAGGCCTTGCGCAACCTCGGGGTCCGCCGCAGCAGCGTGGTGATCGCGACAAAAGTGTTCGGACCCATGGGCACCGGCCCGAACGATCGCCGCGCCTCGCGCGCCCATATCATGGACAGCGTGCACGCGAGCCTGGCGCGGCTGCAGACCGACCACATCGACCTCTATCAGATCCACGGCACCGACACGATCACCCCGATCGAGGAGACGTTGCGCGCGCTCGACGACCTGGTGCGCCAGGGGCTGGTCCGCTACGTCGGCGTGTCCAACTGGCAGGCCTGGCGGATCATGAAGGCGCTCGGCATCTCCGAGCGCGCCGGTCTGGCCCGTTTCGACAGCTTGCAGGCCTACTACACCATCGCCGGCCGCGACCTGGAGCGCGAGATCGTGCCGCTGCTGAACGAGGAACGGCTGGCGCTGATGGTGTGGAGCCCGCTGGCCGGCGGGCTGCTGTCGGGCAAGTTCGGACCCGGCGCCAATGGGCCGGAGGGCGCGCGCCGGGCGAACTTCGACTTCCCGCCGGTCGATGCCGACCGGGGCTGGGCGTGCGTGGCCGCGATGCGCGAGGTCGCCGCGCGGCACGGCGTTTCGGTGGCGCGGGTGGCGCTGGCCTGGCTGCTCGCCAAGCCGCACGTGACCAGCGTGATCGTCGGTGCCAAGACGCGCGAGCAACTGGCCGACAACATCGCCGCGACAACGCTCGTGCTGTCGGGCGAGGAAATCGCCGGGCTCGACGCGGTGAGCGCGCTGCCCGCCGAATACCCGGCGTGGATGGTGGAGCGGCAGGGCGGCAACCGTCCGCCCGCGCCGTTCGTGCCGGCGGCCTGACCGCCCGCTTGTTTCTTGGCCGGAGGTGCGGGAGAGCGGAGAAGAACTTCGCTGTCCCATCACCTATGCCGGTGCGCGACGGCCTTCTCGTTGACAAGCAGGCCCTGGGCGCATAGCACCCTGGACCCTTGGGATCGGCCGCCGTCCCATGGAGGAGCCCAGCAATGGAATACCGGAAACTCGGAAAATCCGACCTGCATGTCAGTGTTCTCGGCGTCGGAACCTGGCCGTTCGGTGGCGGCGATTACTGGGGCGCGCAAAGTCAGGATGACGTCGATCAGGTCGTTCACCGTGCTCTCGACCTCGGCATCAATTTCTTCGACACCGCCGAAATGTACAACAACGGCGCCAGCGAAACGTCGCTCGGGATCGCGTTGAAGGGGAAACGGGACCGCGCGATCATCGGCTCGAAGGTGACCCCCGCGAACGCCGCGCCGGCCACCATGCGGAAAAGCTGCGAACAGAGTCTGAAACGGCTCGGCACCGATTACATCGACGTCTACATGCTGCATTGGCCGATCAGCTCGCATTCGCTCGAACACTTCACCAGCGACCAGGCGGCGATCGCCCGTCCTCCTTCGATCGAGGAGGCTTTCGCGACGATGAAAGCCCTGAAGAACGAGGGAAAAATCCGCGCGATCGGCATGAGCAACCACGGCGTCAAGCAAATGGACGCCGTTCTGGGCAAGATGGATGACGTCGTCACCAACGAAATGCCGTACAGCCTGTTGTCCCGGGCGATCGAGGACTCGATCATCCCGTATTGCGCGAAGCACGATATCGGCATCATCGCGTATATGCCGTTGCAGCAGGGCCTGCTGACCGGACTGTACGGCAGCGCCGACGAAATCGCACCGATGCAGGCCCGGTCCAGGCATTTCCACCACAGCCACGGGAAGGGCACCCGGCATGGCGAGGAAGGCGCGGAAGCCGAGGTGTTCGCGGCCATCGCCAAAATAAAGCAAGTCGCGGCAGAGCAGAACGTGACTATCGCGGTGCTTTCCCTGGCGTGGGTCATGGCCAACAAATACATGACGACGACCATCGCCGGCTCCCGCACGCTGGCCGAGCTGTCCCTGAATGTCGGGGCCGTGGACTACAAGATCAGCCCGGAAGTGATCGAGCGGCTCAAGGTCATCACGGCGCCGGTGCTGGAAAAGCTTGGCAGTAACCCGGACTATTACGAAAACAGGCTGAACAGCCGCATCGAGTGAGCCTCCCCCGCAACCCGGCGTGCCGCAGGAAGGGGCGCTGAGCATGAATGTCCTCCCCGACGGCGCCGCCGGGCTGACGCTGGCGCTCACCCGCCGCGCGCTGGCCGTGCGTTACGCCGATCTGCCCGACGAGATTCGCGCGATCGCCCGGCAATGCGTGCTGGACACGCTGGCCGTCGCCATCGCCGGCGCGGGCGACCCGCTGGTGCGCATGCTGGAGGCCGAGCTGGTGGACCAGGGCGGCGCCGGCACCGCCGGGGTGATCGGCCGCGACCTCACCCTGCCCGCGCTGTCGGCCGCGCTGCTGAACGGCACCGCCAGCCACGCGCTCGACTTCGACGACGTCGCCATGGCGATGCCCGGCCATCCCTCGGTCGCCGTATTGCCGGCGGTGCTGGCGCTGGCCGAGGAACGCGGCGCTTCCGGCGCCGAACTGATCGCCGCTTTCGTGGCGGGCTACGAGACGGCCTGCCGCATCGGGGCGCTGGTGGCGCCCGGGCACTATGACGGGCTCGGCTTTCACGCCACCGGCACCGTCGGCACCTTCGGCGCCGCCATCGGGTGCGCCCATCTGCTGGGGCTCGACGAGCAGCGCACTGCCCATGCGCTCGGCATCGCCGCGACCCAGGCGGCCGGGCTGAAGGCGATGTTCGGCACCATGTGCAAGCCGCTGCACGCCGGCCGGGCCGCCTATAACGGGCTGCTGGCGGCGCGGCTGGCGGCGCGCGGCTTCACCTCCCGCCCCGACGCGCTGGAATGCGCGCAGGGATTCGCCGCCACGCACAGCCCCGACTTCGACCCCGCGGCAGCGCTCGCCGAGCCCGCCGGTGGCTGGCACCTGCGCGGCAACCTGTTCAAGTACCATGCCGCCTGTTACTTCACCCACGCCCCCATCGAGGCGGCGCGCCGGCTGCGCCTCGAGCACGCGCTGACCGCCGAGCGGATCGCCGCCGTCACCGTGCGGGTGGCGGAAGGCTGCGACAGGGTCTGCAACATCGCCAACCCAGGGACGGCGCTGGAGGCCAAATTCAGCCTGCGCCTGACCGTCGCCATGGCGCTCGCCGGGCTCGATACCGGGCGGCTCGACACCTTTTCCGACGCCGCCTGCGACGACCCCATCCTGGTGCGCCTGCGCGATCGCGTCGGCATCGAATTCCAGCCGGACTGGCCGGCAAGCCGGGCGGAAGTTGCACTGCACCTGTCCGACGGCACCGAATTCTCCGCCGCTCACGATTCCGGCGTTCCCGCCGCCGACGTGGCTGAGCAGGGCCGCCGCCTGGAGCTGAAGTTCGCCGGACTGGTCAAGCCCGTGCTGGGCCGGCGCAAGACAACCGCGCTCGCCCAGGCCGTGGCGGAACTGGACACGCTACGCTCGCTGGCGCCGATCGCCGAAGCCTGGGCGTGAGCCTCAGGCCGCCGCGCTCAAAGCCGCGATGGCCTGATCCAGCGCGAAGCCGAGCCGGTTGCGCGCGCGGATTGCCGCCACCGTCAAAAACTTCGCCGCATCGCTGCCCGGTGCCGCCTCGGCGAGCGCGCGCAGCTTGTCCAGCACGGGCCAGGGCGACTGGGCCAGCGCCGGGTCGTGCGAGAAGCGGTCGCCGGTGGTGTAGTCGAGCGGCACCAGGGCGCGTCCGGCCGCCATCAGCGCCGCGTTGACCCGCGCCGGATCGCCGCCGAGGTGCCCGGCCGCCTCGGCCAGGGCGGCCACCCGGGCCAGCAGCGGCGAGACGTCGAAACGTCCGTCCAACTGCGCCGCCAGGGCCTGCAACTCGGCGCCGAGATCGGCGGCGGTTTCGCGATAGTCGAGCGGCAGCACGTCGTCGGTCAGCAGCCGCCACAGCGTGTGCACATAGACTCGGGTGTCGCGCACCAGGTTGTCCGGGTCGATCTTGTCCAGCGTGTCGTGCGGGGTGTGCCACCACCAGCCCAGGCCCGCGCTCCGCTTGCCGCCGCCGCCCATGATGGCGGCCATGGCGCTGGCCTGCCCGTCGGCGGGCTGCTCGCCCATGCACATGTACATCGCGGGCAGGCCGATGCCCCAGAAACTCTCGTCGCCCGCCCGTTTCATGCGCCCGCCCTCGAGGTGCTGGCCGGCCTGCGCCAGCACCGCCTCGCGGCCGAGCGGGCGCAGTTCGGCCGAGACCGGCACGTCGGCGAGCACGCTGGCGCCGGCACCGCCGGTGGAATCGACGTTCACATGGGCGACGCAGCGACGGTTCAGCTCGTCCCAGTGGGTGTCGGCGTACCAGGCCGAGCCGGCGTAGCGGCCGTGCGAGTGGCCGGACCAGAAGCAGATGCGCAGGCCGCGCCTGAAGGATTTGCGATGGGGCTGCAACAGGCGGGCCGCTTCCAGCATGGTGGCGTTGGCACTGCCGTTGTCCATCACGCCGTAGTACCAGGTGTCGTGGTGACCGCTGAACAGCACGAAGGGCGCCTCGTCGGCCGCGCCCAGTTCGGCGACCAGCACCGGGGTTTCGCGCCAGCGCGTGTCCACCTCGGCGTGCAGCGTGGCCTGCAGCCGCTCGCGGCCGGCGACGCGCCGCTTCAGGGTCGCGCCGTCCGCCGCGCCGACCGACAGCACCACGGTACGCGGCAGCCGCGACAGCGCCTCGTCGGTCGGGCTGCCCCACACCGGGGAGATGCACATTTCGTGCGGGTGTTCGTGTGGGCTGATGTGGATCTGCCCGGCCGCGCCGGCCTCGCTGGCGCGCAGGCTCACCGCCGGGGAGGCGATGCCGTCCACCAGCAGGATGCGCCCGCGCACGTCATGCGCCGCCAGGTCGGCCGGGGTGCCGGTTTTCACGTAGACGACATCGGCCGTGATCCCGCCTGCCGGCGAGGGGCGGGAGAAGGAATGGGTGATGGCGTGCGGCGTCCAGACGCCGCCCTGCCCGACCTGGAGCCTGGCCGCGCCGGGCAGGCTGATGTAGGCGTCGTGCGACAGCAGGGTGGTGGAAAAGCCGGCGGCGTCGAGCTGGGCGCGGACGTGGCGCAGGCTGGCGAGCTCGTCCGGCGTGCCGGAGAGTTTGACCCAGCGGGCGAACTCCGCGAGGTCGGCCATCATGCGTTCGGCGCTCACCGCGTCGCACAGGCGCTGCAACGTCGCCTCGGTCATGGCGGGGTTCCTCCGTGGTTGCCGGCATGGTCGCGCCCGCGGGTGGCGGGATGTCAAGGCGGGAGGCAGTGATGGGGCGGGCGTTCCCGCGGGTCGGCGGCCGGTCAGCTGCGGTCAGCGGCGAACGTGTAATAGCACACGAAACCACTTATCCGGCCGGCCATATGAGTACCGACGACGCTTCCGCTGATCATTCCATTCAGATCGCCGCTGTCCCCGGTTATGGTTCCGGCGGACGCGATGGTCGCGCTGTAGGTCGACGTGGTCGAACTTGCCGTCAGGCTCGGTGACGTGCCGGCTATGTTGCTATGAGCCTGAGTGTAAGTGAATTTGTTGCCCCTCACGTCGATCGTAAACTGCGGGTCCGTTTCGCAATCCCGGTTACTGAAACCCGCGGCGGCGCCGGTTACCTGCACTGTTCCGACGTACCGCCCGTCGTAGGATACCGAAGCGGGCGATGCAGCGGGCTGAGCGTCCTGTGGGCCGGCGCAGCCCCAGGTACCGCATCCCAGGGCAATGCAAACGAAACAGCGCGCCACGCCCAGGATGGGCCTGAAGCTGGACGGATTCATCGGATTACCCCACCTTCGTGATGGCCCATTTTACGGTCTGCGGCCCGTCCTGAAAACCGCCCAGAACCACCTGCTCGCTGCGCCGCGGCTCGGGGCCGCCCAGATAGATGCTCTCCTCCAGCGTCAGCCGCGCGCCGTCGGCGCGCAGCCGCCAGCCGCTGCCCGAGGGCAGGCGCAGCAACACCGCCTCGCCGTCCTGCTGCAGGCTGGCGTTGACGTTCGGATGCAGATGGAAGCGCACCAGATAGGGCTGCGGCGAGCCCGCCTCCACCACGTCCTCGCCACGAATGTCCTCGCCGCTCTCGGACAGGTAGAGCCGACGGCGGTGGATCGCGCCGAACGGCTTGCGATAGCCGTCGTGACTGACCTCCAGCCAATGCGCGCCCGCCGCCTCCTGGCGCTGTACCTCGACTTTCTCCGGCCGCCGGCCCAGACCCTCCGGCTTCAACTCCGACGAATTGGTGTCGGCGATCACGAGGGTGGAATGCGCGGCGGTGGCGCGGCTGGCGTCGCGCCACTCGGCCCCGGCCGCCGGCGCCGCGCCGCAGTTGACGATCATGCGGTCGCGACCCACGGACAGCTCGAAACTCAGCGTCCCGGCATGGGCGAAACGGTCGATCTTCGCCGGCGCCGGCACGCCGGCATCGACGATCAGCACCGACCGGCCGGCCTGCAGGCGCTGGAAACCGCCCTCGGGCAGCACCGAGGGGGCGCGCCCGCCGCGCCCGGCCTGGGCCAGCACCAGCTCGGCCAGGCCAGGGCTTTCCTCCTTGGTGCCGTTGAACAGCGCGAGCGCGCCGTCGCCGTGGCGCAGGCAGCGCAGCGCCGGGCCCATGCGATCGATGGCGCTGCCCAGCGCCTGCGGCGCCTGCGCCTGGGCGGCCTGCAACAATGCCCGGATTTCGGTGAGGTCCTGCAACACCGCCATCAACTGCGCCGGGCTGCGTTCGGCATGGCTGCCGTCCGGCAGGATCTGGCGCGTCAGTTCCTGCGGCAGCACGCGCAGCGCCCGGGACAGGAAGACGGCATGGTCGGGCAAGGCCACCGCCGCCGCGATCAGGCCTTTCAGCGCGGTGAAGGCACGCGCGTCGAGTTCCTCGGTGGGCAGCCCGGCGGCCAGGCTGCGGGCGTCGGACACCAGCCGCGCCATCAGTTTCTGGCGGAATCCGTCATCGGCGGAAGCGGCGAAGAAATCGTAGTGGCCGAGCCAGGCGGCGATGCGTGCCCCGGCGACGTCCGGCCGTTCGGTCAGGGGGTCGGGATGGGCCGTCGCCATCCATTCCGTCACCAGCGCGCGGGCCCGCATGCGGGCGGCATCGGTGCCCAGGGCGCGCAGGTCGCGCAGCCAGGTGAAGCCGTGCGCGGCGGCGCGCAGCATCGGCGTGCCACCGACATCGGCGAAGCCGCCCACCCGCAGCCCGACCACGCTGCCGCCCACCGACAGCGTGCCCTTCAACAGATCCGCCCCGCGCGCCGAGTCGCCTGGCCAGGGGTCGCGCACCGGCAGCGCCGGCGCGTCCGGCACGCGAGTCATGCGCAGGCTGGGCAGCCGGGCGAGACGCCGGCGCACCCTGCGCACCCAGCCCGTCATGCGCCGGCTCCGCCCGGACGCAGCGCGCTGCACTCAACGAGGCGACACTGGTACATCAAAGCGACTTCTAGACAGCCGACTCCGTTGCGCACAAGCGAAGGCTTACGCCGCGACGCGGATCAGCCGGGCGACATAAAACCCGTCCAGCCCGCCGCGTGCGGACCACTGGGCCGGCGTGGTGCGCAGCCCGCCCTCGGCGGTGATCGCGTCGGCCAGTCCGGGCACTTCCTCCGGGCACACCGGATCGAGCCGCAGGGGCAGCCGCGCCAGCGCCGCCGCCACGCGGTGCGGCCCCTCCTCGGGTTGCAGCGAGCAGACCGCATAGACCAGCCGGCCGCCGGGCCGCAGCAGGGCGCCGGCGGCGTCCAGCAGGCGGTCCTGCTGGGCAGCGAGCGCCACGATGTCACGCTGGCGCTTCAGGTGGGGCATGTCGGGATGGCGGCGGATGGTGCCGGTGGCGCTGCACGGCGCGTCCAGCAGCACGGCGTCGAAGAGCTCAAGGGTCCGCCAGATGGCGGCGTCGGCGGTGACGAAATCGGCGGCGAGCCGCAGCCGGGTGAAATTGTCGCGCAGCCGCTCCAGCCGGGCCGGATCGCGCTCCACGGCGGTCACCCGGGCGCCGGCGGCGGCCAGTTGCGCCGCCTTGCCGCCGGGGGCCGCGCACAGATCGGCGGCGGTCTCGCCGGGGCGCACCGCCAGCAGCCGCGCGGGCAGTGCCGCCGCAGCGTCCTGCACCCAGAACGCCCCCTCGGCGTAGCCGGGCAACTCGGTCACCCTGGTGCCGGCCGGGTAGCGCCAGGACCCCGTCGGCAACGCCTCGCCGCCGGGCGGGGGGGCGGCGCCCGGGGCCAGCGTGAGGTCGAGCGGCGCCTCGTGCTGGTGGGCCTCGGCGATGGCGCGGGCGTCGGCGCCCCAGGCCGTCCACAGCCAGCCCGGCGTGTCCAGCCGCGGGCCGTCCAGCCCGTCGAGCGCGGCCGGGCCGTCCTCCGCCACCCGGCGCAGCACCGCGTTCACCAGCCCGGCGAACGGCGCCAGCCCACGGGCGTGCGCCAGCGCCACCGAGGTCGCCACCGCCGCATGCGCCGGCGTTGCCAGCAACAGCAGCCCGGCGGCGCCGAGCCGCAGCACATGGCGCACCGGTATCGGCGGGGCCTTGCGCAGGAACGGCTCCAGCACCGCATCCAGGGTGCCCAGGCGGCGCAGCGTGCCGGCGGCAAGCCGGTGGGCGGCGGCGCGGTCGCGCGGCTCCAGCTGGGGCAACGCGTCCAGCGCGTCCTCCAGCGAGCGGTGCCGGTCGAGCACGGCGGCGATCAGGTCGAAGGCGGCTTCTCGGGTTGGGTCGGCCATTGGATCCGGTGGGAGATGAGCCGGACAGGCGCTGCCCCGGCTGGCCCGTCATACACGCCGACCCGGCCCCGGGACAGGTCCGGGATGCCGGTCAATACTGCGGGTTCCGCCCGTTCGGGGCCGGCCTCGGTTCCGGGCGAGGGGCCGGCGGCGGCGAACGGGGCGCCTGCGGCGACGGGCTGAAGCCCTGCGGCGGCGGGCGAGGCGCCTGCGGTGCCGGGTTGAAGCCCTGCGGTGCCGGGCTGAAGACCTGCGGCGCCGGACGGGGCGTCGGGCTGAAGACCTGCGGCGCCGGGCTGTACACCGGCCGGTTCTGCGGGTTGAAGGTCGGCGCGCCGCCCGGGTGGACGCCGGTGAAGCCACCGGTGCCCCCCAGGTTCGGCCGCCCCACCGGACCGCCCGGCGGCGGCCGCCAGCCCGGGTTGCTGATCGGCGGGCGGTTGTGGTTGATCGCGTTCCAGCGGTTCACGTTGACGGTGACGCCGCCGCCGCGCCAGTTCGGCGAGCCGATGCCCCACAGCGAGCCGATGATGACCGCCCCGACCCCGAAGGCGATGCCGGTCGCAAGCACGTCGCCGAGGTCATAGCCGGGCGGCGGCGGCAGATAGACGGGCGGATAGTCCGGGTCCGGCCAGACGCCGTACACCATGGCCGGATTATAGACCGGCACATACACCACCTGCGGATCGGCCGGAGCGATGACGACCGCGCCGCCGGCGGAGCTGACCACCTGCTGCCGACCGCTCGCCAGATGGCCCGAGGCCTGCGCCTGGAACCGCAGGCGCTGCACCGAAGCCAGCACGGCGTCCTGCTGATTGGCGAAGGCATAGCCGAGCTGCTGCATCCATTCGAGCTGGTCGTTCATCATCTTCACGACCGCGGGGAACGGCACCAGCGACTTCACCGCCGGATCCCAGTCCATCGGCTGCAGCGCCGCGGCCAGGGCGTCGCCCCGCAACGCCGCATTGGCCGGATCGCTCAGCCAGCGCGCCGCTTCCACCACCTGCAACGGCCAGGCGCTGGCCATCAGCACCTGGGTCAGCAGATCGTCCGGATACAACGCAATCGGGGCCAGCAACGCGTCAAGCTGCCCGGGGCTGTATGTCGCGGCCTGATCGGGGCTGACGGCACTTTGCGCCTGGGCGACAGCCGGCGGCAGACCCCAGGGCGGCACCAGCATCGCCGCCGCGCATACCAACGCCACCACACGGTACGGCGCGACCCCGAACGGACCGATCCGGCGTCCCATCGCTCGCTCCTTCGCCGCTATCCCGGCGGCAGATCATTTTACGGCCATTTCTTATGGCGATCTTAAGGCGGCGCTTATTCCAATGTCGAATCGGCCTGCCCGCGATGCCACGACTGGACAAGACCGGCCAGAATGCGATGCTCATCCCGCCGGCCGAGGACACGCCAGCCATGCAGGATACCCACCCACCCAGCGAATTCATCACTGCCCCCACCGGGCGGACGGTTGCCCTGGTCACCGGCGGGTCCGGCGGCATCGGGGCGGCGATCTGCCGCCATCTGCTGGGCGCCGGCATCGAGGTGGTGTCGCTGGCGCGCACCGCCCCGGCGTGGCAACACCCCAAGCTGCATGCGGTCACCGTCGATCTGATGGACCCCGAGGCGACGGGCAAGGCGGCGGCGAAGCTGGCGGCGCGGTTCTCCATCAGCCATGTCATCCACAACGCCGGCGCGCTCCGCCCGGACCTGGTGGAGGACGTCAAGCTGCAGGACCTGAACGCGCTGGTGGCGCTGCACCTGGCCTCGCCGCTGCTGCTGGTGCAGGCGGCGCTGCCCGCCATGAAGACGGCGGGGTTCGGGCGGATCGTGCTGCTGTCCTCGCGTGCCGCGCTCGGGTTGCGGACGCGTTCCGCCTATGCGGCGACCAAGGCCGGGCTGATCGGCATGGCGCGCACCTGGGCGCTGGAACTGGCGCCGCACGGCATCACGGTGAACGTGGTGGCGCCGGGGCCGATCGGCGGAACCACGATGTTTCACGAGTCGGTGCCGGCCGACAGCGAAGAGGAGTCGAAGCTGGCCGCCAGCATTCCGGTGCGCCGGCTGGGCCGGCCGGACGACGTGGCGCAGGCCGTGATGTTCTTCGCCGCCGCCGAAAGCGGCTTCATCACGGGTCAGACGCTGTTCGTCTGCGGCGGCGCCTCGATAGGCACTTTGACCAGCTGAATGGAGCGAGCGATGGCACGGACGGTGCGAGCCGCGATCTTCGACGTTGACGGGGTGCTGCTGGCCTCGCCGCACGAGCGCGCCTGGCGCGAGGCGCTGGTGGGGCTCGCCGACCCGACGCGGTTCACGACCGAATTCTACCAGGCCCATGTCGCCGGCAAGCCGCGGGCGGACGGAGCGCTGGCCGCGCTAGAGGGGCTCGGCGTGGCCGACGCGGCGGCTCATGCGCCAGCCTACGCGGAACGCAAGCAGCAGATCCTGGAGGGGTTCATCGCGGCGGGCGCGTTCACGTCCTTCGCCGACGCGGTCGGCCTGGCGGCCGCCCTGCACGCCAAGGGCCTTAAGCTGGCGGTAGCTTCTTCGTCCAAGAATGCCACGGCGATGATGCGGCAGACCGGGCTGGCGGACGGACGCAACCTCTGTTCCCTGTTCGATGC
The DNA here is from genome assembly GCA_964459005.1 of uncultured Acetobacteraceae bacterium. Lineage (GTDB taxonomy): Bacteria > Pseudomonadota > Alphaproteobacteria > Acetobacterales > Acetobacteraceae > Rhodovastum. The sequence goes on from CAYWOW010000040.1 coordinate 20,833, forward strand.
CGATCTGAGCGGCCGTGCGCTGGCACACGGCAAGCCAGACCCGGAGATCTTCCTGCTCGCCGCCGCGGCGCTGGGGATCGCGCCGGAGAACTGCGTGGTGGTGGAGGACGCGCCGTCCGGGATCGAGGCGGCGCGGGCGGGAGGCATGCTGGCGCTGGGGATCGCCCGGCTGGGCGACGCGGCGCTGTTGCAGGCGGCGGGCGCCGACCTGGTGGTGACGGACCTGGGCCAGGTCGACGTGGCGGCATTGGTGGCGGGCGTGCTGCGCCCACGGGACGAGCGGAGGAACGGGGCGGACATGCGCGACACGATGCAGCCGACGGACGATCCGGACTGGACGCTGGACGAACACGGCTATGACCCGCTGCGCGAGAGCAGCATCGAGTCCCGCTTCGCCATCGGCAACGGCTTCCTGGGCGTGCGGGCGTCCCGCTCGGTCAGCCGCGGGCCGACCTGGTTGACGTGGGCGCCCTGGCTGGTCTGGGCGTCGTGGCCGCGCACCTATGTGGCGGGGCTGTTCGACACCCCCAACACCGATCCGCCAGTGCCGGCGCTGGTGCCGGTGGCGGACTGGCTGCGGGTGCGCATCCGGCTGGACGGCGAAACCCTGCTGCTGCGCCGCGGCCGGACGCTGGAACACCGGCGAACGCTGGACATGCGGCGCGGGCTGCTGCTGGCCGAGTGGCGGCAGCGCACGCCGGCCGGGGTGATCGCGCATGTCCGCACCCTGCGGCTGGTGTCGCAGGCCGAGCGGGCGCTGGGGCTGCAACTGCTGTCCCTCGAGCTCGACCGCGACGGGGTGGAGGTGAAGCTGGAAGCCTCGTTCGAGTCGGCGGGGCTGGGCATGATGGCGGTCCGCGTCGAGGACGAACTCGGGGTGTGGCGCACCGCCGATTCGGACCGGGGCGTGGCGATGGCGGGCGCGGCGAGCCTGGCGCTCGACGGCCACGCGCGGGTCACCGAGGCGGCCGGCCCGTTGCGCTGGGTCTGGCACTGGCGCTCGATGGTCGGGCAGGAAGCGACGATGGAGCGGATCGTGGCGGTGGCCCGCGCCGACACCGCGGAAGACGACCCGGGTCCGGTGGCGGCGGCCATGCTGGGGCGGGCGCGGGCGGCCGGCGGCCAGGCGATACTGGCAGCCCATGAAACGTCCTGGGCCGGGCGCTGGCAGGCCAGCAACGTGACCATCGACGGCGACCCGGAACTGGAGCGGGCGCTGCGGTTCGCCACCTACCACCTCAACAGCGCCGCCAATCCGGACGATCCGCTGGTTTCCATCGGCGCACGCGGGCTGACCGGCGACGCCTATCTCGGCCACGTGTTCTGGGACACCGACATCTACCTGATGCCGTTCTACATCGACAGTTGGCCAAAGGCGGCGCGGTCGCTGCTGATGTACCGCTTCCACACCATCGACCGGGCGCGCGCCAAGGCGCGGCGCGGCGGCTGGCGGGGCGCGCTCTATGCCTGGGAGTCGGCGGATACCGGCGAGGAAACCACGCCCGACCAGGTGATCGGACCGGCCGGCACGCCGGTGGATGTGCTGTCCGGCAAGGAGGAGCAGCACATCGCGAGCGACGTCGCCTATGCGGTGTGGCAGTACTGGCGCGCCACCGGCGACGACGCCTTCCTGCTCGAGGCGGGCGCGGAAATGATCCTGGAAACCGCGCGGTTCTGGGCCAGCCGGGCGACCCTGGAGGCCGACGGGCGGCGGCACATCCGCCATGTCATCGGGCCGGACGAGTACCACGAGAACATCGACGACAACGCCTATACCAACGGCATGGCGCGCTGGAACATCGCCCGCGCGTTGGAACTGGTCGAGATGATGCGCGCCACCTCGCTGGACGGCGCCCGCCGGGGCTGGGCGGAGTGCTGGGGCGGGCTGGAGAGCCGGCTCGGGCTGGGGGCGGCGGAACTGGCGCTGTGGCACGAGGTCATCGATACGCTGGTGACCGGGCTCGACCCGGCGACCGGGCTGATCGAGCAGTTCGCCGGATTCCACCAACTGGAGAAGATCAACCTGGAGCGCTACGCCGACCGCAAGGTGCCGATGGACGTGATTCTCGGGCACGAGCGGACGCAGCGCACGCAGGTGGTAAAGCAGGCCGACGTGGTGGCGCTGCTGGCGCTGCTGCCGGAGACCTTCGACGAGCCGACGCAGCGCCTGAATTTCCGCCACTACGAGCCGCTCTGCTCGCACGGCAGCTCGCTCAGCCGGTCGATGCACGCGCTGGTGGCGGCGCGGCTCGGGATGACCGATCTGGCGCTGCGCTACCTGCACGAGACGTCGGCGATCGACCTGTCGCCAAGCTCGGCGGAGAGCGCGGGCGGGGTGCACATCGCCGCCCTGGGCGGGTTGCGGCAGGCGGTGATGCTCGGCTTCGTCGGGCTGTCGCTGGCCGGCGAGACGCTGGCGCTGGCGCCGCTGCTGCCGGCGCACTGGCGCAGCGTCGGTTGCTGCGTCCATTGGCACGGACGAAGGGTGCGGCTGCACATTTCGCAGGGTGGCCAGGACGTGCAGGCGACGCTCGAGGAGGGCAAGGCGATGACCATCATGGTGCACGGCACGCCGCGCGAGTTGCTGCCGGCGGGGTGAGGGGTTCGCGGCGCGCGCCATCGCTGCTATGCCGGCGGATGGCACCT
>CAYWOW010000041.1:0-23449 GCA_964459005.1 uncultured Acetobacteraceae bacterium
TCGACCGGGGCATGGCAGTCGGCCATCACCCGGCATTTGTCGACGTCGAAGCCGGACGAGGCGACGATCTTCACCGCCGGGAAGCCGGCCGCGTCGAGCGCCTCGCGCATCCGCCAGATGGCGGCGGCGGAAACGCCGGTGCCGACCAGGAAGCGCAACTCGCTGTCGCTGCGATAGCGGCGGATGGCGCCGGGCACATGGCGCTCCAGCACCGCGTAGCTCTCGGCGGGGTCTAGCCCCTCGAGGAAGCGCCCGCCATGGGTGTCGAGCCGCAACGCCAGCCGCCCCTGCCCGGCGAGGTCGGAAAAACGGCGGCAGACCGCCAGGCCGTCGGCGATCTCGCGGCCGAAATAGTCCACCAGCACGGTCAGCGCGGCGTCCGGAAACGTCTCGTGGAACATCTCGGCGGCGCGCAGGGTCGAGCCGGCGTAGCCTATCAGGGAGTGCGGCATGGTGCCGCGGCCGTGCGCGGCCTGGCCGGGTGCGGCGAACCAGTGCGCGGTGCCGCCACTGGCACAGCCGACGAAACCACGCGCGCCCTCGGCCTGCGCCGCCCGGCTGCCGACCGAGGCGGCATAGGCCATCATCTCCTGCATCTCCGCCCCGGCGCAGTGGCGCGCGTCCATCGCCAGGAAGTCCACCTGGGGCAGCGCCAGGCTCATCTGATAGGCGTTGTGGGCGGCCACGCAGGCCGGACCGACTTTTTGCAGCGCCAGCGTCTCCAGGTCGGACAGCTCGGCCATGCTGCCGGTGATGTAGACCAGCGGCTCGCCGGCGCCGACCCAGCTGCTTTCGGGGTACATCACCTCGCAATCGATCGCGGTGCCGCGCGCCGCGGCGACGGCGGCGAGCCAGTCCAGCATCAGGCGCGGCGCCGAGATGACGGGCCGGCGCAGGAAGATCGCGTAGGTCACGCTCTTGTCGCCGAACCGCTGGACGATGGTGCGGGTGCGGTTGAAATAGGTGTCGGTGCGGGCGGCGATGTCGGCCGCCAGGGTGGCCGCGCCGTCGTCGTGCTGCTGGGCCATCGTCCCCTACCTCGCCGCCACGGCCGGGGAGCGATCGACCGGCAGACGGCGGGCCTTCAGCTCCTCGGCCACCAGGAAGGCCAGCTCCAGCGACTGCTCGGCGTTCAGCCGCGGGTCGCAGAAGGTCTCGTAGCGCTTCTCGAGATCCGTCATGCTGAGCCCGTGCGCGCCGCCGATGCATTCGGTGACGGCGTGGCCGGTCATCTCCACGTGCACGCCGCCGGCCCAGGTGCCCTCGGCCGCGTGGGCATCGAAGAAGCCGCGAACCTCGGCCAGGATGGAATTGAAGCTGCGGGTCTTCACCCCGACGTCCGACGAAATGGTGTTGCCGTGCATCGGGTCGCAGACCCAGACCACGCTGCGGCCCTCGCGCTTCACCGCGCGCAGCAGCGGCGGCAGCAGGCGCTCCACCTGGTCGGCGCCCATCCGAGCGATCAGGGTCAGGCGGCCCGGCTCGTTATCCGGATTGAGGGCTTCGAGCAGGCGCGGCAGGTCGTCGAGCGGCGTGGTGGGTCCGATTTTCACGCCGACCGGGTTGCGCACGCCGCGCAGGAACTCGACGTGGGCGCTCTCGGGCTGGCGGGTGCGGTCGCCGATCCAGAGGAAATGCGCCGAACAGCCGTACCAGTCGCCGGAGGTGGAATCGACCCGGGTCAGCGCCTGCTCGTAGGGCAGCAGCAGCGCCTCGTGGCTGGTGAAGAAGTCGGTGTTGTGGATCTGCGGCGTGGTGGCCGCCGAGATGCCGCAGGCCGACATGAAGGCCAACGTCTCGTCGATGCGGTGGGCGAGGTCCTGGTAGCGCTCGACCAGCGGCGAGCGGGCGACGAAGCCGAGGTTCCAGCGATGGACCTCGTGCAGGTCCGCGTAACCGCCGGTGGCGAAGGCGCGCAGCAGGTTGAGCATGCCGGCGGACTGGAAGTAGCCGGTCTCCATGCGCGCCGGATCGGGCACGCGGTCGGCCAGGGTGAACTCGGGGCCGTTGACGATGTCGCCGCGATAGGACGGCAGCGTCTCGCCGTCGCGGGTCTCGGTGTCGGAGGTGCGCGGCTTGGCGAACTGGCCGGCCATGCGGCCGAGCTTCACCACCGGCAGCGAGGCGCCGAAGGTCAGCACCACCGCCATCTGCAACAGCACGCGGAAGGTGTCGCGGATGATGTTGGCGGTGAAGTCCTGGAAACTCTCGGCGCAGTCGCCGCCCTGCAGCACGAAGGCCTGGCCCTCGGCGGCGCGGGCGAGGGCTGCCTTCAGGCGGCGCACCTCGCCGGCGAACACCAGCGGCGGATAGCGGCGCAGCTTATCCTCGACGGCGGCGAGCCTGGTCGCATCGGGATAGGCGGGCATCTGCCGGATCGGGCGGCTGCGCCAGGAATCGGGGGTCCAGGGTGTCGGCATCGGGTGGCTCCTGCCCCGGCCGGAAACCGTCCGGTCGGGCGAAACGGGAGGTTATGGCGACAAACGCGGCGTTTGGCTATCGGCGTGCCAGGGCGAGACCGGCCAGCATGGCGAGCACGAAGGCAGCCGTACCAAGGTGCGCCGCGGGCAGCGAGGCGATGGCTGGCCCCGGGCAGTAGCCCGCCAAACCCCAGCCCGCGCCGAACAGGGCGGCCCCGCCGAGCAGGTGTGCATCGACGGCATGCGTCCTGGGCAAGGCGAACGCGTCGGCCAGCAGCGGTCGCGCCCGGCGGAAGACCAGGCGGTAGCCCACGAAGGTGACGGCGAGCGCGCCGCCCATGACGAATGCCAAAGCCGGATTCCAGGCTCCGGCAACGTCGAGGAAGCCGAGCACCACCGCCGGATCGGTCATGCCGCCAAGGGCCAGACCGGCGCCGAACAGCAGCCCCGCGGCGAGCGCGAGCATAAGGCCCATGGTCAGCCCACTAAATGGCGGACGACGAAGACCGTCGCCCCGCCGGCCAGCATGAAGACGGCGGTGGCCGCGATGGAGCGCGGCGACAGCCGGGCCAGGCCGCAGACCCCGTGCCCGCTGGTGCAGCCGCTGCCCAGCCCGGTGCCGAAGCCGACCAGCAGGCCGGCTGCGACGAGCACCGGCAACCCCGCCGCCGGCATGCCGATGGGTTCGCGGCCGAGCGCGAAACCGACCACCGCCGGCCCGGCCAGCAGACCGGCGATGAAGCACGCCCGCCAGCGCCAGTCCGCCGCCGGCGGCAGCAGACCGCCGACGATGCCGCTGATGCCGGCGATCCGCCCGAGGCCAAGCATGAGCAGCACGGCCGCGCCGCCGATCAGCGCCCCGCCGAGCAGGGCCTGCAGCCAGAGGACCGGAAACACGCGGCTCAGCGCAGCGCGGCGTTGAGCTTGTCCAGCGCGGCGGCGCCGGGGCAGAGCTCGCTTTCGTCCATCGCGTTCAACGGTTTCTCAGCGGTGCCCAGATAGCCGTGCAGGTCGTCGGCATCGAGCGCGACATAAAGCAGCCCGGTAACGACCTCGCCCTTCGCGTAGTGGCCGGCCAGGTACTCCATGGCGGCGATGCGGTCGGTAACGTCGTACTCGCCGGCCAGCTTGCGCAGCTTGAGGATGGAACCGTCGTGCTGGGTCACCAGCTCGACCTTGCCGGGGGCATAGTCCACCGTGATCTCCGGCCGGGCGGCGATGAAGTCGAGCGTGTTCACCGCCGCGTTGTGCTCGCGCACGTAGTCGAAGCTCTTGGTCGAGCCTTCGTGGTTGTTGAACGCGACGCAGGGGCTGATGCAGTCGATGAAGGCCGCGCCCTTGTGGGTCAGCGCCCCCTTGATCAGCGGCACCAGTTGCGCCTTGTCGCCCGAGAAGCTGCGGGCGACGTAGGTGGCGCCGAGATGCAGCGCCATGCCGATGAGGTCGATCGGCTCGTCGACGTTGGCGACCCCGCGCTTGTTCTTCGCCCCGCGGTCGGCGGTGGCGGAGAACTGGCCCTTGGTGAGGCCGTAAACGCCGTTGTTCTCGACGATGTAGACCATGTCGACGCCGCGCCGGAGCGCATGGGCGAACTGGCCGAGGCCGATCGAGGCGGAATCCCCGTCGCCGGAAACGCCGAGATAGATCAGGTCGCGATTGGCCAGATAGGCCCCGGTCAACACGCTCGGCATGCGCCCGTGCACCGAGTTGAAGCCGTGGCTGTTGCCGAGGAAATAGGTGGGCGTCTTCGACGAGCAGCCGATGCCGGACAGTTTGGCGATCCGGTGCGGCGGCAGGCTCAGCTCGAAACAGGCGTGCACGATGGCGGCGCTGATGGAATCGTGGCCGCAGCCCGCGCAGAGCGTGGAAATCGCGCCCTCGTAGTCGCGCCGGGTGAAGCCGAGCGCGTTGGTGGGCAGTTCGGGATGATGCAGCTTGGGCTTGGCAAGGTAGGTCATGGGCTCACTCCGCCGCCGGCACCGGTTGGCGCATCGGCACGATCTTCAGTTCCTGGGCAACCTCGACGATCGCGCCGGTGATGAACCGGGCGGTGATCGGCGTGCCGTCGTAGTGCAGCACGCGGCGCAGCTTGCGCGGGTCGATATCGCCCTCGTTGATCAGCAGCATGCGCAACTGGCCGTCGCGATTCTGCTCGACCACGAAAACGGAATCGTGGCGGGCGATGAAGTCCATCACGTCGTCGTTGAACGGCAGGGCGCGCACCCGCAGCAGGTCGATCGCGACCCCCTGATCCGCGAGTTGCCCGGCGGCTTCGTCCATCGCCGCGGCCGTGGAGCCATAGTAGATGGCGCCGAGCCGCGTCGGCCCGGCGGCGTCGCGGCGCACCGGCGCGGGAACATAGCGCTTGGCGGTCTCCCACTTCTTCAGCAGCCGCTCCATGTTGCGCCGGTAGGCCGGCCCGTCCTCGGTGTACCGCGCGTACTCGTCTCGGCTGGTGCCGCGGGTGAAGAAGCTGCCGCGGGTCGGATGGGTGCCGGGATAGGTGCGATAGGTGATGCCGTCGCTGTCGACATCGAGGTAGCGGCCGAATTCGCGGCCGGCGGCCAGATCGGCGGCGTTCATGACCTTGCCGCGGTCCATCCGCTTGGCGTCGTTCCAGTGGAACGGCTCGGTCAGCCGGTCGTTCATGCCGATGTCGAGGTCGAGCATGACGAACACCGGCGTTTGCAGCCGGTCGGCGAGATCGAAAGCCTGAGCGCCCATCTCGAAACATTCGTGCGCGTCGGCGGGGAACAGGAGCACGTGCTTGGTGTCGCCGTGGCTGGCGTAGGCGGCACTGGTCAGGTCGCATTGCTGAGTGCGCGTCGGCATGCCGGTGGACGGGCCGGCCCGCTGGACATCGAAAATGACAGCCGGAATCTCGGCGAAATAGGCAAGTCCCAAAAACTCCTGCATCAGGCTGACGCCGGGACCGGAGGTCGCGGTGAAGGCGCGCGCGCCGTTCCAGGCGGCGCCGATCACCATGCCGATGGACGCCAACTCGTCCTCGGCCTGGACGATGGCGGCGCGCCGCTTGCGGGTCTCGCGGTCCACCCGGAAGCGAGCGCAATAGCGCGAAAAAGCCTCGGCCAGCGAAGTGGACGGCGTGATCGGATACCAGGCGCAGACCGTCGCGCCGCCATACACGGCGCCGAGCCCGGCGGCGGAATTGCCGTCGATCAGCACCCTGTCGCCGACCGCGTCGGCGCGCTCGATGCGCAGTCCGATCGGGCAGGACAGGTGTTGCAGCGCCCAATCGCGACCCAGCTGGAACGCCTCGAGATTGGGGGCGATCAGTTTTTCCTTGGCGTGGAATTGCTCGGACAGCAGTTGCTCGATCACCTTCGCGTCGATGTCAAGAAGCGCGGACAGCGCGCCCACGTAGATGACGTTCTTGAACAGCTGGCGCTGGCGGGCATCGCTGTAGCGGGCGTTGCAGATCTCGGTCAGCGGCACGCCGAGCACGGTGATGTCGCCGCGGAATTTCGACGGCGGCAGCGGCTTGGTGCTGTCGTAGAAAAGATAGCCGCCGGGAACGATGGACTTGACGTCCTGGTCCCAGGTCTGCGGGTTCATCGCCACCATCAGGTCGGTGCCGCCACGCGCGCCGAGGTGGCCGGCGGCGGATACCCGCACTTCGTACCAGGTGGGCAGGCCCTGGATGTTGCTGGGGAAGATGTTGCGCGGGGTCGCCGGCACGCCCATGCGGATGATCGCGCGGGCGAACAGCGTGTTGGCGCTGGCCGAGCCCGAACCGTTGACGTTGGCGAATTTCACCACGAAGTCGTTGACCGCCTGGAGCTTGCTCATGCCGGTGTCTCCGCCGGTGCCCGCTCCGGTCTCACCTGCGCGAGGTCGAACAGGAAGCGCTGCATGTCCCACGCCCCGGTGGGGCAGCGCTCGGCGCACAGGCCGCAATGCAGGCAGACGTCCTCGTCCTTGGCCATGATGCGTCCGGTCTTCAGCCCGTCGGCGACGTAGAGATCCTGGCCGGTGTTGTGCGCCGGTGCGTTCAGCCGCCGGCGCAGCTCGGCCTCCTCGCCGTTCTCGGTGAAGGTGATGCAATCGACCGGGCAGATATCGACGCAGGCGTCGCACTCGATGCAGAGTTTTGGCGCGAACACGGTCTGGACGTCGCAGTTCAGGCAGCGCTGCGCTTCCTTGAAGGCCAGCACGGGATCGAAGCCCAGTTCCACCTCGGCCTTGATGTCGGTGAGCGCGGCCGCCTTGTCGCGGTGCGGCACTTTGTACCTGAGGTCGATCGAGACGTCGTTGTCGTAGCTCCACTCGTGGATGCCCATCTTCTGCGACGCCAGCGTGACGCCGGGCGGCGGGCGGCGGTGGACATCCTCGCCGCGGCAGAACAGGTCGATGGAAATGGCGGCCTGGTGGCCGTGCGCGACCGCCCAGATGATGTTCTTCGGCCCGAACGCGGCATCGCCGCCGAAAAAGATCCAGGGATGGGTGGACTGCAAGGTGAGCGGATCGACCACCGGCATGCCCCAGCGGTCGAACTCGACGCCGATGTCGCGCTCGATCCAGGGGAAGGCGTTCTCCTGGCCGATGGCGACGAGGATGTCGTCGCAGGCCATCTGCACGATGGCGCCGGTGGGCAGCAGCCGGCGGCGGCCCGTCTCATCGTATTCGGCGCGCACCTGCTCGAAGGCCAGGCCGATCAGGCGGCCGTTGTCGTGCAGCACCTCCTTCGGCACCAGGTAGTTGAGGATGGGAATGTCCTCGCGCATGGCATCATCCTTTTCCCAGGGCGACGCCTTCATCTCCTCGAAGCCGCTGCGCACCACCACCTTGACGCTCTCGCCGCCGAGGCGGCGGGCGGAGCGGCAGCAATCCATGGCCGTGTTGCCGCCGCCCAGCACCAGCACGCGCCGGCCGATGGTGGTGACGTGGCCGAAGCTGACGGAGGAAAGCCAGTCGATGCCGATGTGGATGTGCGCGCCCGCCTCCTGGCGGCCCGGCACGTCGAGCTCGCGCCCGCGCGGCGCCCCGGAGCCGACGAACACCGCGTCGTAGCCCTCGTCGAGCAGCGCCTTCAGGCTGTTGACCCAGGTGCCGTAGCGGGTCTCGACGCCGAGCCGCTCGATGTAGCCGACCTCCTCGTCGATCACTTCCTCGGGCAGGCGGAATTTCGGGATCTGGCTGCGGATCATGCCGCCGCCGCGGTCGGCGCCGTCGTACAGGACGACCTCGTAGCCGGCGGGTGTCAGGTCGCGGGCGACGGTGAGGCTGGCCGGGCCGGCGCCGACGCAGGCCACGCGGTGGCCGTTGCGCACCGGCGCGGGCAGCGGCAGGCGCGCGGTGATGTCGCCCTTGTAGTCGGCGGCGACCCGCTTGAGCCGGCAGATCGCCACCGGCTCGGCCTCCACCCGGCCGCGCCGGCAGGCCGGCTCGCACGGGCGGTCGCAGGTCCGGCCCAGGATGCCCGGGAAGACGTTGGACTGCCAGTTGACCATGTAGGCGTCGGCGTAGCGGCCGGCGGCGATCAAGCGGATGTATTCCGGAACGGGCGTGTGGGCCGGGCAGGCCCATTGGCAATCCACGACCTTGTGGAAATGGTCGGGATGGGCAACGTCGGTGGGCTGCAAGCGTCGGGACTCCCCTATGAATTGCCGTCACCGCGCTCTGGGGCGCGGTCTCTGGTGTCGTTGCGGACACTATGCCATCGCGCGCCGCGCGCGAGTAGGGTCTTCCCACAGACCAGCCGTGAGCGGGAGAGCGGGCGATGCGATGGAACGGGTTGATGGGATTGGCGCTGGCGCTGCTGCTGGGCGGGTGGGGCTCGGCGGGCGGGGCGGCGGAGCTGAAGCTGTCCACCTGGAACCTCGACTGGCTGACCCTGCGGGCGGCCGGCGATGCGGAACTGCCGGCCGACGTGCACCCCAAGCAGGCGGCCGACCTGGCCGTGCTGCGCCGCTACGCCGCCGACCTGGCGGCCGACGTGGTCGCCTTGCAGGAGGTGGACGGGCCGGCGGCGGCGGCGACCGTGTTCCCGCCCGACCGCTACGTGCTGCACATGACCGGTGACGACGTGGTGCAGCGGGTCGGCTTCGCGGTGCGCAAGGGACTTGCCTTCACCGCCAACCCCGACCTCGCGAGCCTGGACCCGCCGCACTCGCACCTGCGCTCGGGGGCGGACATCACCCTGCACTGGGCGGGCGGGGACCTGCGGCTGCTGGCGGTGCACCTGAAACAGGGCTGCCGGCAGGAGAAGCTGACCGACCGGACCCGGCCGGCCTGCCCGATCCTGCGCGGACAACTGGCGGCGCTGCGCGACTGGGTGGCGCGACGCCGGGCGGAAGGCGGGGCGTTCGTGCTGATGGGCGACTTCAACCGCTGGATGGACGGCGACGATGCGTTCTACGCGACCCTGCGGCAGGACGGCGCGCTGTCCCGGGCGACCGAGGGACGGTCCAGCCCGTGCTGGGGCGGCGGCGGTTTCATCGACCACATCATCGCCGGCGGGGCGGCGCGCGACTGGCTGGAGGCGGACACGCTGCGGGTGCTGGTCTACCGCGAAACCGGCGAGGAATGGCGCGACCGGCTTTCCGATCACTGCCCGGTGTCGGTGCGGTTGGCGCTGCCGGAGTAGCGCGGCTGTTGCCAAGCCGATGGCGCTGTGTCCGGATAGGGCGGTTGGACGGAACAGGCGGAAAGACATGGCAAAACTGACAATCCTGGTGACCGGCGCCTCCTCCGGGTTCGGCGCCGCGATCGCGCGGCGGTTCGTGCGCGACGGGCACCGCGTGATCGCCGCGGCGCGGCGGGTGGAACGGCTGCAGGCCCTGGCCGAGGAACTTGGCGCCGAACTCCTGGCCCTGCCGCTGGACGTGACCGATGGTGTCGCCGTCGCCGCCCTGCCGGGCAGCCTGCCCGAGGGGTGGCGGGAGGTCGACGTGCTGGTCAACAACGCGGGTCTGGCGCTCGGCATGGAGCCGGCCTGGCAGGCGTCGCTGGCGGAGTGGGAAACCATGATCGCCACCAACGTGCTGGGGCTGGTCCGGATGACCCGCGCCCTGCTGCCCGGCATGGTCGAGCGCAACCGCGGGCATGTGGTGAACATCAGCAGCACCGCCGCCAGCTACCCCTACCCGGGCGGCAACGTCTACGGCGCCTCGAAGGCCTTCGTGACGCAGTTCAGTCTGAACCTGAAGGCCGATTTGGTGGGCAAGGACGTGCGGATAACCGACATCCAGCCCGGCATGGTCGGCGGCAGCGAATTCAGCACCGTGCGGTTCGGCGGCGACGCGGCGCGCGGCGCCGCGGTCTATGCCGGCGCGCGGCCGCTGACGCCCGATGACATCGCCGAGGCGGTGGCCTGGGCGGTGACGTTGCCGACGCACATGAACATCGGTCGCCTCGAGGTGATGCCGAACTGCCAAGGGCCCGGACCGATGGTGATCAAGCGCAGCGCGGGTCCCGCCCCATGAAACGCAAACAAGCCAGGCAGGTGATGGCAAAGTTCCGCATCACCGAGGGCAAGGGCTTCCGGCTGAAGGACCACGACCCGGACGACGTCGCCGAGGGCCTGGTGGCCAAGAACGAAGCGCAGTCGCTGCTGGCCGACGGGGTGGTGCGGCTGGCCGCCTTGCAGGAACTGCTCTACCCGCACGCCTCGTGGGCGCTGCTGTGCATCTTCCAGGCGATGGACGCCGCCGGCAAGGACGGCACCATCAAGCACGTGATGTCCGGGGTGAACCCGCAAGGCGTGCAGGTCACCAGCTTCAAGGCGCCGGGACCGGAAGAGCTGGCGCACGACTTCATGTGGCGGGTCTGGCGCAACCTGCCGGAACGCGGCCATATCGGCATCTTCAACCGCAGCCACTACGAGGAAGTGCTGGTGGTGCGCGTGCACAAGGAACTGCTGCACGCCCAGCGCCTGCCGGAAGAACTGGACGGCAAGCGGATCTGGGATCACCGGCTGGCCGACATCGCCGCCTTCGAGCGCTACCTCACCCGCCAGGGCACGCTGGTGCAAAAGTTCTTCCTGAACATCTCGCTCGAGGAGCAGAAGCGCCGCTTCATGGAGCGGCTGAACGACCCGGTGAAGAACTGGAAGTTCAGTGCCTCCGACATCGCCGAGCGGGCGCACTGGGGCGCCTACATGGAAGCCTACGAGGCGGCGATCCAGGCCACCGCGGCGCCGCACGCGCCGTGGTACGTGGTGCCGGCGAACAACAAATGGTTCGCCCGCCTGGTGGTGGTGGAGGCGATGATCGAGGCGCTGGAGGAGCTCGACCTCAAGCCGATGGAAATGCCGGCGCCGGACCGCATCCGCCTGGATGAGGCGCGCCGGCGGCTGATGGAGGAAGGCCAGTAGGAAGCCGCCGCCCGGCAGGTTCTGCCGGGCGTTTCGCGCCACCGGGCATGGCTTGCCCGGCACGATGGCGGGCCGCTCCGGCGGATTCGCGGGTTTGGCGCTGGCACGCGGGTTGCGTTCCCGGGGGTTCACGCAGCGGACCACCAACAACAGGAGCCCGGCATCGTGTCCATCGGCAGCATCGCGTCCACCATCTGGGCCCAGACGACACAGGTGTCAGCCACTCTCGACACCGCCTGGAGCGCCGCATCGCCCTCGCCCTCCGTCACCGGCACGCCAGGCGGTTCCGCCGCCGCCGCGGCCGGGCAGACCGGCTCCGTCGATCCGTTCCAGCAACTGGCCTCCGACATCCAGGCCCTGCTGGTCCAGGCGCAGGGCGGCACCGGCACGGCCGCCACCGCCGCCGCCACCACGGCGACCACGGCGACCGATCCCGAGCAGCAACTGGCGACCGATCTGCAATCCATCATGAACCAGTTGCAGGGCAGCCAGACCGGCGCCCAGACCGCGAGCGCGGAGCAGACCGGCGCCACCGGCCAGGCCCACGGGCACCATCACCACCACCACCACGAGGACACCGACACCGACGCGAGCGCCGCCACCGAAGCGAGCGCGACGACGAGCGCCACGACCACCACCGCTTCGGCCAGCAATCAGGCCGTGTCGCAGACCCTCGCGGCGGACATCATGCAGGCGTTGCAGGCCTATGGCGGCACCGGTTCCACCTTGGCGGTGCCCACGCTGACCGCCTAGGCACGACGGCGGCCGGCGCGGCGGTACCGGGGGGAAAAGCCCCCCGGTATTGCGTCCGCCGGTTGGCCCGGCCAGTGTGCGGCCCGCTGCCCGCCGGAGCGGGCGAATCCGCGTGGGAGAAAGCCGCATGCAAACCGACACCCCCGAACTCGGCATCGACGCCCTGCGCGCCCGCCGCACCAACAAATGGCACAAGTTCCCCGCCGACGTGCTGCCGGCCTGGGTCGCCGACATGGACTTCACCGTCGCCCCCGCGGTCGTGGAAGCGATGGAGCGGCTCGTCCGCGACCAGGAGTTCGGCTACGCCGCCCGCGCCGGCGCGCTGGAGGCCGCCTTCGTCCGCCGCATGGAAAACCGCTTCGGCTGGCAGACCCGCGCCGAGGACGTCCATCCGATCGGCGACCTGGTGCAGGCCAGCTTCGCCTCGGTCACCGCGTTCAGCGAGCCGGGCGACGCCGTGGTGTTGCAGTTGCCGTCCTACCCGCCGTTCCTGGAGGCCATCCGCGGCACCGGCCGACGCCTGCTGGGCAACCACATGCGCGACGACGGCACGCGCTGGCGGCTCGACCTGGCCGCCTACGACGCCGCGCCGGACTCGCGCGCCCGCGTGATGATCTTCTGCCACCCGCAGAACCCCACCGGCCGCGCCTTTACCCGCGCCGAACTGGAAGAGGTCGCGGCCTTCGCCATCCGCCACGACCTGATCGTGGTGTCCGACGAGATCCACGCCGACATCGTCTATCCGGGTGGGAGGCACATCCCGCTGGCCTCGCTCGGGGCGGACATCGCCGCCCGCACGGTGACCATCACCAGCGCCACCAAGAGCTTCAACATCCCTGCCCTGCGCTGCGCGGTGATGCATTTCGGCGGGCCGGCGCTGCGCCAGCGCTTCTTCGCGCGGCTGCCCGCGCGGCTGCTGGGCTCGCCCAGCGTGACCGGCGTCGATGCCACCGTCGCGGCCTGGGACCATGGCCAGGCCTGGTTCGACGACATCGTGGCCCGCCTGCAGGCCAACCGCGACTGGCTGGCGCGCACCCTGCCGCAGGCGCTGCCCGGGGTGGTCATGCGGCTGCCGGAGGCGACCTATCTGGCGTGGCTGGACTGCACCGCGCTCGGGCTGGCCGTGCCGGCCGGGCAGTTCTTCCTCGATCACGCCCGCGTCGGCCTCAATGCGGGCGAGACGTTCGGGGAACGGTATGGCGCGTTCGCCCGGATCAACTTCGCCACCTCGCCGGCGATCCTGGAACAGATCCTGGCCCGCATGTCCGACGCGCTGCGGCGGCGCTGAGGGGAAAGGGAGCGCGAGGAAAGGCCGGGACGGCTTCTCGCTCCGCTCCTTTCCAATCCGCCCGGCCCGCTTATGATGGTATGCCATCCGGTCGGGCAGCCCGCCGAAAGTCTGTTCCCTGGCGTATCGGCCTGCGCGGAAACCTCATCGCGAACGGTATACGTTGGCGCCGTTTGCGTTAAGATCGGACAACGATCGCGTGGCGCCGTTTGGAGGAAGCAATGTCCCAGGCAAGCCCGTTCGTCTACACGGGGCAGCACGCCCGGGAGATCTCATTCCCGTTGGGCGGGATCGGCACCGGCTCGATCGGACTGTCCGGCGCCGGCAGGTTCATCGACTGGGAGATCCTGAACGGACCGAACAAAGGCAGCACCAACGGGCTGTCCCATTTCGCCGTTCGCGCCGAACAGGACGGCAGGATACTCGATGCACGGCTGCTGCACGGCCCCTATCAGGGCAGCCTGATCGGCGATTTTACCCGGGACTGGGGACGGAGCTATGGATCCGGCGCGCGGCGCGCCTCGCTGGTCGGCGTGCCGCATTTCGCCGAGTGCCGGTTCGAGGGCCGCTATCCCGTCGCGCGTCTCGACTTCAGCGACCAGCACTTCCCCGGCGCGGTGACGATGACGGCGTTCAACCCTTTCATTCCCTTGAATGACCGGGCTTCGTCGATGCCGGTCGCGCTTTTCGAGTTCGATATCGTCAATCCGACCGCCGCGCCCATTACCTACAGCATCGTCGGCGTGCTCGGGCATGGACTGCTGTCCGGGCAGACCACGGCGGAGCGGCGGGACGGATCTGTCAGCATCGCCACCGCCTCGGTCGATGCCGACCAGCCGGCCTATGCGGAGTTCATGATCGCGACGAATGCGGCGGAGAGCAGCGCGCAGACCCATCTCTATCGCGGCCTGTGGTTCGATGCGCTGGAAGTGTACTGGCACGACCTGCACCGACCCGGCCCTTTCAAGGAGCGCCTCTATGCGGCCGAGCCGACGCGCGGCGGCATGGAGCGCGATGCCGACAGCAGCCTGTTGGCCGCGCACCTCACGGTAGCGCCCGGGGCGACCGGGCGGGTGCGCTTCGTGATCGCCTGGTACGCTCCGAATTATAGCAAATCCTGGGTTTCGAAGATCTGGCATTTCCGCGAACCCTCGCCGGCCGGCGCGGTGTGGAAGAACTGGTACGCGACCCAGTGGGCGAGCGCCGCGGAGATAGCCGCCGCGACCCTCAGCGACTGGGACCGGTTGGCCGACGGAACCAGGACATTCCGCGACGCGATGTACGGATCGACCCTGCCGCATGCCGTTATCGACGCGGCCGCGGCCAATCTGAGTACGCTGCGAACCGCCACCACGGTGCGGTTGACCGACGGCACGTTCTACGGCTGGGAGGGCCTCAATCCATACGAGGGGTCCTGCGAGGGAAGCTGCACCCATGTGTGGAATTACGCGCAGGCCCTGCCGTTCCTGTTCCCCGCGCTCGAACGGTCGATGCGTGAGGCGGATTACCGGAACAACATCGATGCCGCGGGCGGCATGAGCTTCCGCATGAGCCTGCCGATCGGCTCGGGCCTGTTCACCGAACGGGCCTGCGCCGACGGGCAGTTCGGCAACGCGATGAAGGCCTACCGCGACTGGAAGCTCTGCGGCGACGATGGCTGGCTCCGACAAATCTGGCCAATGGTGCGCAAATCCATTGAATATGCCTGGCATCCCGAAAACCCGGACCTTTGGGACCCGGAACGCCGCGGCGTGCTTACCGGTCGCCAGCATCATACGCTGGACATGGAGCTGTTCGGTCCGAATGCCTGGCTCAGCGGGTTCTATGTCGGTGCCCTGCTCGCCGGCGCGGAGATGGCCGAGGCGATGGGCGAGACCGGTCTCGCGGCCGAATGGCGTGCCATCGCCGCGAAAGGGCGATCGTTTATCAACGGCGAGCTGTTCAACGGCAGCTACTTCATCCAGAAGATCGATCTCGGCGATCGCGGCGTGCTGGCACCCTATGCGAATGCCGTCCGGTCGCGACGGCTCATGGGCGGGGACATCTATAGCCAGTACTGGAGCGAAGAGCACGGCGAAGTGAAGTACCAGCTCGGCGACGGATGCCTGATCGACCAGGTTGTGGCCGGCTGGCATGCGCGGCTGTACGGGCTCCCCGACATCTACGACGAGGCCAGGTTCCGCACCGCCCTGCAGTCCGTCCTGCGGCACAACTTCAAGCAGCCGATTGGCGACTACTTCAATCCTTGCCGGGTTTACGGGGTCTACGATGAGGCCGGTACCGTCATCGCGGCCTTTCCCGAGGGCGCGCGCAAACCGGCGGTTCCGGCGCCGTACGCACAGGAAACCTTTCACGGCATGGAATACGCATTCGGCGCCGCCCTGATGATGGAGGGCATGCTCGCCGAGGGCGTGCGCGTCTTCGCCGCCGTGCGGGACCGTTACGACGGGTCCAATCGCAATCCGTGGAACGAAATGGAATGCGGATCGAATTATGCCCGATCGCTGGCAAGCTGGAGCGGCGTGCTGGTGCTGTCGGGCTTCGGCTTCGATGCCCGCAGAAACCACCTTGGCTTTGCGCCAAAACTGCGGGACGGCATGACGTTCCGCAGCATCTGGAGCAACGGTCTGGCCTGGGGAACATTCGTCCTGGAAGCCGGAAGCTGCGCGCTGCGCGTGCTGGGGGGTGAAACGCGGATCGCCTCGCTCGGCCTGCCGCTGCCCGATGGCGCCATCGCACGGGCAACACTGAACGACGCCGATCTTCCCTGCCACGCGCGCGACGGCGCCCTGCGCTTCGCCTCCCTTGTCCTGAAGGAAGACGATGTCTTGCGGGTCGGATCTTCGGCCCTGGCGATCGCAGGGCTTGCCGATGTCGCCGCTCTTTGACGGGAGACTCGCACCGTCACACGGACCTTGTGAATCGCTCATGCCTGGTGGCGAACCCCGGCCACGACAAAATCTGGGAAAGAAGGAAAGGAAACGACCATGAAGAGACGCGATTTCGCCATCGGCCTGGCCGGATTGGCCGTCAGCGGAGGCGCTGCCTACGCCGCGGTGCCCGCGGACATCAAGGCGACGCTCAAGCTGTTCCGTCCGGCCACCGACGCCGACATTTCGGAGGTCAACCACGCCATCGCGAGGTTCAAGACCCGCTTCCCCAATGTTGAGATCAAGGTTCAGTATGTCAGCCCGAATCCCTGGGGCGAATACATCAACCAGTTCATGAACGCCATGAGCAGCGGCGAAAGCCCCGACGTGCTGAACATCGCCACCGAAGGCGTGGCCACGCTGGTCGGGCGCAACATCCTGCACGACCTCTCGGATATCCTGGCGACCGACCCCGACGCCAAGGAACTGCTCGCCGACGTGGAGCCCAATCTGCTGAACGCGCTGCGCTACAATGGCAAGCTCGACCTGCTGCCGACCGAATGGAACACGGCGGTGGTGTTCTACAACACCGACATGTTCGCCGAGGCCGGGCTCGCGCCGCCCGCCGCCAATTGGACCTGGGACGACCTGCTGGCGACGGCACAGAAACTGACCAAGCGCGATGCCGCCGGCAACGTCACGCAGTTCGGCTATGTCATCCCCGGCGGGCAGTTCGCGCTGACCACCTGGTTCCAGACCAACGACACCGACCGCCTGACCCCGGACGGGCGCAAGAGCAACGTGCGCGACCCAAAATTCCGTGAATCGCTGGTGTTCCTGCACGACTTGATCCACAAGTACAAGGTCTCCCCGACCTTTGCGCTCAACGACTACGGCTATGCCCCCTTCGCCGCCCGCCAGGCCGCGATGTTTACCGGCCTGCATCCGATGGTGCGGATTCTCCGCGACGCGAAGTTCACCTCGGCCGACGTGCAGGTCGTGCCGTACCGCCGCAAGCAGGTCAACATCTGCGGCGTGATGGGGCTCGGCATGACACGGACGACGAAAAACCCGGCGCTGGCCTGGGAATTCATGAAGGTGCTGATGGACAAGGACATCGAGAACGAAATCGCCAACAATGTCCGTTCGATCCCGGCGCGGCGCTCGGCGGCGGAACTGCCGGCCTGGACCGCGTTCCCGCAGCACTGGGCGCTGTTCTACGGCGCCGCAGCGAAGGCGAAGCCGCTGACCGCGCCGCCGAATTTTGCCCAGGTCGAACAGATCATGATGCGCAACATCGACGCCTACCTCACCGGCAACCAGGAGATCGACGCCGCCATCGACGGCATGGATCGCGATCTTTCGCAGGCGATGAGCCGGGTCAAGTGGTGAGGGCGCACCCCGTGGGCCAATAGGCGGCGATGGCCCGGCCCGACCGCAACAGGCAGGCCCTGCGCGCGCCCGAGGCGCGCGCGGGATGGCTGTTCGCCGCCCCCGCCTTCCTGCTCTACACGACCTTCCTGCTCGTGCCGGTGATCGCCGCGCTGGTTTTCAGCGTCACCGAGGTCGACCGCTTCACCTGGCAGACCGATTTCGTCGGCCTCGACAATTTCCGCTATATCTGGTCCGATCCGCATTTCTGGCGAAGCTTCCTCAACACGTTCGAGTTCATCGCCCTGGCGGTGACCGGCAATGTCGGTTGCGGCCTGCTGGTGGCGCTGCTGCTCGACCGCAGCATGCCCAGGGTTCTGCTGTATTTCCTGCGCTTCGCCTATTTCATGCCGGTGCTGGTGGCAGCGGCGCTGGTGTCGCTGGTGTGGAAATTTCTCTACTCCACAGATCTCGGAATCCTGAACTACTACCTGCGCCTCGTCGGCATTGCCGGGCCGGGCTGGCTGAGCGACGGGCGGGTCGCCATGTTCTCGATCGTGCTCATGGATGTGTGGAAGCATTTCGGCTTCTTCATGATCATCCTGCTGGCGGCGCTGCAGGGGGTGCCGCGGGCGCTGATCGAGAGCGCCTCGCTCGACGGCGCGGGTCCGTTCCAGGCGTTCTGGCACGTCAAGCTGCCGACGATCGCGCCAGTGGTGCTGTTCTGCATCACCTATGCGACCATCGGTGGGCTGCAGGTGTTCGACTCGGTTCGCATCCTGACCAACGGCGGCCCGGGCGACGCGACCAGGGTGCTGGTTCTCTATATGTACGAAGAGACCTTCGGCGCCCAGAACCTCGGCACCGGCTCGGCGGCGGCGCTGACCCTGCTGGTGGTGATCGTCGTCGTCACGGCGCTGCAGTTCGCCTTCGCCAACAGGGTGACACGCGAGTGAGACAGCCGACGCTCACCGAGCGGCTGCAAAGCGCGCTCACTGTGCTGCACTGGGGCAATCTGTGGGTGACGATTCCGCTGTGCGTCGGCGCGGTGATCATGATGCTGCCGTTCCTGTGGATGTTTTCGGCCTCGCTGCGCCCGGAAGGCGAGGCCTACCGGCTGCCGCCAAGCCTGTTGCCGGACAGTTGGAACCCGGGTTCGTACCAACACGCGCTGGAATCCGGACTGCCTTTCGTGCGCATGTTCTGCAACAGCTTCGTGGTGGCCGCCTGCTCCACCGCCGGCGTGCTGCTGACCGCCTCGATGGCGGCCTTCGCCTTTGCCAGGCTGCGCTTTTCCGGGGCCGGACCGCTGTTCCTGATCATGCTCGTGGGTATGATGGTGCCGCCGGCGCTGGTGCTCATCCCGATCTATGCCGGTTTCGCCGCGATCGGTCTGCTGGATACGCCGGCGGCGCTGATCCTGCCCGCGCTCGCCTCTTCGTTCGGCGTCTACATGATGCGGCAGTTCATGCTGGGCCAGCCGCGGGCGTTGGAGGAGGCGGCGATGATCGACGGCGCCGGCTATTGGACCATCTACTGGCGCATCTCGCTGCCGCAACTTGGCCCGGCGATGGCGGCACTCGGTATCATCACCTTCACCGCGAGCTGGAACAACTTCATCGCGCCGTTCGTGCTGATCAAGAGCCTGGAGCAGATGACCTTGCCGATCGGCATCGTCGCCTTGCAGGGCGTGTTCGGCGGCGGCGAGCTGGCGGTGATCATGGCGGCCAGCGTGATGGCGATCATGCCGCTGTTCGTGGTGTTCCTGGTGGCGCAGCGTTTCATCATCGAGGGCCTGACGATGACCGGAATCAAGGGCTGAGGAAGAATGCCAGCGCGCACTATGCGACGATCACCGACGCAAGGAGGGAGTGGCATGATCGAAACCACACGCCGCCATATGTCGAAAATTACTGGTGCGCTGGCCGTGACGGTTCTGGCGGGCGGTCTCCTGGCCGCCCCCGCGCGGGCCGAGCCGGTGACGTTGCAGTGGCAGACCGCCAACCTGACCGAACCGCAGTTCGAGCCGGTGTGGAAGCAAATGATCGCCGAGTTCGAGGCGGCGAACCCGGACATCCACATCGAGCCGATCCTGGTCGCGCGCAAGGACGACTGGACCAAGTTCGTCACCGCCGCGCAGGCCCGCCGAGCGCCCTGCGTGGTGCAGGAGGATCTGGCGACCTCGGCCTACAACGGCTACCTGATGCCGCTCGACAGGTTCTGGGCCACCGAGCCCGCCGCCTTCCGCGCCGCCTACAGCGACGACATCATGGCGGCGATGCACTGGAAGGGCGCGCTCTACGGCGTGCCGATCTGGGGTGGCGTTTTCGCCGAGATCTACAACACCGACATGCTCACCGCCGCCGGGCTCGACGCCGCCCACCCGCCCACCACGATCGCGGAATACCTGGACTGGATGCGCAAACTGACCAAGCCCGGCCAGTGGGGCACCGCGGTGCTGGGCGGCCCGACCGATACCACCACGCGCGTGCTGCTGACCTGGATCTGGGCCAACGGCGGCGAGGCGTTCAACGCCGACATGACCAAAGCCACCTTCGCCGCCGACCCGAAATCGCTTGAAGCCATCAAGACATATCTGGGACTGGTCGGACAGGGGCTGGCGGCGCCGTCGCCCAACACGACGAACTACCTCGAGCAGACCGTGCTGTTCGAACAGGGCAAGATTGCCGCCGTGCGCAGCGCCTACTGGGCGATCGCCAAGATGCTGGTGGATAATCCGTCGCTGGCCGGCAGGATGACGGTGGGCCCGGTGCCCGGCAACGGCGCGACGCTGGCCCTGCTGGCGCCCGCCTCGATTGCCTCGTCGTGCAAATACCCCGATCAGGCCTGGAAATTCATCAAATTCCAGGCAGAGAAGAAATGGGCGCTGGAACGCGCGCGGGTGTCCGACTGGATGCCGCTGCGCAACGACATGATGGACGAGCCGGAGATCGCGCAGGACCCGCTGTTGCAGCGCTTCATGCAGATCGGGCTGCAGGCGCGCAGCTACCCCCTGCCCCACCCGGCCTGGGCCGAAATCGGCGGCGTGGACGTGGTGAAGGCGGTGCAGCGGGCGCTGCTCGATCCGGCCCACACCGAGCAGATCTTCCGCGATCTCGATGCGCTGCTGAACAAGAAACTGAACGACCTGTGATGTCCGCACGCCGGGCGTGGACCGGACGGGGACTGCGCCGGGAACGCTGGCACGGCTATTTTTTCCTGGCGATACCGCTGCTCTACCTTGCCGGCGTGGTGCTGCTGCCGCTGCTGGAAGCGGTGCGCAGCAGCACGTTCCGCATCCGCGGCCTGCGCGCCACCTTCGTCGGGCTGGACAACTACGCGCGCGTGCTGGGCGATGCGGCGTTCTGGAACGCGCTGTCGGTATCCTTTCGGTTCACCGCGATCTCGGTGGTGCTCCACCTGGCGCTCGGGCTGGGGTTGGCGATGCTGGTGGCGGAGTGCGGGCGGGCGCGCACGACGCTGCGCATCGCGCTGCTGACACCGTGGATGGTGGCGCCGGCGATCGCGGCGACGATCTGGCTGTGGCTGCTGGAGCCGCAGTTCGGCGTGCTCAACTGGCTGCTGCGCGCGGCCGGACTGATCGCGGAGAACCGGTCCTGGCTGGGCGAGCCGGGACTGGCCTTCGGCGCGATCGTGGCGGTGGACGTGTGGCGCGGCGTGCCGTTCATGATGCTGCTGCTGGGCGCGGGACTGGCCACCATTCCGAAGGAGCAATACGAGGCCGCCGCCATCGACGGCGCCGGCGCGCTGGCACGGTTCCGCCACGTGACGCTGCCGAATTTGTCCTATCTGCTGGCCGTGGCCTGCACGCTGGACATCATCAACACGGTGCGCCAGTTCGACATCGTCGCGGTGCTGACCGGCGGCGGACCGGCGGGGGCGACCGAGGTGCTGCCGGCGCTGCTCTACAACACGGCGTTCCGCGGCAACGACCTGGGCGGCGGCGCGGCGGTGGGCGTGCTGCTGCTGATGATCGTGCTGGCCTTCGTCTCGCTGTATATCGCGCTCACCGGCGCCGCTCGGTCGGACGACTGATGCGCCCCGCCGTCCTGTTGCGCTGGTTGCTGCTGGGGGTCGCGCTGCTGGCCGCGCTGTTTCCGTTCTACTGGATGGTGAACACGTCGCTAAAACCGCTCGGCGAGGTGATGCGCTCGCCGCCCGGCTTCATCTCGCCGAACTGGTCGTTCGCCGCCTATGCCACGGTGCTGGCGACGCGGCCGGTGCTGCGCTGGTTTGCCAATTCGCTGATCGTGGCGCTGGGCTCGACGGCGATCGCGCTGGTGCTGTCGGTGCTGGCGGCGTACGGCCTGACCCGGTTTTTCGTGCGCGGCGCGGGAGCGGTCGTGGTGGCGCTGCTGTTCACGAAAATGCTGCCCGAGACGCTGTTGGTCATTCCGTATTTCCAGATCATGTCCGACCTTGGGCTGATCAACACCCATCTGGCGCTGATCCTGGTCTATTCGTCGTTTTCCGTGCCGTTCGCGGTGTGGATGCTGGTGGGATTTTTCCGTTCGATCCCGCGCGAGATCGACGAGGCGGCGCTGGTGGACGGGGCCACGCGGCTGACCGCGTTGTGGCGCGCGGTGCTGCCGATGGCCGCCCCCGGGCTGGTGGCGGTGGGGCTGTTCACCTTCCTGCTCGCCTGGAATTCCTATGTCTGGGCGCTCGTGCTGACCACCGATTCGACAATGTACGTGCTGTCGGTCGGCGTCGCCAACATGATCGGCGAATACCGGGTGCAGTGGAACGAACTGATGGCGGCTTCGGTTGTCGCGGCGCTGCCGGTGATGGTGCTGTACTCGCTGCTGGACCGCCATCTGGTGTCCGGCCTGGCCGCCGGGGCAGTGAAGGGATGAAAGGCCGGAACCGATCCTGGACCGCATGGCGGACGGGCTGCGGCGGCGTTGAGGCGGAAGCGGATCGATTTTCGGCGCGGATTGATCCGCCTAGCGTAAACAACTCTTTCTGCCCTGTCGATTGCCCGGTATATTGACGCTCGCGCTGTCGTGAGGGGAGCCGGAGCGGCGACTCGCTGCGGATCCCTGGAGGGATGTCGTGCCAGGCTTGCAGAACTGCGAAAGACGCGTTCTCGAGTGTCGCCCGTACTCTGTTAGCCACAGCGATGCCCGCATGTCGCGCCGGGTCGGATGCGGGCGGCTGATCGTCCCGGATCAGATGATCCAAATACAGACATTCAAGGACTGCCACGGCATGACCACGCGATACCGGGTTTGCCGGCCAAACCTGTGCCGATATTCCGCCGGGCAACGGTGACAATAAGGGCCTTGGGCAACGGTTTGAAACAGGATCTATGACATGTCGGACATTATCGAAATACAGCCGTACTCATATAGTTTGTGGCCAGGTGGATCCGGTGATCTAGGCTCTGATAATTGGATCAACGCTTCCGAACAAGACGTCACCACCGGCCAATTTCTCGGTTTCGAGTATGGCGCTGCCGGACCCAGCGTTGGCTTCGGCGTCCTGCTGCAACCCGGCGACCTCGGCGGGACTCTGTCAGGCGACCTGACCTGCGATACTGCCTTCTTCCAGGGCGGTGCGTTCTCGCTGGCCGGCTCGCTGGAGGCGAACGACCTGTACGTCCAAACGGACACCGCGGTCACCGTCCAGTCCGGGGCGACACTCACGGCCGACGACAATTTCATCATCGGCTTTGCCGGCACCGGCACGGCCACGGTCACGGTCGAGAGCGGCGGCACGCTGCAATCTTTTGCGACAAGTGCCAACGGCGGCCCGCTGTTTGCCGGATCGATCGGCGGCGGCGAGGGCTCGGACGGCGCCACGGTCACCGTGACCGGACCCGGGGCCACCTGGGACCTGAACGGCACCTTCGATGTCGGCCAATTCTCCAACGGGACACTCGACATCCTGAACGGCGGCAGCGTCAGCACCAGCGTCGCCACGCAGTATGCCGCCAACGGCACGACCGATGGTTTCTATCCCACGCTGACGTTCGGCGACATTAGCGGTGTGACCGGAGTTGGCTTGGTGCAGGGCAGCGGCTCGACGCTGAACGCCGGTTTGGGCTCCATTGGCATCGGTGATTCGGGCGTCGGCATCCTGACCGTAAGCCAGGGCGGCACGGTCACCGACGGAACTTTTGCGAACGGATACGACGCCACGGTGATCGGCCTGGACGGCGGCACCGGGACGCTGACGGTCACCGGTGCCGGATCGACTTTCACTTCCGTTGGCGAATTGGGTGTCGGCGGGGGCAGCATTACCGGTTCCTCCACGCCCAATACGGGATATCTGTTCGTTGAGAACGGCGCGACGCTGAACAGCGGCTGGTCGGCCATCTCGCCGCGTGGCGGCATCAGCGTCGGCGAGGGGGCCGGCGACACTGGCTACGCGACCGTGGACGGCGCCG
>CAYWOW010000042.1:0-23364 GCA_964459005.1 uncultured Acetobacteraceae bacterium
CCGCCCAGGCCGGCGAATTCGTGCCCAGCCTGATCGGCGGCGCCCTGATGGTCTGCGCGGTGGCGATGTCGCAGCGCGTCACCCTGGCCTGGAGCGCTACCATCAGCCTGCTGCTGGCCGCCGCCGCCTTCACCACCGTCCAGGACGAGCCGCTCTGGATCCCGGGTGTGCTGGTGCTCGCCGCGGTGTTCATCGCGCCCTTCCGCAGCGCGCTCTATCGCCATGCGCGGCTGCTCTCCGGCCCGATGGACGGCGCCGTCGCCGCGCCGCTGCTGACGCTCGTCGGCTGCATCCTGGCGCTCGCCGCCTTCGAGCAACACGTGCGCTGGCTGGCGGACAATTCCTGGTGGGAGGTGGTGATCTCGCCCGACGTGCCCAACTCGCTGCGCGCCAGCGTGGCGTTCACGGTGGGCTTGGCGCTGCTGGCGCTATGGCGGCTGCTGCGGCCGCGGCGGATCAGCTACCTGATCTGGGGCGCGCCGGCGCGGCTGCGTTACGCGGCGCTGGGCGCCGATCCGCCGGCCGAGGCCGACGGCATCGTCTGGGGCGACGCCGGGCGTGCCGGCATCCCGTTCCGCCGCACCGGCCGCGTGCTGGTTGGCATCGGCGACCCGGCCGGCGCGGAAAGCGACCGCGTTTCCGCGATCTGGCGGCTGCGCGACCTGGCCCGCCAGGAGGGGCTCGATGCGGCGATCTGGCGGGCCGGGCGCACCCACCTGAAGGTCTATGCCGATCTCGGCCTGGCCGCCCTGCCGCTCGGCGCGGACGGGCTGCCGGTGGCGGATGCCGAGGATCGCGACGGGCCGCACGCCACCCAGTACCTGGTCTGCAAGGCCGAACGCGACCTCGCGATCCTGTTGCCCCTGCTGCCGAAACTGGCCCGGGCGGAGCGATAGGGCGCGATCGCCCGAGGCGCCGCCGCTCGCGCGCGGTTGACTTCCGCGGGACTTGCGGCGCTGGATTGTGGTGCGCCGGTCATGCGATAGAGCGGCGCGAAATGGTGCCGTGGCCGTGCATCGGCGACGATAAAATCGGGAGAGAAATGCTCATGCAAAACAGCATCACGACGACTCGCCGGGCGCTGATCGGTGGCGCGGCGGGGCTTGCGACCCTCGGCGCGCGCGGGGCAATGGCTGCCACCGCGCCGGCGTTGCCGTCCGCGCCGGTATCGTTGAACGTCATCGACGTCGGCGGCCAGTTGCAGCTGACCCAGGGCGCCATGGAGGCGTACGCGAAGGCCAATCCCAAGCTGGTGTCGAAGATCTCCTTCACGGCGGCGACCGCGCCGGAGTTGCCGGGCAAGCTGAAGGCCCAGCAGGACGCCGGCCGGGTGGACATCGACCTGGTGCTGACCGGCAACGACGCCCTGTCGGCGGGTGTCGCGCAGAAGATGTGGATTCCGATCGTCACCGACTACGCCGCCGCGCTGCCGAACCTGGAGGAGATCTTGCTGCCGGGCGCGTTGAAAATGCAGGCGCTGGCGGAAAACCAGGGGGTATGCGTCGTGTTCTGCCCTGCCGGCCCGATCCTGGAATACATGCCCGACGCCGTGAAGCAGCCGCCGAAGACCGCGCAGGACCTGCTGGACTGGACCCGCGCGCACCCGAAGCGCTTCTTCTATGCGCGGCCGGCCAATTCCGGTCCCGGCCGCACCTTCCTGCAGGGCCTGCCCTATATCCTGGGCGACAAGGACCCCAAGGACCCCGAAAAGGGCTGGGACAAGACCTGGGCCTATGTCGTCGAGCTCGGCAAGAACATCGAATACTACCCGACCGGCACCGGCGCGACGATGAAAGAGCTGGCCGAGGGTTCGCGCGACATCATCGCCTCGCACCTGGGCTGGGACCTCAATCCGCGGATCCTCGGCGTGGTGCCGAAGGAAGCCGAGATGGCCACGCTGGCGGGCTTCCACTGGGTCACCGACGCGCAGTTCTGGGCGATCCCGAAGGGCGTGTCGAACGACCACCTCGCGGTGCTGCTCGACATGACGCGCTACATGCTGAGCAAGCCGGCGCAGGCCATGACCTACGACAAGGGCTACTTCTATCCCGGCCCCGCGGTGAAGGACGTGCCGCTCACGATGGCATCGGCCGAGTCCCAGAAGCTCATCAACGAATACAACCGGCCCTACTACGCCAAGCTGATCGCCGAAACGCCGGCGGAGGCGCAGTTGCCTGCGGACAAGCTGGTCTATGCGTTCAATCGCTGGGACCAGCAGGTCGGTGCGGTCGTCGGTAAGTAGCGGAACGATCGCAGCGCACGGCCGGCGCCGCTGTGGGCCTGGCGGCCCTGGATGCGGTGCATCGGTTATGCGATAGAGTGACGCCGGATCGTGCCGTGGCCGAGTCAAGGCCGCGGGAGCGTTGGGTCTACGTGACTGAAATCGGGAGAGAAATGCTCATGCACAGCAGCATCACCACGACTCGCCGGGCATTGATCGGCGGCGCGGCGGGGCTTGCGGCCCTCGGCACGCGAGGGGCGATCGCTGCTGGCGTGCCGCCGTTGCCCGCCGCGCCGGTGTCGTTGAACGTCATGGACGCAGGCGGCCAGTTGCAACTGACCCAGGGCGCCATGGAGGCGTACGCGAAAGCCAACCCCAAGCTGGTCTCGAAGATCTCGTTCTCGCAGGCCCCCGCGCCGGAGCTGCCAGGCAAGCTGAAGGCGCAGCAGGACGCCGGCCGGGTCGATATCGACCTGGCGTTGATCGGCAACGACTCGCTGTCCGCCGGCATCAAGCAGGGCCTTTGGATTCCGCTGGTGACTGACTACGCCGCCGCACTGCCGAACCTGCAGGACATCTACCTGCCCGGTGCGTGGAAGATGCAGGCCCTGGCGGAGAACCAGGCGGTCTGCGTGGTGTTCTGCCCGGCCGGCCCGATCCTGGAATACATGCCCGATCAGGTGAAGCAGCCGCCCAAGACCGCGCAGGAATTGCTGGACTGGACCCGCGCCCACCCGAAGCGGTTCATGTATGCGCAACCCGCCAATTCCGGACCCGGCCGCACCCTGTTGATGGGCCTGCCCTACCTGCTGGGCGACAAGGACCCGAAGGATCCCGACAAGGGCTGGGACAAGACCTGGGCCTACCTCGTCGAGCTCGGCAAGAACATCGAGTACTACCCGACCGGCACCAGCGCGACGATGAAGGAACTGGCCGAGGGGTCGCGCGACATCGTCGCTTCGCACCTGGGCTGGGACCTCAATCCGCGCATCCTCGGCGTGGTGCCGAAGGAAGCCGAGATGGCCACGCTGGCGGGCTTCCACTGGGTCACCGACGCGCAGTTCTGGGCGATCCCGAAGGGCGTGTCGAACGACCACCTCGCGGTGCTGCTCGACATGATGCGCTACATGCTGAGCAAGCCGGCGCAGGCCATGACCTATGACAAGGGCTACTTCTATCCCGGCCCCGCGGTGAAGGACGTGCCGCTGTCGATGGCGCCGCCGGAGTCCCAGAAGCTCATCGGCGAATATACCCGGCCCTACTACGAAAAGCTGTTCGCCGAGGTGCCGATGGAGGCCGAACTGCCGGCCGACCAGATGGTCTTTGCCTTCCAGCGCTGGGACCAGCAGGTCGGCGCGCGGGTGGGCAAGTAGCAGCCGATGGCGATCGCATCGCGTGACTTCAGCGAACTTCGGCTCGACGGAGTCAGTCGCGTCTTCGGCCATCTGCACGCCTTGCGCGACATCACGCTCACCGTCGGCCGGGGCGAGTTCGTCGCCCTGGTCGGCCCCTCCGGCTGCGGCAAGTCGACAGCGCTGAACTGCATCGCCGGATTGCTGCAGGTCAGCAGCGGCGCCATCTGGCTCGACCAGCGCCGGCTCGACAACGTCGGTCCCGAGGATCGCGGCTTCGGCATGGTGTTCCAGAACTATGCGCTGTTCCCGCACATGACGGTGCGACGGAACATCGCCTTCGGCCTGGCCACCCAGCACCGGCCGAAAGCCGAGATCGCGCGCCGGGTCGAAGAGGCGCTGGCGCTGGTCCGGCTCGGCGGGCACGCGGACAAATTGCCGGGCCAGCTTTCCGGCGGACAGCAGCAGCGCGTGGCGATCGCCCGCGCCGTGGTGGTGGAGCCGCCGCTGGTGCTGATGGACGAACCGCTGTCGAATCTGGATGCCAAGCTGCGGCTGGAGATGCGCGCCGAGATCCGGCGCATCCACGCCATGCTCGGCTGTTCCACGATCTATGTGACGCACGACCAGGAGGAGGCGCTGTCGCTGGCCGACCGCATCGTCGTGCTGATCGACGGGACGATGCGCCAGGTCGGCTCGCCGGAGGAGCTGTATGCCGCGCCGGCCAATCCCGAGGTGGCCGAGTTCATGGGCTACCGCAATCTGGTCACCTCGCGCGCCGAGCCGGCGGATCAGGGTGTCGCGGTGACGGTGGGCGGCGGGCGGCTGATCGGCACGCCGTCCGGGGCGGTCGGCGGCGAGGTGATCGTGGCGATCCGTCCGGACGATCTGCGACCCACCGCCGACGGGCCGATCGCAGCCAAGGTGGAAATTGCCGAGTACCACGGCCGCGATTTCTATTGCGTGGCGCGCAGCGCGGACGGCACCGACCTGTATTTCCGCTCCGACCGGCGGGTCGCGGCGGGCGAGGCGGTGCGGCTGGGTGCCGCGCCTTCGCGCGTTCTGGTCTTCCCCGCATGAGCGGCGCTCAACCGCCGCTGCGCTGGCGGCTGCGCGAGCGCGGACTGGATGGGGTGACGCTGCTGGTGTTGCCCGGCGTGCTGTTCGTGCTGGCGCTGTTCATCTATCCCTTCCTCTACGGGCTGGTGTTGTCGTTCCACCCGAAGCAGGGCGGCGCGCTCGCGAACTACGTCACCTTCTTTTCCAACCCCTATCTCTACGACACGATTTCCACGACGCTGGTGATCGCGGTTCCGGTCACGCTGCTCAACGTGGTGCTGTCGGTTCCGGTCGCGCTGCGCGTGCGGCTGATGCGCCACCAGCGCCTGCTGACCACCATCCTGGTGATCCCGATCACGCTCGGCACCGTGATGGTGGCGGAGGGCCTGCTGACCTATCTCGGCCCGCGCGGCTGGCTCAATCGCACGCTGCTCGAGGTCGGCCTGGCGGATAGCCCGATACGGCTGGTGCACAACTACTGGGGCGTCATGCTGTCGCTGGTGATCACCGGCTTTCCGTTCACCTTCCTGCTGACGCTGTCCTACGTCACCGGCATCGATCCCTCGCTCGAGCAGGCCGGCGCGATGCTGGGCGCGCGGGCGCGGCAACGCTTCGTGCACATCCTGCTGCCGCTGTTGGCGCCGGGGCTCGCCATCACCCTGGCGCTGGCCTTCGTGCAGGCATTCACCGTGTTCCCGTCTGCGATTTTGCTGGGGGCGCCGGCCGGACCGACGCGCGTGATCTCGATCGCGGCGTATCAGGCGGCGTTCGAGCAGTACGACTACTCGCTGGCCTCGGCGATCGCGATGCTGATGGCGGGCGTGCAGGTAGTGATCATCGTGGCGCTGCTGGCCGGACGGAGCCTTTTGTTCCGCGGCCCCGCCAGCAGCGGCAAGGGCTGACGCGCATGCGCCGGAGCATCGGTGAACGGCTGTGGGCGACCGGCGTCTGGGCGCTCGTGGTGTTCTTCGTCATCAACCTGCTGGCGATGATCGGCAGCGTGGTGGTGAACTCGTTCGGCACGCGCTGGTTCAACACCTGGCTGCCCGCTGGCTACACGCCGCAGTGGTATGCGCTGGCGTGGAACGAGTTCGGGCTGCCCGACATCCTGCTCGTCACCGTGGAGGTGGTCGGCGCGGTGGTGCTGATCTCCGGGCTGATCGGCGTGCCGACGGCCTATGCGATGGCACGGCGGGATTTCCCCGGCAAGAAGGCGACGATGCTGCTGTTCCTGCTGCCGCTGCTGGTGCCGCCGATCACCTACGGCATTCCGCTGGCGACCGTGCTGTATCAGGCGCACCTGGCGGGAACGATGTGGGGCGTGATCCTGGCGAACCTGGTGCCGTCGGTGCCGTTCGTCATCCTGATCATGATCCCGTTCGTCGAGCAGATCGACCCGCGGGTGGAGGCGGCGGCACGCGTGTTCGGCGCCGGAACGGGGCGGCTGTTCATGCAGGTCCTGGTGCCGCTGCTGACGCCGGGCATCCTGGCGGCGCTGCTGCTGGTGCTGGTGCGTACCATCGGGATGTTCGAACTGACCTTCCTGACGGCGGGCTCGACCAGCCAGACCCTGGTGGTCGCGCTGTACTACGCGGTGTTCGCCGCCGGCGTGCGGCCCGGCCAGTCGGTCGATGCGATGGCGGTGGTGTACATGATCACCACCCTGGTGTGGCTGCTGATCGCGCTGCGCTTCGTCAACCCAACGCAGATCGTCACGCGGGCGAAGCGATAGGGAAGCAAGGCCAGGGCGGAGCCCTGGCCTTGCTTCCTACCCCTCGATCCCGGGCATGGTGAATCCGACGTCGCGCAGTGCCGCTCCGAATGCGGTGCACTCGGCCGGTGTCAGGTCCACCAGGGGCGGGCGTACCGTGCCCCATTCCGGGTCTTTCGCGTAGATGCCGATGGCCCCCTTGAGCGCGGGGATCATCGAAAACTTCGCGAACACCGCGCGGGTCACGTCGAGCGCGCGCTGGCGTTCATCGGCGTCGGCTGC
This sequence comes from uncultured Acetobacteraceae bacterium, assembly GCA_964459005.1. Classification (GTDB taxonomy): domain Bacteria; phylum Pseudomonadota; class Alphaproteobacteria; order Acetobacterales; family Acetobacteraceae; genus Rhodovastum. Next base: position 6,626 of record CAYWOW010000042.1, read on the forward strand.
CCTCCAGTTGCGATAGAGCTGCACGATCGGTCCCGGGTTCACGTTGCCGGTCGCGGTGATGCAGCCGACGCCGCCCCCGCGCAGGGTGGCGAGGAGGAAGGTCTCGCTGCCCGCGAACACATCGAAGCCCTGGGGCTGAAAGCGTTCCAGCATTGCCTGGGTATTGCTCCAGTTCCCCGAGCTGTCCTTGACGCCCGCGATGACGCCCGGATAAGCCTTCAGCAGGCGTTCGATCAGCGCCAGAGTGATCGGCACCTGCGATACCGGCGGGATGTGGTAGACGTAGAGGCGCAATTCGGCGGCGCCCACGCGCTGGATGATTTCCGAGAAGCTGCGGAACAGGCCTTCGTCGCTGACGCCCTTGTAGTAGAACGGCGGCAGCATCAGCACGTTGTGGCAGCCGCGCGCCACGACATGGCGCGTGAGTTCGACCGAATCCGTCAGCGCCGAGCACCCGGTTCCCGGCATCAGCCGCGTCGTCGGGATGCCCGCTTCCAGCAGGGTGTCGAGCAGATCCTTCTTCTCCCCGACGCTCATCGAATTGGCTTCGGAGTTGGTGCCGAACACGGCCAACCCGACGTCCTGCCCGATCAGCCAGCGGCAGTGCCGCACATAGCGCTCACGATCGGGTTGCAGGTTCTTCCTGAACGGCGTCACCACGGGCGAGTACACGCCCCGTGGCCGGTTTTCCGTAGTCATGGTGGCTGTCCTTTATCGTGTCGCATCCGCTATCGATTTAGTGGAACAACAGACCGCCGTTGACGTTGTAGGCCTGACCAGTGATGAAGCTGGCGTCGTCGGACGCCAGGAAGGCGACGAGGTTGGCGACGTCCTCGGGCTCCGCGATTCTTCCCATGGGCGTGACGTCCGCGCCTTGCTTGACGATGGTGGCCCGGAATTCCTCATACGAGATGCCCCTGGCTTCCGCCTGGGCGCGCTCCCAGTAACTGAGGCGGTCGGTGTTGATGCCGCCTGGGCATGGGCAGTTCACGGTGATGCCGTAGGGCGCCAAATCCTGCGCCGCCGCCTGCGTCAGCGCCACCAGTCCCTGTTTGGTCGAGCCGTAGGCGGCCCCCATGGCGGTGGCGCGTTTGGAGGTATCCGAGCCGATGTTGATGATGCGTCCGCCCTTGCCCCGGCGGATCATTTCCTTGGCCACCGCCTTGGTCAGGATGAACGGTGCCGTGAGATTGATGGTCAGGAAGTGCCACCAGACTTCCTCGGGAAGCTCGGTGATCGGGACCTTGTCCGCGCCCATGATGGCGCGGGCATTGTTCACCAGGATATCGATGTGCCCGAAGTGCTCGATCGCCTGTTTCACCAGAGCCTGGATCTGCTGGCTGTCGCCCAGGTCGCAGGTGACGGTCAGGCACCGCACTCCGAGAGCGCGCACCTCCTCGGCGACGCTCTCGACGCCGCGCCAGCCCGTCCGCACCTGATTGGGGTGCTTGTCTTCCGCTTTCAGCGCCACATCGCTCAGCGCCAGGTCCACCCCGAGACGGGCGAATTTCAACGCGATTGCCCGACCCACGCCTTTCATGCCACCGGCGCCGGTGACCAACGCAACCTTGCCTCTCAGGCCGGGTGCACTGTCGTTTTGGTCCATTGAATCACTCTCCTTATCTGGAACCGCTGTGGACGTTGTCGTGGCACGGACATGGGACAGGATCGGTCAATCGCGAGGACCGGCCCTGCCCGGCGAGTGCCCTTGCGGGCACTCGCCCTGGTGTGACGGACGCTGCGGTCAGTACTACGACCGCGTGGCGAACGTCCATCTCAATCTCGGTCCGGCGCGCCTACTCGGCGGGAACCAGCAGGGCTGTCCGCGCTGGCTGCTTCACGAAGGCCCACATCGCCAGGACGGCGGCGACGGAAAGGGCCGCCGCAATGACGAATGCGCTGCTGAAGCCGCCGAAGTACTGGACGGCGATGCCGGTGACCGTGGGTCCGACGATACCGGAGATATTGCTGAGCATGTGAATGAACCCACTCACGCTGCCCAACCGTCGCTCGGGCACGACTTCACGGATGCTCGCCCAGCACGATTGAACGGAAGCGGTGAGCATCGCGACGGCGACCGCGATCAACGTGACGGCGGCGGTAGCTGTTGTCGTGAATCCGATCAGGAGAAGCGCGGCCGCCGCGACACCGAGCGGCACGATGGTGGTGATTTTGCGAGCGGTAAGCTTGGCGTCCATTTTCTGATAGATGTAGTCGCACACGAACCCGCCGCCGAAGTAGCCGACAAAGCCGCAAGCCCAGGGGATGGCGGCAACGAACGCCATCTGCTGGATTTGCAGATGCAGGCCGTCGGTGAGATAGCTCGGCAGCCACGACAGGAAAATGTACATCACATAGTTGACGGCAAACATGCCGAGGGCAAGGGACAGGATGCAGGGACGCGTGAGGTAGCTTTTAAGGGTATCGTGATCGCCGGCGTCGTCGATGACGGCGACCGCGCGGTTCGATTCGATGAAGTCGACCTCTTGCCTGGAAACCCGGGGGTTTTGCCGGGGTTGGTCGGTGGCGAGGATGCGCCACGCGACGACCCAGACAAATCCCAGCAGGGCTATGGCGATAAACGCGAAGCGCCATCCGTAGTTGATCGCCAGCATGCCGACGACCGGCGCCGTTATCGCGGCACCAGCCGTTTGTCCGGACCAGACCACGCCGACGGCGCGCGACGTTTCCTTGCGTGGGAACCAGTTGGTGATCGTGCGATTGGACGTCGAATTCATCGGTCCTTCGGCGAAGCCAAAAAGTGTCCGAACGACCAGCAGTTGAGCAACTCCGGTGACAACGCCGGTCAGGCCGCAAAACAGGGACCAGCCGATCGCCGCCCACGAGTAGGTCCGGCGAGGGCCGTATTTGTCAGCCAACAATCCTCCGACGAATGCAAAAATGGTATAGCCGATGAAAAATATACTGAAAGTCATCCCAAGGGTGGATGGAGACAGGGCAAAGTCTTTACTCAACATTGGCGCCACAACACCAATGGCAGCGCGATCCATGTAGTTCACGGCGCCCGCTATGAATAACAGAAGCGCTATAATGAACCGATATTTTCCGGACAACATTTCTTCCTCTCGTTCTCGATTGCCGTATTTGGCAAAATTATAGTGGACGTGGGCAGTTCGCCGCGTGTCGCGGCCTGGAGTTCAATCCGATTTTGGCCGGGCCTGGACTATAAAAACGCGATCGTGCATGGACTCGCACAGGGCAGCACGGCACCGTGCGGACTGAGATTGCCGTCCTGCCTGCCGATGTGAAATGCAGAGATGTTGTCGCCTTGCTCGGAGGCGACCAGCAGGCTGTCCCCCGCTGGATCGAGCGTCATGAAGCGCGGATCGCTGCCATTCGCAGGGGTCCAGCCCCTCACATCGAGTCGCGATTCGGCCGCGGCGAATGCGAAACGGGCAATACCGTTCTGGCCACGATTGGAGACGTAAACGTGGCTGCCATCGCGCGTAATCACGATTTCGGCCGCCGTGCTGGCGCCGAAAAAATCGGGCGGCAATGTTGACACGACATGTACCGGCTCAAGCACGCCGGCGCTGTCGTCCCAGCGGCATGTGGCGACCGTCGAGTCGATTTCGTTGACCACGAAAGCGTAGGGCAGATGAGGATGAAAGACGATATGGCGGGGACCCGCGCCCGGCCGCATGACCGCTTGTCCCGTTATCGCCAGCCGCCCACGCCCGGCATCGAAGGTGAGAACGAAGACCCGATCGAGCCCCTTATCGGGCACCAGCAGGAAGCGACCCGACGGCGCAAAAACGACGTGGTGCGGACGCGAGCCGGGTTGCTCGATGCGGTTCGGCCCGATCTCCCCGGGCAGGGGGAGGACCTGCGTGACATCGGCAAGCGACCCGTCCGGTCGAACCGGCAACACGCCGACCGAGCCGGTCGCGTAATTCGCCACGATCAGAAACCGTCCGGAAGGATCGAGCGCCGGATGGACACCGTTCATCCCGCCGGTCGCGGCACGACCGAGCAAGCGGAGTTTACCGCTCACGGCGTCGATCGAGAACGCGGAGGCATAATCGGAATCACCATGCGCGGAATAAAGGACATTCCGGGTAGCGTCGGTAATCAGGAAGGAGGGGTTGACAAGATCCGGCACATGATCGGCCAGATGCCAGGCGCCCCAGCCCCGATCGATCCGGTAGACATCAATTCCCGTACCGCGCGCCTTGCGTTTCGCCGTGGTGAAGCAGCCGACGAACGCCAGGCCGTGCGTCGGCGCGGCGTTCGGCGATGCCGTCGTGATCATCGGTTCCGTCTCCTGACTCGTGGGGTTCGGGCAGTGGCGGCTCAGGGAAGTTCCTCGAACTCCTGCACGCTGTTGATGTCGGCGCCCATCGAGATGTTGGTGACACGTTCGGTGATGCACTCCAGCACGACCGGCACCTGGTGCTCGGCCATCAGTGCCTGGGCGCGCGCGAAGGCCGCCTTGAACTCGCTGGGTTGGCGGATCCGGATGGCCTTGCAGCCCAGCCCCTCGACGACGGTCACGTGATCGACCCCGTAGCCCACCTCGGCATCGTTGTTGCCTACGGCGTTGATGTTCTCAAACGCCAGGCTGACCTGGTAATCCATCTGGAAGCCGCGCTGCGACTGGCGGATGAGGCCGAGATAGGCGTTGTTCACGACGATATGCAGATACGGCAGCTTGTGCTGCGCGCCGACCGCGAGTTCCTCGATCAGGAACTGGAAGTCGTAGTCGCCGGAGAACGCGACGATCTTCTTGTCGGGATCGGCCGCCCGCACGCCGAGGGCGGCCGGTATCGTCCAGCCCAGCGGGCCGGCCTGGGCGGCATTGATCCAGTGGCGCGGCTGGTAGACGTGCAGGAACTGCCCGGCGCCGATCTGCGACAGGCCGATCGTGGTGACGTAGCAGGTGTCCTGGCCGCAACACTCGTTCATTTCCTGGTAGACGCGCTGCGGCTTCATCGGGACGTTGTCGAAGTCGCTCTTGCGCAGCATGGTCTTCTTGCGGTGCCGGCAGGCCGCGGCCCAGTCGCCGCGGTCGCGCAGCGTGCCGAGGTCCTTCATGCCGCGCGCCACCGCGATGAACATCGCCAGCGCCGCGCGCGCGTCCGAGACGATGCCCAGATCGGGGGCGAGCACGCGGCCGATCTGCGTCGGCTCGATGTCGACGTGCACGAACTTGCGGCCCTTGGTGTAGACCTCGAGCGAGCCGGTATGGCGGTTGGCCCAGCGGTTGCCGATGCCGAGCACGAAGTCGGATTCCAGGAAGGTGGCGTTGCCGTAGCGGTGGCTGGTCTGGATGCCGACCATGCCGGCCATCAGCGGGTGGTCGTCGGGAATGGCGCCCCAGCCCATCAGCGTCGGGACCACCGGCACACCGGTAAGTTCGGCGAATTCCACCAACAGGTCGGCGGCATCGGCAATCAGGACGCCGCCGCCGGCGACGATCAGCGGATGATCGGCGGCGTTCAGCATCGCTAGCGCGCGTTCGGCCTGCCCACGCGATATGGCGGGCTTGTAGACCGGCAGCGGCTCGTAGGTGTCGATGTCAAATTCGACCTCGCCCATCTGCACGTCGAACGGCAGGTCGATCAGCACCGGGCCGGGCCGGCCGGAGCGCATCACATGGAAGGCCTGCTGGAACACCATCGGCACCAGCGCCGGCTCGCGCACGGTGACCGCCCATTTGGCGACCGTGCCCGCGACCTTCTCGATATCGACGCCCTGGAAGTCTTCCTTGTAAAGCTTCGCCCGCGGCACTTGCCCGGTGATGCAGAGGATGGGGACCGAGTCGGCGGCCGCGGTGTAGAGGCCGGTGATCATGTCGGTGCCGCCCGGCCCGGAGGTGCCGATGCAAACGCCGATGTTGCCGGGCTTGGCGCGGGTGTAGCCGTCGGCCATGTGGGAAGCGCCTTCGACATGGCGCGCCAGGATATGGCGGATCGAGCCGTTCTTGCGCAGCGCCGAGTAGAACGGATTGATGGCGGCCCCCGGCACGCCGAACGCGTCCGTGATTCCCTCGCGCGCCAGCACCAGCACAGCGGCGTCAACCGCTCTCATCTTTGCCATCGACCTGTCTCCGCTATTCGTCGGGACGCGTTATAACGGTTCCGTGAGACCCAACGGGACCATTCCCGCATCTCGGAAATGGCCAGGTTTCATGTTTCATATCAGCGCGTTGAGCGTTTCCGCCGGGGCGTTTCCGGGGCCTGCGCGCGGCCCGCGCGGAAATTTTCCCGCATTGCGGAATTTCCGCGGTTTTCCTATGCTTGCACAACGGGTTGCAGCATACCGGCGGCGACAATCGGCGGCCGGAAGGGGTTGGCATGGCACGGCAGGCGGCGGCGGGAAAGTCCAGCAGCGGCAAGCGCACCGGGCCTGCCGCCCAGCCCGCACGATCGGGCAGCGACCATGTGCAGTCGCTGGTGCGCGCACTCGCGCTGCTCAACCGGATAGCGGAGGCGGCGGATGGCGGCGCCACCCTGACCGAGCTGGCCCAGCAGGTCGGCCTGCCGCCCTCGACGGCGCACCGCCTGCTGACCACGCTCGAGCAGGAGCGCTATGTCCGCTTCGACCATGACGGCAGGCTCTGGTCGATCGGCGTGCAGGCCTTCGCCATCGGCTGCAGCTTCACCAAGACACGCAGCCTGGTCGGCATCGCCAGGGCGTACATGCGGCGGCTGATGGAGGAAAGCGGCGAGACCGTGAACCTGGCGATCGAGGACCAGGGGCAGATGGTCTATCTCGCCCAGGTGGAATGCCGGCAGATGATGCGGGCCTTCGCCCGGCCCGGCTCGCGCGTGCCGCTGCATTGCTCCGGCGTCGGCAAGGCCATCCTGTCGGCGGGTTCCGACAAGACGCTGGCGAAAATCCTGCAACAGCACGGCATGCCGCGCCTGACCGTGAAGACGATCACCACGCCGACGGTATTGCGTGCCGACATCGAGCGCGCGCGGGCGGTGGGCTACGCGGTTGACGACGAGGAACACGCCGTCGGGTTGCGCTGCATCGCGGCGCCCATTTTCGACGAGACCGGCAACGCCGTCGCCGCGGTCTCGGTGTCGGGCCCGATGGCGCGCATCGTCGATGCCCGGGTCGGGCCGCTCAGCGCCCTGGTCCTGCAGGCCGCGCGCGACATTTCCGCCGACATGGGCGCGCCCGCCCGGTAGGCTCCGGCGACCCCGACGATCAGGCCAGGCGCGGGCGGGCGAGCCCTCCCGTGGCGGCGTGCGTCTCCGGCATGGCGAAGGCGAGCAGGGCGCAGGCGCACAGCCCGGCGCCGCCGAGCGCGAGGAAGGTGCCGATGTCGCCGATCCGGTCGGACAGCACGCCGCCGACCGCGGTGCTCAGCGCGCCGCCCAGGCCGCTGGCCAGACCGACGATGCCGATGCCCAGGTTGAACCGGCCGCCGCGGTGCGTGATGTCGGCCACCACCAGCGGGATCATGACGCCGAGCACCGCGGCGCTGATGCCATCCAGCGACTGATAGGCCACCATCAGCAACGGGTTGCCGTCGGCGGCGAACAGCAGGGCACGCAGCGGCAGCACCATGAAGCCGATCAGCAACACCCGCCGGCGGCCGTACATCTGGGCATGGCGCCCCAGCCAGGGCGACAGCCCGGCGGCGAGCAATTGCGGCACCACGACCCAGGCGGCCACCAGCAGGTCCGACGGGCGCAGCATATTCGGCAGGATCCACCACAACTTGGATGCCACCAGGTCGGGCAGCCCGCCGTAGGCGCGGGTGAGCGCGCCGGCGGCGGTCGGCAGCAGGGAGGCGTTGCCGAGCTGGAACAGCGCCGCGGCGGCGGCGAAGATCAGCAGCGCGGGGTCGCGGGCGACCTGCAGCGCCCGCTTCGGCGGCGCGGCGCCGTGGCGCGGGTGGATGACGGCGGCGTGGGTGGCGCGCCGGTGCGCGCCGGCCAGGTCGACGGTGCGGATGCGGGAGATCGCCACCAGGCAGGGCAGGGCGCACAGCGCGGCGAACCAGTAGATCGCCCGGTACGACAGCCAGGCGCCGACCAGCCCCATGATGGCCGCGGCCACCGCCGAGCCGACGGCGGCGTAGCGCACGTTGCGGCCCAGTCGTTCGCCCAGCTTCTCCTGGCGCGACAGCGCCAGTGTCAGCGCGGCGATGGCGGGGGTGAGCACCGCGGCGGCGGCGCCCTGCAACAGTTGCGCCGTGTACACCGGGCCGGGGCTCGGCACCGTCGCGATCAGCAGCGAGGCGGCCATGATCGCGACCACCGCGCCCGCCGCCGCGTGGCGCTTGTGGCGGACCCAGTCCACCAGCATGCCGCCGGGCACCTGGCTGGCCATGGCCGCCACCGTGCCGGCGCTGAGCACCAGGCCGATATCGGTGCGGCTCCATAGCTGGTTGGTCAGGTAAACCGCCAGGAACGCGCCAAAGCCGGTTTGCATCAGGGCGGACAGGAAGTTCAGCCAGTTCAGCCCGGACATACTGGCCTGACTGGCAATGACTCCCTTGTAACCGATGGACGCGGCCCCGCTGCGACCCGGCACGACATACTCCTGGCGTGGCGCCGGCCCGTTGGACGGCGCGCCAGTATCGCCCGGGTGTATTACCGGTCGGTTCATGTCGGGTCGTGCCAGGCAGGCACGCCGTCACTCGCGCCGGAGGCCACGATGGAACGTCGCATGGGAAATCCGCTACCGCACTCGCGGCCCGTCGACAAATGATCGTTGCCAACCAGCCGTGCCGGCGTGCCTGCCGGAAGCAAAAGTCGCTATATGGAGCCGATCCGGTGGCGCCAAGCGCTGCCGGCGCCGCCCAGACATTCGCGGGAAGCAGACTCTATGGATCGTCGGCAGGAAATCCTGAGGCATATCGCCCCCGGCACGCGCGGCATCGAAGTCGCGCCCTGGCACAACCCGATCGTTCTGCCCGGCGGGGAGCACGCGGCGGTGGCGCTGGATCTGTTCGACCGCCCAACCCTGGTGGCCCGCGCCAAAGCCGATCCGGCGATCGACAGGGGGGCGATCGGGAAAATCGGCGAGGTCGATCTGGTCGGCTCGGCCTGCGAGATCGCCGAACTGGCGCGCGCGCGCTTCGGCGCGGAGGCGCGGTTCGACTTCGTGGTGTCCAGCCACAACCTGGAGCATCTGCCCGATCCGGTGCGCTTTCTGCGGGGCTGCGAGACCGTGCTCGCCCCGGGCGGGGTGGTGGCGATGGCGGTGCCCGACAAGCGCGCCTGCTTCGACTTCTTCCGCCCGCACAGCGGCACCGGCGAGCTGTTGGAGGCCTGGCACGAGCGCCGCGAACGCCCCAGCTTCGCCCAGATCTTTGGCCAGACCGCCTATAACGCGGCACTCCGCGGGCGCGACGGGGTCACCGGCGCGTTCACCATCGACGACAACCCGGGCCAGATCGCCCTGCTCGGCGACGTGGCACAGGCCTACGCCACCTGGCGCACCCTGCTCGAGGCCAACGACGCCGGCTATCACGACACCCATTGCTGGACCTTCACGCCGTCCTCGCTGGAGCTGATCCTGACCGAGCTGATCCTGCTCGGGATCATCGCGCTGGACATCGTCGCGGTGACCCCGCCGCTGGGCTGCGAGTTCTTCGTGCATCTGCGGAAGCGCCCGGCGGGCGCCGCGGCGCCGGACGGACTCGCCGGGCGCCGCGAACGGCTGCTGCAACAGACCATCGACGAGCTTGCGCACAGTTCCCGCCACGCCTGGGGGCTGCGCGCCGCCCAGCGCCAGGCCGTCCACGCCGACGCCCCGCCGATCCAACGTGGCCTGCTGCGCCGGATCGGCGGGCGCATCGGCCGGTGCTTCGGCGGGGCGGCATGATCGCGGTGGGTCCCGGCATCGCGCTGGACGAGGGCGAACTGTCCGAGACTTTTCTGCGCGCCTCCGGCCCTGGCGGTCAGAACGTCAACAAGGTGGAAACCGCGGTGCAGTTGCGTTTCGACGTGCGCCACTCGCCCTCGCTGCCCGAGGCGGTGCGCGCGCGGCTGGAGCGGCTGGCCGGACGGCGGCTGACGCAGGACGGGGTGCTGGTGATCACCGCGCAGCGTCACCGCATGCGCGAGCGCAACCGCGAGGACGCGCTGGAGCGGCTGCTGGCGCTGATCCGCGCGGCCGCCGAGCCGCCGCCGCCGAAACGGCGGGCGACCAAGCCGACCCGCGGCTCGAAGGAGCGGCGGCTGGCCGGCAAGTCGCTGCGCGGCGGCATCAAGCGCCTGCGGGGACGGCCGGACGAGGAATAAGCCGCGGCTTCGACCGCTGTGGCTTGCGGCCGGGCGCGTCGGGCCGGTAGCCAAGCTGGGCCGAAATCTGCAGCGCGTGCGATATCACCAGCGCGGCGAGGTCTTCGGTGCGGTGCTGTTCCATGCGGCGGGTGTTGCCGGTGACGCTGATCGCGGCGAACACCCGGCCGGCGGCATTGCGGATCGGCGCGGCCACGCAGCGCAGGTCGGCTTCATGCTCGCAATCGTCGATGGCGTAGCCGCGCGCGCGGATCGCCGCCAGCTCCTGGCGCAGCGCCTCGGGGTCGACGATGGTGTTGCGGGTGAAGCGCTGCATGCCGAGCGCCATGACGCGCTCGATCACCGCCGGGGGCTGGAAGGCCAGGGCCGCCTTGCCGACGCCGGTGGAGTGGCAGGGCGAGGCCTCCACGGTGGTGAACACGTTGTTGGGCCGGGTGCGATCGAAGGAGCGTTCGACGAACACCATCTGCGAGCCCTCGAACACGTAGAGGTGCACCGTCTCGCCGGTCAGCTTGGCCAGCGTGTCGACGAACGGGGCGGCCTCGCGGTGCAGCGGCATGTTGGTCAGCGCGGTGTTGCCGAGCCCGAACAGCCTGAGCCCGAGGCGGTAGTTTTCGCGGCTGGCTTCCTGCTCGAGAAACCCCACGGCGCGCAGGCTGTCGACCAGGCGATGGACGGTGGTGCGCGGCAGGCCGGTGCGCTGGGCGATCTGCAGCACCGACAATTCAGGGTCGATACTGGAAAAACACTCCAGAACGTCAAGCATCTTGAACAGAGACTTGACGTTCTGTCCCTTTTCCTCCGCTTCGCCCGTCATGGGGTGGATCTGCTGGCGCATGGAAGTCCTAATAACGCCCGCCCGGGCCGGTTTCAACACGGGAGACGAACGGATCGCGCCGGCGATGGTGTCCTGTTCGCCCCGGAATGTCCATCAGCTCGCCTCGCACGGAGCCTTCCATCGTCGATTTCTGCCATCCGATGTCCCGAGTACGGACATTATTACGGGCCCTGTTGGCCAGCGTCAACCGCACGGCGGGACAATGCCGGACTTTTTTGCCTCAGTCTTCTCGAATGTTCGTGGCGCGGACAGATTTGACATTGACAGCGGTTTCAAAATGGCCAACGCTCATGTCCACAACACGGACATCCTTCCGATCCGTGGCCTCGGCATCAGTCGCTCCTCGGAGCGGCGTCCCTAGGGAGAACGACCATGAGTCTCGGAACTGACGCCACGCCGTACGCCGGGCCGCGTCCGGACGCCGCGCCGATCGATGAGCCGGCCGGCCAGGCCATCGGCAAGGTCGCCCTGGCCAGCGCCATCGGCACCGCCATCGAGTATTTCGACTTCAACCTCTACGGCATCGCCACCGCGCTGGTGTTCAACAAGATCTTCTTCCCCAGCTTCGACCCGCTGGTCGGCACGCTGGCGGCCTTTTCCACGTTCTTCCTCGGCTACTGCGCCCGCCCGCTCGGCGGCGTGCTGTTCGGCCATTTCGGCGATCGGCTGGGTCGCAAGGTCGTTCTGATGATCACCATCGTGATCATGGGCCTGGGCACCGTGGCGATCGGCTTGATGCCGTCCTACGCCACCATCGGGGTATGGGCCCCGATCGGGCTGGTCACGCTGCGGGTGTTCCAGGGCATCGGCATCGGCGGCGAGTATGGCGGGGGGATGGTGATGACCGTCGAGCACGCCCCGCCGGGGCGGCGCGGCTTCTACAGCTCGCTGGTGCATATCGGCGTACCGTTCGGGTTCCTGGTGCCGATCCTGTTGCTCGCCCTGTTGTCGGCGGTCATGGACGATGCGACCTTCCTGGCCTGGGGCTGGCGCCTGCCGTTCCTGTTCAGCATCGTGCTGGTCGGCCTGGGGCTGTGGATCCGCTTCCAGATCTCCGAGAGCCCGGCATTCCGCCGCGTGCTGGCGACGCAGAAACCAGCCGCGATCCCGGCCTACGAGGCGATCTGCACCTATCCCAAGAGCATCCTGTGCGGGATCGGCGCCAAGATCGCCGAGAGCGGGCTGTTCAACATCTATGCCGCGTTCTCCATCGTCTACTGCGTCGTCAATCTCCACCTGACGCGCCAGACCATTCTCGATGGCGTGCTGATCGGTTGTGCGGTGGAATGCTTCGCCCTGCCGTATTTCGGCGCGCTGTCCGACCGCATCGGCCGTCGTGCCGTCTATGCCGGGGGCATGATCTTCCAGCTGCTGCTGGCCTATCCGTTCTTCCTGATGGTCAACAGCGGGCAGACCGTTTTGATCTGGCTGGCGATCGCGCTCGGCCTCGGGTTCGGCCACGGCTCGGTCTACGGCGCGCAGGGCGCCTATTTCTCCGAGTTGTTCCCCGCCCGCATCCGCTATTCCGGGCTGTCGCTGGTGCAGCAGATCGGGCCGATCCTGGGCGGCGGGTTATCGCCGCTGATCGCCACCGCGGTGCTCGCGGCCTACGGCGGCTATGGCGCCGTCGTTGCCTACATGGCCGCCATGGCGTTGTTCTCCGCCCTCTGCACCCTGGGTCTGCGGACCTACCGCGAGACCTGACCGGACGGCTGTGCCATTTTTCTGCGTATCGTGAGCAAGCAAAGGAGTTCCGCCATGAAAACCAAGCTGAAGGGCGTCATGCCCGCCCTGGTCACGCCGTTTGACGCCGACGGCGAGATCGACGAGGCCGCGTTCCGCGGCGAGGTTCGCTTCATGCTGGGCAAGGGCGTGCACGGGATTTGCGTCGGCGGCTCCACCGGCGAAGGCCACACGCTGGACAAGGACGAGTTCCGCCGCCTGACCGCCGCCGCCATGGAGGAGGTGCAGGGCCGCGTGCCGGTGCTCGCCGGCATCATCGCCAACTCCACCCGCGAGGTGATCGCGCGCGCCCGCGCGGTCGCCGATCTCGGCGTCGAGGCGTTGCAGGTCACACCAACCTACTATGTCTTCGTCACTCCCGAGCAGGCGCTGTTCGACCATTTCAAGGAGATCTGGGAGACCGTCGGCATTCCGATCGTGCTCTACAACGTGGTGCGGACGAACATGCTGACCACCCAGTTCGCGCTGCGCATCCTGCACGAAATTCCCGGCGTGGTCGGCATCAAGCAGAGTGCGGGCGACATCAACCGCGCCGCCGAACTGATCCTGCACGCGCCGAAGGACAAGGTCATCCTGGCCGCGATCGACGCCCTGATTTATTCCTGCTTCGCGTTGGGTGCGCATGGCACGGTGGCGGCCTCGCCGGCGGCGGTGCCGGGGGTCATCGTGGCGCTGTGGAATGCGGTGCAGGCCGGCGATCACGTCACCGGGCTGAAAATCCACAACGCCCTGCTGAACATGTGGAGCCTGATGCCGCACGCCTATCAGCCGGCCTGCGTCAAGTGGGTGCTGGAGCAGCAGGGCTGCCACGTCGGTCTGCCGCGCCGGCCGATGCCGTATCCGAATGCGGCCGACCAGGCGTTGATTGCCCCGGCGCTGCGGGCCCTGCTGGCCTTCGACCCGACGCTGTGAGGGAGCGCTGAAAAACCGGGCATGGAGCCTGATCGCTTCCGACCGGCGAAGCGATCAGGTTTCGTGTCTCGGGCGAACGTTCGACATGTGGACATTATTGTGGGGCTGAAAGTCATCGCCAGCCCTGCCCCGCAGTCCGGTCATGGTGCTGAATGATCGAGTGAATCCGCCGATATTCGTGGTTGGTTCGAGGCGCGGCGGATTCGGCATTGATACGGATTCGGCATTGACATCGCCCCTGATTTGGCCGACCGTCATGCCCAGTATACGGACATGACTCTGGTCCGTGGTTTCGGCCACGGTCGCTCTCCGGAGCCGCGTCCCGAGGGAGAACGTCCATGTGTCTGGCAACCGGCCTCGCGCCGCACACCGCATCGCGTCCCGGTGCCGTGCCGCCGAAACGGCTGCGCAGACCACACGATCGCCTGCAATGCGCAGGATCGGTTCAAACCGCAATAACGAAAGGAAACGAGCCATGACCCATCGCAAGACCGCCGGCACGGCGTCGGCGGCGTATCGGATATGTTGCACCACCGCAGTGCTGTCCATCGCGGCGGTGGTCGCGGCCTGGCCGGGTGCGGGACAGGCACAGCCGGCCACCGGCACGCCGATCCCCGTGGGCATGTCGGCGCCGCTGACGACGCAGTTCGCCTCGGACGGCAGGTTCATGCGCGAGGGCGCCGAACTCGCCATCAAGGAAATCAACGCGGCCGGCGGCATCAAGGGACGGCCGATACAGCTGTTCGTGGAGGATGACCAGGGACCGAACCCGACCGCGGCGGCGAACGCGGACATCAAGATGATCACCCAGGATCATGTCGTGGCGATCCTCGGGCCGCATTACACGCCGGGCGTGCTGGCGGACCTGCCGCTGCTCGAGCGCTACCAGGTGCCGGGGCTCACCGGAGCGGTCGGGCCGGCGATCACCGCCCAGGGCAACAAGTTCATCTTCCGCCTGCGCGTCAACGACAATCTCGGCGCCGGGCTGCTGGTCCACTACGTGACGCACGAGCTGAACTGGAAGAAGATCGGCATCGACTACGTCAACACGGCCTTTGGCCAGGGCGGCCTCGGGGCGCTGACGGCGGAGCTTACCCGTGAGAATATCGCGCCGGCGCTGGTGCAGACGCATCTCGACGCCACCAAGGACTTCTCGCCGCAACTGCTGGCGTTCGACCAGGCGGGCGTGGACGGCGTCATCCTGTGGACCGACGACGTGCCGATGGGCCTGCTGACCAAGCAGATCCGCACGCTGGGGCTCAAGTTCGGCATCGCCGGCAATGCCGCGCAGGCCCAGCGGAACGTGATCGCGCTCAGCGGCGATGCGTCCGAAGGGAATTACGCGTTCGGCGAGTTCGTGCCGACCAACTCCGACCCGGTGGTGCAGGCGTGGGTTGCCCGCTATCACGGCGTCTATGGCGCCGAGCCGGAAATCTACGCCAGCGTCTATTATGACGGCGCCAAGGTGCTGGCGAACGCGATGATGCAGGCCACCGAGATGACCGGCCCCGCCATCCGCGATGCGCTCACCAAGACCAAGGACTTTCGTGGTGTGATCACCACCTATACCGCGTCGCCGACCGGCGACATGGTGCACAGCGGCCTGATCACGCGCAACGAGAGCCTGCATCCCGTCATCGTCAAGAGGGTCAGCGACCAGCCCTAGCACGGTCGCGCGCCGCGCCGGGCGATGCAGTGCCGCACAGGCCTGCATCGCCTGCGCCGGCCCCGGGGAACACTGACCCATGCTTCATATTCTGTTTCAGCTTCTTATTGGCGGACTGGCCATGGGCGCGGTCTACGCGCTCGTGGCGCTCGGCTTCACGCTGATCTGGAATGCCGTCGGCATCGTCAACTTCGCCCAGGGCGATGTCGTGATGCTCGGCGCCTACTTCGCGGTCGGCTGGTGCGTCGATACGTGGCATCTGCCGGTCGGCATCGATCTCCTGGTCATGCTCGTCTTCATGGCTGCCTTCGGCTGGGCCTTTGCCACCTTCGTCTATCGGCCCGTCCGCAACGCACCGCAGCTTTCCGCCATCGTGGCGACCCTCGGCCTCGGCATGGTGCTGGAGAATGTCGTCGTGCTGATCTGGGGACCGGAGCCGATGTCCTCCGCGGGCCCGTTCGGCAATTCGACCATCGCGATGCTCGGCGCCCGGATTTACGAGCAGTACCCGCTGATCCTGGTGGTGCTGCTGGCGTTGATGTGCGCGCAGGAGGGCATGTTCCGTCTTACCTCGATCGGCCGGGCCATGCGCGCCACCGCACAGGACGCGGAAGCGGCGCGGCTGATGGGCATCCACACATCGCGCATCACCACGCTCATTTTCATCTATGCCTCGGTGCTGGCCGGCATCGCCGGCTGGCTGCTGGCGCCGCTGTTCTACGTCTCCGCCGACATGGGAGGGCGGGTCTCGCTGGATGCTTTCGCCGCCTGCATCCTGGGGGGTTTCGGCAGCATCCCCGGCGCGCTGATCGGCGGGCTGTTGCTCGGGGTCATCGAATCGCTTGGCGGGTTCTACATATCGTCGGAATACATCGACGTGATCGCGTTCGGGGTGCTGTTCATCACCCTCGTCGTCCGACCCGAGGGCATCTTCGGCGAACCGCAGATGGAGCGACCCTGATGAAGGACGACCGGCTGCTCTGGAAGCTTGCCGCGATCGCGGGTCTCGCCGTGGCGATGGCGCTCGGCCTGCCCCGGCTCATCGACTCCTATTACGTCCACGTCGTCGACATCACCCTGATCAATGTCGTCATCGCCATCGGGCTCAATCTGGTGCTCGGCTTCGGCGGCCAGATATCGTTCGCGCAGTCCGCGTTCTTCGGCATCGGCGCCTATACCTTCGGCGCGCTGCAGCAGCAGGGCTGGCCGTTCATCGCCGCCGCTCCGGCCGCGGTGCTGCTGACCGCCTGCATCGGCGCGCTGCTGGGCTGGCCGGCGGTGCGGCTGCGCGGCCATTATCTTGCCTTGGCCACGATCGCCTTCAGCCTGATCATGGGCGAACTGATGGTCG
>CAYWOW010000043.1:0-22655 GCA_964459005.1 uncultured Acetobacteraceae bacterium
GGCCACAGGTACCTGAAACCTGCGCGTCTACCAATTCCGCCACCTGGGCAGGTGCGTCCCGAACGGTGCGGGACCGCGGGAGGCGGGCGATGTAGCCTTCGGTCACCAACCCGTCAACTGGCAAACGTGGGCGGCGCGCCGAGGTTGCGGATCGGCACCCGCCGCGCCGGCCGCCGCCGCGTTTGCGGACACCGTTCCGTAGTGCTATTGACCGGGCATCCGTTAACAGAATGTTTTCACATAATATCGCAACCTGGTCTGTGCCCTGTGCGCCGTTGAATGCCGCAACCCCGCGGTATTTCCGCGCAACGTCGAAGGCGGCCTGGATCTGGGTTTCATGAAGCGCCTCCTCGCTGCACTCCTTGCCGGTACAGCGATCGCCGCTCTCGCGGGGCCTGCCCAGGCGGTGCCCCTGACCATAACCGCGAGTCTGTACAATCCGCCGGTCACGGCGGGCGCCTCGACAGTCATCGACCTGACCGACATCACCACGCCGTCGGACGCGACCATCACCGCCGCGGCCTACACGATCAGCTTCAGCGTCACCGCCGGCCAGGGCGTGGTGAACGGCCCCCTGAGCGGCGCCTATGCCGTTCCCGTCGCCGGCGCCTCGAACGGGCAGCCTTTGTATCTCACCGGCAACTACGGCTCGGCGCTCACGCCCAACATCGCCTCGTCGGGCAACTACCTGTCGACCGGCGTCGGTTCGATCACCATCGCGTTCACCGCGGAACAGACCGCCTTCGCGATGCTCTGGGGCTCGATCGATGACTTCAACGCGGTGACGTTCCTGCAAGGCACCTCTACCATCGGCACGGTCTCCGGCGACGACGCCGCGGCGGCCCTGGGCAATGGCTTCGAGGCCAACGGCAGCCAGGGGCCCGGCGGCAGCGGCTACGTCATCGTCAACAGCACCACCCCGTTCAATACGATCACCTTCAGCAGCACCAGTCCTTCCTTCGAGTTCGCCGGAATGGTTAGTTCCATCGACCCGATCGGCATACCCGAACCGGTGGACCTGGCGGTGTTCGGCTCGGGGCTGGCCGGCCTCGCCCTGATCCGCCGGCGCCGCGCCGCTTGAGGCGCGCGGGCGGCCAGCTTATGAAGCGTCGCATGACAGCAACGGACGAGGCCGCGATGGGGGTCAGGACGCGCGACGTCGCGACGGTATTCGGCGGCTCGGGCTTCATCGGCCGGCACCTCGTGCGGCGCCTGGCCCGCCAGGGCTACGTGGTGCGTGTCGCCGTGCGCGACACCGAGGCGGTGCTGCCGCTCAAACCGATGGGGGCGGTCGGCCAGATCGTGCCGCTGCGCGCGCCGGTGACCAGCCCGGAGGCGGTGGCGCGCGCCGTCGAGGGGGCCGGCGTGGTGGTGAACCTGGTCGGCATCCTGACGGAAAACCGGCCCGGCGATTTCGGCCGCGTCATGGGCGAGGGCGCGGGCACGGTGGCGCGGGCTGCCGCCGCGGCGGGCGTCGCGGGGCTGGTGCAGATGTCGGCGATCGGCGCCGACGCGGCGAGCCCGAGCGCCTACGGCCGCGCCAAGGCGGCGGGCGAGGCGGCGGTGCTGGCGGCCTTCCCGACCGCCACGATCCTGCGCCCCTCCATCGTGTTCGGGCCGGAGGACAAGTTCTTCAACCGCTTCGGCGAGATGGCGCGGATGCTGCCGTGCATGCCGGTGATCGCCGGCGCCACCCGGTTGCAGCCGGTCTATGTCGGCGACGTCGCCGATGCGGCGATGGCGGCGCTGACGCAACCCGGGTCGGCCAGGCGGATTTTCGAACTCGGCGGCCCCGAGGTGTTCACCTTCCGCGAGCTGCTGGCGTGGATCCTTCAGACCACGGGCCGCCGCCGCCCGCTGGTCGCGGTGCCGGCGCGACTGGCGCGGATGCAGGCCGGGTTGCTGGAGCGCCTGCCCGGCAAGCTGCTGACCCGCGACCAGTTGCTCATGCTGGAGCGCGACAACGTGGTCGCCGCCGGGGCGGCCGGGCTGGCGGAGCTGGGCATCGTGCCGACGCCGATGGGGCTGGTGGTGCCGCAGTATCTGCGCCAGTTCCGTCCGGGCGGTGGGGCGGGGGGCGCTCGCGGGACCCAATAGGACCGGATCGGACCTGTTCTCTCCGGGTATATGCAACGACAGGTCGGTCTTCGGGGGATAACATGGCATATAGGACAGCAATGCTGTCTTAACTTCCATTTTCGCGCTCGCCGGCCGCTCGGAATTGCCGTATAGCGCCGTGGGCGCGCCCGACCCTCGCGGCTGCGCCCGCGAGGAGAGTCCGGCATGGCCAATCGCATGCTCCAGTTCGTCAGCGTCCCGCAGCAGACCCCGCAGAAGCGCGACCCCACCGCGCGGCGCGCCGATTTCAGCGAAATCTACACCGATTTCGATCCCCCCCAGGCGCGCCAGCAGTCCAGCCGGTGCAGCCAGTGCGGCATCCCGTTCTGCCAGGTCCACTGCCCGCTGCAGAACAACATTCCGGACTGGCTCAAGCTGACCGCCGAGGGCCGTCTCGAGGAAGCCTACGAGGTCAGCAGCGCCACCAACACCTTCCCCGAGATCTGCGGCCGCATCTGTCCTCAGGACCGGCTGTGCGAGGGCAACTGCGTCATCGAGAAGGGCTTCGAGAGCGTCACCATCGGGGCGGTCGAGCGTTTCATCACCGACACCGCCTTCGAGCGGGGCTGGGTGCGCCCGCCCACGCCGCTGGCCGAGAACGGGCTGTCCGTCGGCATCGTCGGTGCCGGTCCCGGCGGGCTCGCCGCCGCCGGGCAGCTCCGCCGGCAGGGCTACGCGGTGCATGTCTATGACCGCTACGACCGCGTCGGCGGGCTGATGATCTATGGCATCCCCAGCTTCAAGCTGGACAAGCAGATCGTGGAGCGCCGCCGGCTGCTGTTGGAGCAGGCCGGCGTGGAGTTCCATCTCAACACCGACATCGGCCGCGACGTCACGCTGGACGCCCTGCGGGACCGCCACGTCGCGGTGCTGCTCGCCACCGGGGTCTACCGGGCGCGCGAAATCGGCGGTCCCGGCGCCGGCCTGCCCGGCATCGTCAAGGCGCTCGACTTCCTCACCGCCTCCAACCGCAAGGGGCTGGGCGACGCGGTGGCGGACTTCGAATCCGGCGAGCTGGACGCGGCCGGCCGCGACGTGGTGGTGATCGGCGGCGGCGATACCGCCATGGATTGCGTGCGCACCGCGGTGCGCCAGGGCGCGCACGCGGTGCGGTGCCTCTACCGCCGCGACCGCGCCAACATGCCGGGCTCCATGCGCGAGGTGAAGAACGCCGAAGAGGAGGGCGTGGAGTTCCTCTGGCTGTCGGCTCCGGAGGCGTTCCTGGGCGATCAGGCGGTGACCGGCGTGCGGGCGGTCCGCATGCATCTCGGCCTGCCCGACGCCTCCGGCCGGCAGAGCGTGGAGCCGGTCGAGGGCAGCCACTTCACCGTGCCGGGCACGCTGGTCATCAAGGCGCTCGGCTTCGACCCCGAGGACCTTCCCGCCGTCTTCGGCGAGCCGGCGCTGGCGGTGACGCGCTGGGGCACGCTGAAGGTCGATCACCGGTCGTTCATGACCGCGCTCCCCGGGGTGTTCGCCGCCGGCGACATCGTGCGCGGCGCCTCGCTGGTGGTATGGGCGATCCGCGACGGCCGCGACGCGGCGGCGCAGATGCACGCCTGGATCGGCGGGTTCGCGGCGCAGGCCGACCCGGTGCCCCAGCTGGCCGCGGAGTGAGCGCCATGCGCCGCGCTGCCATCCTGCTCGCCGCCCTGCTGCTGGCGCCCGCCGCCTGGGCGCAACCCGTCCCCGCCGGGCCGAACGCGCCGCCGGGGGCCACCGAGGAGAGCCGCCACGCGGCGCGCGCCCTCGGCGCGGTGATCGGCATCAATGCCCAGGTCACCGATGCACTCGCCGCCATCCACCGCGACCTGCTGCGCCGCACCATGCAGCAGGGCGGCAAGGAGCTGGACGTCGCCGCCCCGATCGTGGACCAGTTGCTGATGCCCGGCTACACCGCCCGCCGCGACGAGCTGACGGCGGTGTTGCTGGAGCCCTGGGCCAGCAATTTCACCCCCGCCGAGTTGCGGCTGCTGCACAGCTTCTTCGCGTCCCCGCTCGGCCAGCGCTACCTGCGCCTGCAGCCCACGATCGCCCAGCAGGCGGCGCAAGGCTCGGAGAACTGGAGCCAGCGCGTGTTCAGCGGCATCGTCGAAAGCCAGGCCGAAGAACTGCGCGCCCGCGGGCTGCGGTTCTGAGCGGAGGAACGCCATGACCATGCTTCGCCTGATATCGCTCGCCGCCGGCCTGCTGCTGTCGCTCGGCGCCGCGGCGCAGTCCCCGGCGAAATCATCTGCGGGCAACGCCGGCAGCGCGGCCGCCGCGGCTCAGCTGCGGCCTGCTTCGGTGCCGCTGGCCGCCACCGACGACAGCCGGCGCGAGGCCCGTGCCCTGGGCGATCTGTTGCTGTTCCCCGATCGTGCCCGCAACACCGTCGCGCAGCTGCGCGCCCAGGCCGTGCAGGCGACCGCCCAGCGGAGCGGCAAATCGCTGGACGAGGCCGCCCGGATCGTCGACGAGATCATCATGCCCGACTTCCGGGACGTCGAGGCCAGGATCGCGGCGCTGCTGGTCGAGAACCTGGCGGCGGGCTTCACCGCGTCCGACCTGGCCCAGATGCGGACGTTCTTCGCCTCCCCCGTCGGTCAGCGCTGGATTCAGTCCATGCCGGCCGTCGAGCGCGACGATCGGCGCCAAATTCAACTGCTGGGGCAGCAGGTCTTTCGCGACGCGATCACCCGCCATGCCGACGCGCTGCAGGCCCACGGCGTGAACTTCTGAAGGAGGCTCCGGCCATGACGCATTCCGAATCCGCCGCTGACTTCCTCGCCGCCTGGCAGCGCAACGCGGCGGCTCTGTCCGCCACCTACGATGCCGCCCAGGAGCACGATGCCTGCGGCGTCGGCCTGGTCGCGGCGCTGGACGGCCGCCGCCGCCGCGACGTGGTGCAGGCCGGCATCGACGCGTTGAAAGCGGTCTGGCACCGCGGCGCGGTCGACGCCGACGGCAAGACCGGCGACGGCGCCGGCATCCACGTCGAAATCCCGCAGGACTTCTTCGCCGACGCCGTGGAGCGCGGCGGCGACAAGGTGCACCCGGGGCCGATCGCGGTCGGCCAGGTGTTCCTGCCGAAGACCGATCTCGGCGCGCAGGAGCGTTGCCGGCAGATCGTCGAGACCGAAATTCTCAACTTCGGCTATGCCATCTACGGCTGGCGGCAGGTGCCGATCAACGTCGAGTGCATCGGCGAAAAGGCCAATGCCACCCGTCCGGAAATCGAGCAGATCATGATCTGGAACCCGCGCGCCGGCGCCGGCGACGCGGACTTCGAGCGCGAGCTCTACGTGATCCGCCGGCGCATCGAGAAGCAGGCGATCGCGGCGCAGATCCCGGAGCTGTATTTCTGTTCGCTGTCGTGCCGCTCGATCATCTACAAGGGCATGTTCCTGGCCGAGAACCTGGCCGATTTCTACCCCGACCTGAACGATCCGCGCTTCGCCTCCCGCTTCGCCATCTACCATCAGCGCTACAGCACCAACACCTTCCCGACCTGGCGGCTGGCGCAGCCCTTCCGCATGCTGGCCCACAACGGCGAGATCAACACGCTGTCGGGCAACATCAACTGGATGAAAAGCCACGAGACCCGGCTGGCCGACCCGGGTCTCGACCCCTGGATCGAGGACATCAAGCCGGTGGTGCAGGCCGGCGGGTCGGACACCGCCATTCTCGACAACGTCTTCGAGGTGCTGGTGCGGGCCGGCCGCGACGCGCCGATGGCCAAGGCGATGCTGATCCCGGCCAGCGTCGGGCAGGACGCCACCATGCCGACGCCGCACCGCGACATGTTTCTCTATTGCAACGCCGTCATGGAGCCCTGGGACGGGCCGGCGGCGATCGCCGCCACCGACGGCCGCTGGGTGATCGCCGGGATGGACCGCAACGGGCTGCGGCCGCTGCGCTACACCATCAGCCGCCACGCCATGCTGATCGTCGGCTCGGAAACCGGCATGGTGAAGCTGGACGAAGCCGACATCGTCGAGAAGGGCCGGGTCGGTCCGGGCCAGACCATCGCGGTGGATCTCGACCAGGCCCGCTTCTTCGGCGACGAGGAACTGAAGGACACGCTGGCCGCCCGCCACGCCTATGGCGACTGGGCCAAGCGCATCCGCCAGATCGACCACATCGTGAAAACCGACGCGCCCGAGCCGGTGCGCTGGCAGGGCGAGGAACTGCGCCGCCGCCAGTTCGCCGGCGGGGTGACGCTGGAGGAGTTGGAGACCATCCTGCACCCGATGGTGGAGGATGCGCAGGAGGCGCTGGGCAGCATGGGCGACGACACGCCCATCGCCGTGCTCTCCGACAAGTACCGCGGCCTGCACCACTACTTCCGGCAGAATTTCAGCCAGGTCACCAACCCGCCGATCGACAGCCTGCGCGAGACGCGGGTGATGACGTTGAAGACGCGGCTGGGCAACCTCGGCAACGTGCTGGACGAGGACTCCAGCCAGTTCGATCTGCTGCAACTGGAAAGCCCGGTGCTCTCCACCGCCGAGTTCGAGGCGATGCGCGCCTACATGGGCGACTCCGCCTGCGTGGTGGACTGCACTTTCCTCGCCGCCGACGGCGAGGCCGGGCTGCGCGCGGCGCTGGCCCGCATCCGCCGCGAGGCCGAGGAAGGCGTGCGCAGCGGCTGCAAGCACGTCATCCTGACCGACGAGGCGTCCTGCCGCGAGCGCGCCGCCATCCCGATGATCCTGGCCACCGGCGGCGTGCACACCCACCTGGTGCGGCAGTCCCTGCGCACCTTCACCAGCCTGAACGTGCGCTGCGCCGAGTGCATGGACGTGCACACCTTCGCCGTGCTGATCGGCGTCGGCGCCACCACGGTGAACGCCTATCTGGCGCAGGAGAGCATCGCCGACCGCCATCGCCGCGGCCTGTTCGGCGAGATGACGCTGAAGGACGCCATCGGCCGCTTCAAGAAGGCGGTCGACAAGGGCTTGCTGAAGGTGATGTCCAAGATGGGCATCTCGGTCATCTCATCCTATCGCGGCGGCTGCAATTTCGAGGCGATCGGCCTGTCGCGCCAGCTGGTGGCCGAATTCTTCCCCGGCATGCAGTCGCGCATCTCCGGCATCGGGCTTTCCGGCATTTCCCAGAAGGTGCTGGAGAAGCACCACACGGCCTGGGACGGCGAGGCGGTCATGCTGCCGGTGGGCGGCCTCTACAAGCTGCGCCACAGCGGCGAGACGCACGCGCTCGACGGCCGCCTGATCCACCTGTTGCAAGAGGCGGTGGCGACCGACAGTTTCTCCATCTATCGCCGCTACGCCGATGCGGTGCGCAAGATGCCGCCGATCGCGCTGCGCGACCTGCTGGACTTCCGCACCGATGGCGTGAAGCCGATATCGGTGGATGAGGTCGAGAGCATCACCGAGATCCGCAAGCGGCTGGTGACGCCGGGGATTTCGGTCGGCGCGCTGAGCCCGGAAGCGCACGAGACGCTGTCGATCGCCATGAACCGCATCGGCGCGCGCAGCGATTCGGGCGAGGGCGGCGAAGACCCCGGCCGCGCCATGCCGCGGCCGAACGGCGACAACGCCGCATCGGCGATCAAGCAGATCGCCTCCGGCCGCTTCGGCGTCACCGCCGAATACCTCAACGCCTGCCGCGAAATCGAGATCAAGGTGGCGCAGGGCGCCAAGCCGGGCGAGGGCGGCCAGTTGCCCGGCTTCAAGGTGACCGAGCTGATCGGCAAGCTGCGCCACTCCACCCCCGGGGTGATGCTGATCAGCCCGCCGCCGCACCACGACATCTACTCGATCGAGGACCTGGCGCAGCTCATCTACGACCTCAAGCAGATCAATCCGGACGCCGCGGTCTGCGTGAAGCTGGTGTCGCGCAGCGGCATCGGCACGGTGGCGGCGGGGGTCGCCAAGGCGCGCGCGGATGCCATCCTGATCTCTGGCCATTCCGGCGGCACCGGCGCCTCGCCGCAGAGCAGCATCAAATACGCCGGGCTGCCCTGGGAGATGGGGCTGTCGGAGGTGCATCAGGTGCTGATGCTGAACCGGCTGCGCCACCGGGTGCGGCTGCGCACCGACGGCGGCATCAAGACCGGCCGCGACGTGGTGATCGCCGCCATGCTCGGCGCCGAGGAGTTCGGCATCGGCACCGCGAGCCTGGTGGCGATGGGCTGCATCATGGTGCGGCAATGCCACTCCAACACCTGCCCGGTCGGGGTGTGCACCCAGGACGAGAAGCTGCGCGCCAAGTTCGAGGGCTCGCCGGAGAAGGTGATCAGCCTGTTCAGCTTCATCGCCGACGATGTGCGCCAGATTCTCGCCTCCCTGGGCGCGCGCACGCTGGCCGAGGTGATCGGGCGCACCGATCTGCTGCGCCAGATCAGCCGCGGCTCGGAGGTGCTGGACGACCTCGACCTCAATCCGCTGCTGGTGCAGGCCGACCCCGGCCCCTATCCGCGCTATTGCTCGATGGAGGGACGCAACGAGGTGCCGGAGACGCTGGACGCGCAGATGATCACCGACGCGGTGGCGCTGTTCGAGCGTGGCGAGAAGATGCAGTTGCAGTACACGATCCGCAACACGCACCGCGCCATCGGCACCAGGATCTCGTCGCGCATCGTGCGCAAATACGGCATGACGGGGCTGCAACCCGGTCATCTGACGGTGCGGCTGCGCGGCTCCGCCGGCCAGTCGCTGGGCGCCTTCGCGGTGCAGGGGCTGAAGCTGGAAGTGTTCGGCGACGCCAACGACTATGTCGGCAAGGGCCTGTCGGGGGCGACCATCGTGGTGCGTCCGGGGCCGTCGTCCACGTTGGTGAGCCAGCACAACACGATCATCGGCAACACCGTGCTCTACGGGGCGACCGCCGGGTTCCTGTTCGCCGCCGGCCAGGCCGGGGAGCGCTTCGCGGTGCGCAACTCGGGCGCCATCGCGGTGGTGGAGGGCTGCGGTTCGAACGGCTGCGAGTACATGACCGGCGGCACGGTGGTGGTGCTGGGGAGCGTGGGCGACAATTTCGGCGCCGGGTTCACCGGCGGCGTCGCCTTCGTCTACGACCCGGAGAACCGTTTCCACCTGCGCGTGAACCCCGATACGCTGACCCGTCAGCGGCTGGCGAGCCGCTATTGGGAGGGTGTGCTGAAGGGTCTGGTGGTCACCCATGCCGCCGAGACCTCCAGCCGCTACGCCAAGATGCTGCTGCATGACTGGGAACGCGAAGTGCCGCACTTCTGGCAGGTGGTGCCTAAGGAGTACGTGAAATACCTGCCGCAACCCCTGACCGACGAGAGCCTGGAGGCGCTGCGCGCGTGAACGGATCGGGCGCGCCGGGTTGGCGCGTCCGCCCGCTGGTGTCATAACGCTCCGGCGATGCGCACATTGTTCCACCTTCCACTCTCGCCCGATTGCCGCAAGGTGCGGCTGGTACTGGCCGAGAAGCGGCTGTCGTTCGACCTCAGGGCCGAGAAGGTGTGGGAGCGGCGCCCCGAGTACCTGGAGCTCAATCCGGCCGCCACCGTGCCCACGCTGCTGGAGGACAACGGCCTCGCCGTGCCCGATTCCGGGGTGATCTGCGAATACCTGGACGAGGCCTATCCCGACACGCCGCTGCTCGGCGAGACCCTGGGCGAGCGGGTCGAGGTGCGGCGCTTGCTCGCCTGGTTCGACGGCAAGTTCGCCGACGAGGTGACGCGCAACCTCAACGGCGAGAAATACCTCAAGCGCGTCTCCGGCGTCGGCCATCCCGATGCCGCCGCGCTGCGGGCGGGCTACGCCAATCTGCGCGAGCATCTGCGCTACCTGGGTTGGCTGGCCGAGACGCGCAAATGGCTGGCCGGCGGGCACGTGTCGCTGGCCGACTTCGCCGCCGCGGCGCATTTGTCGGTGCTGGATTTTCAGGGCGACATCGACTGGTCGGTCAGCCCGCCGACCCGGGAGTGGTATGCGCGGATGAAGTGCCGGCCGAGTTTCCGCCCGCTGCTGGCCGACCGGGTGCCGGGAATGACGCCGCCCGGATACTACGCGGACCTGGATTTCTAGCGGATGAAATCCGACACTTGATGCCCGCCCAGCCATCGCCGCGACGACCCAAAGCGGGCTTCGCACTGAGCGGGAACAAGTGCAGAACACCCACCGACCGTGGTCAGACTGCTCGCCCGCGAACGCCATGGGGATCGTGAAGTGGAACCGGACCAGCTTTTCGAGCGGCTCTGGAGCGGATTGGCGTCGATGGAGGAATGGACGCAGGCCGTTTCGGATGGCGCCATCACCGCCGTCGGCGAAAACATCATCACCGTCCACACGACCTATTTCTGCGGCAGCGTCACTGTCATCCGCACCTCGGCCGGGCTCGTCTTTATCGACACCGCCAAGCCCGGCACGGCGGACAAAACGCTGGCCGCCATCCGGCGCTGGGACGACAGTCCCGTCCACACCGTGATCTACACGCACGGCCATGTCGACCACACCAGCGGCATCGCGCTCATCGACGCGGAGGCCGACGCACGGGGCATTCCCAGGCCGCGCATCATTGCTCACCGGAACGTGCTGGGCCGGTTGAGTCGCTACGACGCGTCGCACGGCTTCAACAGCATTGTTCAAGGTCAGCAGTTCAATTTCCCGGACTACGTCTACCCCATCGGTCAACGGCGCCCTGACGAGGTCTACGACGACACCCTGGCCCTGACGATCGGCGGAGAGCGGATCGACCTTTTCCATGGGCGGGGTGAGACCGACGACGCCACCTTCGTCTGGCTGCCCGATCGCCGTGTCCTGGCGAGCGGCGACTTCGTGATCTGGATGTTCCCGAATGCAGGCAATCCACGCAAGGTCCAGCGCTACGCCCCGGATTGGGCCGCCGCCCTGCGGCGTATGGAGGCGTTGCAGCCGGAGGTGCTGATCCCCGGCCACGGTCCGGTCATCTTTGGCGCGGCCAGGGTGGCACAGGTCTTGGGTGATGGCGCCGAGTTGCTGGAGAGCCTGACGCGCCAGACACTCGACCTGATGAACAAGGGAAGCTCGCTGGACGAAGTCCTGCATGCCGTAGCCGCGCCCGCGCATCTCCTCGCGCGGCCTTACCTGCTGCCGAAGTACGACGACCCGGAATTCGTCGTGCGCGGCATCTGGCATCTCTACGCTGGGTGGTTTGACGGGGACCCCAGCCATCTCAAGCCTGCCCGGGCGAACGAACTGGCGGCCGAACTGGCTGGCCTGTCAGGCGGGGCCGACAAGCTGGCGCAGCGCGCCGCGGTCCTGGCCGAAGGCGGACGGACCCGGCTGGCGGCCCACCTCGTCGAACTCGCCGCCATCGCCGCACCGGACAGCGTCGCGATTCAGGGCACGCGAGCTCGCGTGTATGAGCGCTGCATGGCGGCCGAGACCTCGCTGATCGGCAAGGCCATCTTCGCCGTGTACCAGCGCGACGCCAAGGCGAAATCGGAGACCTGAACGCCCATTCGCTGGCCGGGTCTCAACCAGAAACCGTTAGGGCATTCTTCTACGGTTGTTGCGGCCCCGCCTCCAGCAGCGCGAGGTTCTGTTCGGCCAGATCGGCAGTCGGCGAATCGGGCGCGAGCAGGATCGCGCGTTCCCAGTCCTCGCGCGCGCCCGCCGGGTCGTCGCGGCGCTGCCGCAGGATGCCGCGTTCCAGCATCGCCTCGGCGTTCTCGGGGTCGATCGCGATGGCCCGGTCGACGTCGTCCTGCGCCAGCCCGAGCTGGCCGAGATGGCGCCAGGTGGCGGCGCGCAGCACCAGCACCTCCGCCCGGTTCGGGTCGATGTCGAGCGCGTGCGTCAGGTCGGCCAGGGCATCGTCGAAGCGGTTGAGCGTGGCGGCGGCGACGGCGCGGTCGACCAGCAGGTCGGCGTCGTCTGGCGCCAGCGCCAGCGCTGCGGTGCCGGCGGCGAACGCCTGCGCGGCCCGGCCGACCATCAGCCAAGCCTGGGCGGCCTGTTCATACACCGCCGCCCGCGCCGCCGCGGGCGCATGGCTGGCGGCGGCCAGGCGCGCCAGGTGATCGGCGCCCATCTGGACATTGCCGAGCGCGACCTCGGCCAGCGCCGCGCAGTGGGCCGCGCCCTCGCCGCCATCGCTCCAGCTTTCGGCGAAGTTGGCCGCACCACGCGGGTCGTTCGGCAGCATGGCGAGGCATTGCTCGTAACGCGGTCCCTCGACCAGCCGTGGCGGCACCGGCGGCACCGGCAGGGGCGCCGAACCGGCGAGGGAATTGTCCGGGGAGGAAAAATCGCCGAGGAAGCGCCACCCCAACCCGCCGGCGGCGAGCAGAAGCAACACCGCCCCGCCGATCGCGGCAGCGCGCGTGTTCATGGCAACGAGTGTAGTCCGCCACCGGGAAGCGGGGCAAACGCGGCGCACGCACGCCGGCCGGCCACGCGCCCGACAGCCATGCCCGACCGGCCCGGGGAGACTGCGGGCAATACTGGGCGGGGAACAATTTGCCGGCCGTCCGTGACTGATCAGAAATAAACCGTTGTCCTTTATTGCCTGCGCGTGCGAACGTTCTTTTGGCGCGGCCGATCATCTGGGCCTGATGGATCCGGCACCCGGCAGGCCTGCCTGGCAAACCCGGCTCCGGTGCATTGGCGGCGTCGTAACGGCAGGGGCGCCGCGAGACGGGCATCGCCGCCTGGCTCTCGCGCGCCGGGGAGTCGGAGGGCATCAATGGTCGAGGCCGTGGTGAAAATGACGGGATACCGCTTCCGTTACTGGCTGGCAGCTATCCTGACGCTGTGCTATTCAATCCAGTATTTGGACAGGGTCAAGACGAACGTCCTGATCCCCTTCATTTCCAAGGACATTGGCATGACCAATGTCGAGATCGGCATCGGCGCCGCCCTGATGCTGATCTTCTACGGTCCGGCCCAGCTGGTCACGGGCTGGGTCTGCGATCGCATCGGGTCGCGCCGGGTGATGATCTTTTCGGTGATCGCCTGGAGCATCCTGACCTATTGGCAGGGCGAGGTCCGCAGCGTCAACGAGTGGTACTTCCGCATGGTGCTGTTCGGCATCATGATCGGCACCGAATTCGTGCCCTCGACGCGGCTGATCGTGCGCTATTTCCCGCCATTGCAGCGGGCGCGGGCGCAAAGCGTGCTGTCGTGGTCGTGGATCATCACGCCGGCCTGGGCGCCGATGATGGCCACCGCGCTTTACGCATGGTTGGGCAATGACTGGCGCGACGTATTCCACATCCTGGCTTTCTGCGGTCTCGTGCCCTTCGTGCTGATTCTCGCCTTCGTCTTCGACAAGCCGGAGAAGAACCGCTTCGTCGACAAGTCCGAAGCCCTCGAATCCTACAGCGAGGAAATCGAGCAGGGCATCATCAGTGCCGCCGACGTGACCGCCGGCAACGACGTGGCGATCGCCGCCCAGTCGCGCTCGCTCAGTATTTCGATGGGCACCATCCTGAAGACCCCCGGCTATGTCCCGCTGGTCTTCGTCTATATCGCCTCGCAGCTCGCCTACTGGGGCGTGATGACGTGGTCGGCGCAGTACCTGGTCCAGGTGCATGGATTCTCGGTGATGAAGATGGGGGTTTGGGCCTCCATCTACTTCATCGGCGGTATGCTCGGCGCGTTCCTGTCGGGCTGGGTTTCCGACCGGCTG
Source organism: uncultured Acetobacteraceae bacterium (assembly GCA_964459005.1). Classification (GTDB taxonomy): domain Bacteria; phylum Pseudomonadota; class Alphaproteobacteria; order Acetobacterales; family Acetobacteraceae; genus Rhodovastum. Next base: position 13,708 of record CAYWOW010000043.1, read on the forward strand.
CTGCACGGTCGCCGCAAGCCGATGATCATCCTGTGCTTCGCGGCGATGATCCCGTTCGTGCTGCTGCTGGCCACGCTCGAGAAGGGAGTGGCGCCGGGGTTGCTGCTGTTGACCCTGAGCCTCGCCGGGTTCTTCTCGAACATGGCGTGGGGGCCGGCCATCAGCCTGCCCGCCGACATGTTCCCGATCGAGGTCTACGGCAAGGCGATGGGCTTCGTGAACTGCTTCGCCTACATGGCGGCGGCGGCCAGCCCCTACATCATGGGCTGGCTGATCACGGTCGATCCCGCCACCAATACCACGAGCTATTTCATGGCGTGGATCTGGGTGGCCTGCACGGCGCTGATCGGCGTCGTCGCATCCTGCATGCTGGTCGACAAAAGGGCCGCCGATAAGGTGCTGGTCCAGCGGACGCTGAAACCGGCCCACTGACGGGCCCCGCGGTAACAAAAGTCCAGGGGGGTTTGCCCCCCTGGCCCCCCGGCCTTGCCTACCCCAGCGCCCCGAGCAGGCGTGCGTGGGCGCGCATGCCCTTATGGAAGCAGCGCACCTCGAATTTCTCGTTCGGGCTGTGCACCTGGTCGTCGTCGAGCCCGAAGCCCATCAGCACGGTGTTCAGGCCGAGTTCGCCCAGCAGGGTTTCCACCACCGGAATCGACCCGCCGCAGCCGATCATGGCGGGGGCCTTGCCGTATTCGGCCTCGAGCGCCTTCGCGGCGGCCTGCACGAAGCGGTCGCCGGTGGGGATCTCCAGCCCGGCGCCGCAGCCGAACAACTGGAACGACAGTTTCGCGTCGGGCGGAACGTGGTCCTGCATGAACTGCTTGAACCCGGCGACGACCTTCTCCGGGTCCTGGCCGGGCACGAGCCGAAAACTCACCTTCGCGCTCGCCTCGGCGGCGATGACGGTCTTGCTGCCGGGTCCCTGGTAGCCGCCCCAGATGCCGTTGATGTCGCAGGTCGGCCGCGCCCACAGCCGCTCCAGGGCGGTGCGGCCGGTCTCGCCGTACGGCGTGGTCATGCCGATGTCGCGCAGATAGCGGGCTTCGTCGAAACCGAGCGCGGCCCACTGCGCCGCCAGGGCCGGCGGGATGTCGCGCACGCCGTCGTAGAAGCCGGGCAGCTGGACCCGCCCGCCCGCGTCCTTCAACTGGCCGAGCGCGGTGACCAGGGCGTTGATCGGGTTGAGCGCGGAGCCGCCGTACATGCCGGAATGCAGGTCGCGGTTGGCGGCCTTCAGGTCGACCTGGAGATAGACGATGCCGCGCAGCCCGGCGGTCAGGGCGGGGGTGTCGATGTCCCACATGCCGGTGTCGGAGATGATGGCCACATCGGCGCGCAACTCGTCGCGGTTGGCGGCGACGAAGGGCTTGAAGTTGATGCTGCTGATCTCTTCCTCGCCCTCGATCAGCACGCTGACGCGGCACGGCAGGGTGCCGGTCTCGGCGTGCCAGGCGCGGAAGGCGTTCAGCCACATCGACACCTGGCCCTTGTCGTCGACCGCGCCGCGCGCATAGACGCGCTTGCCGTGCGGCCCGTCCACCAGGGTCGGCTCGAACGGCGGGTGGGTCCACAGCTCCAGCGGCTCGGCGGGCTGCACGTCGTAGTGGCCGTAGTAGAGCAGGTGCGGCACGTCGCCGCCGGGGCCGGGGTGATGGCCGACCACGCAAGGCGCGCCCGCGGTGTCGCGCACCGAAATCTCAAAGCCGATATCGGCCAGTTGCGCCACCGCGTATTCGGCGGCGCGCCGGCTGTCGGCGGCGTGGGCGGGCTGGGCGCTGACGCTGGGAATGCGCAGCCAGTCCATCCAGCGGGCCTGGGCGTCGGCGAAATTCGCCTCGATGCGGGCCAGCACTTTGTCGGTCGTGTTCATGGGTCGCTCCAGTTCGTCAAGAGTCGGCCGCACCCTGCCCCGCCGCGGCGCGATCGGCAACCGTTACGGCCCCACTCGGCGGCCGCGGCGGTTCGGTGTAGACTCGCCGGCCGGTGTCAAAGGGGACCACCCAGATGCAACGCAGGACCTTCCTCGCGGGCGCGGCGAGCGCCGCGGCTGCCCTGGCCCGCCCGGCGATCGCCCAGGGGGCCGCGCGCGTGCTGCGTTTCGTGCCCGAGGGTAACCTGCAGAATCCGGACCCGGTCTGGACCACCACCACGGTCGCCCGCAATCACGCGTACCTGATCTGGGACACCCTCTACGGCGAGACTTCCAAGGGCCTCCCCACCCCGCAGATGGCCGCCGGCCACGAGCTTTCCGAGGACCGCCTGACCTGGCGCTTCACCCTGCGCGAGGGCCTGCTGTTCCACGACAACGAACCGGTGCGGGCGCAGGATTGCGTGCCCTCCATCCTGCGCTGGGCCAAGCGGCGCGGTCTCGGCCAGGCCATGCTGGCGCGGCTCGACGACATCCGCGTCCTCGACGACCGCCGCTTCGAGATCCGGCTGAAACGGCCCTATGCCCTCATGCTGGAGGCGCTCGGCACCGACTCCTGCTTCATCATGCCGGAGCGCATCAGCCGCACCGACGCGTTCACCCAGATCAGCGAGTATGTCGGCAGCGGGCCATACCGCTTCCTGCGCGACGAATGGATCTCCGGCGCCAAGGCGGTCTATGCGCGCTGGGACAGGTACCTGCCGGTCGCCGGGCCGCCCGACTTCACCAGCGGCGGCAAGGTGGCGAACTTCGACCGCGTCGAGTGGATCATCATGCCCGACTCCGCCACCCAGGCCGCGGCGTTGCAGCAGGGCGAGGTGGACTGGGTGCAGCAGCCCCTGGTCGATCTGCTGGCGTCGTTGCGCGCCGCCCCGGGGGTGAAGGTGCTGGTGAACGACGCGGTCGGCGTCATGCCGATGATCGCGCTGAACCACATCCAGCCGCCGTTCGACAATGCCAAACTGCGCCGCGCGCTGTTGCCGGCGGTCGATCAGCAGCAGTTCCTCGAGGCGGCGATGGGCAGCGAGCCCGAACTGTATCATCTGCCGGCCGGCGTGTTCACGCCCGGCCTGCCGATGGCCAACGACGCCGGGATGGCGGCGCTCACCGCCCCGCGCGACCTGGCGCTGGCGAAACGGCTGGTCGCCGACAGCGGCTACAAGGGCGAGAAAGTGCTGCTGATGTCGCCGTCGGACTACCCGGCGCTGCAGGCGATCTGCCAGGTGGCCCGCGACCTCTTCCAGCGGGTCGGGCTGAACGTCGAGTATGCCAGCATGGACTGGGGCACGCTGGTGCAGCGCCGGACCAGCCGCGAGCCGGTGGAGAAGGGCGGCTGGAGTTCCTTCTGCACCACCTACGAGGGCCTGTCGGTGGCCACCCCGGCCAGCCATTTCCCGCTGCGCGGCAACGGCTTCGACGGCTGGTTCGGCTGGCCCACCAGCCCGCGCCTGGAGGCCCTGCGCGATGCCTGGTTCGAGGCGCCCGACCTCGCCGCGCAGCGGGCGATCTGCGAGCAGATGCAGGTACTGGCGTGGCAGGAGGTGCCGTTCATCCCGGTCGGCCAGTGGTTCATTCCCACCGCCATGCGCACCAATCTGGTCGATGTGGTGAAGGCGCCGTACCCGATCTTCTGGGGCGCGCGAAAGGCATGACGCCTGGCTCACCACCCGGCGCGGCCGGGCTGCCCGCGTTGACCCGCGGCGTGGGGCGGCTACGTTGACGGCGCCACGTTTCGCAACGGCGCGACGCGAGGGGAGTTTTCCGACGGTGCCAAAGCCTGCCTCCGCCGCCCTGACCCTGCTGGTCCTGCTGTCGGCCTGCACGGTCGGGCCCGATTTCGCCCGCCCAGAGCCGTGGTGGAACCCCACCTCCTGGACCGGCGCCGCTCCCCAGGCGGCGGTGCCCAGCCAGCCCGTCGCCGAGCCGGTCGATGCACAATGGTGGCAGCTGTTCGGCGACCCGGTGCTGACCGACATGGAACAGCGTCTGGCGCTGGCCAATCTCGATGTGCGGGTGGCCGGCTTCCGTCTGGCGGCGGCGCGCGAGACGGTCGGCGTGGTCGAGGCGGCCGCCCTGCCGTCGCTGAACGGCAACGCCAGCTACACCCGCCAGCAGGCCAGCAACCGGGGCACCCTGTGGCTGAACCCGCCGAGCAGCGCGGCCAGCCAGGCCAACGGCCTGGCCAATCCCCAGAGCGGCGCCCAGGGAAAGAACCCCAACCTGTTCGCGCCCTACGACCTGTTCCAGTACGGCTTCGACGCCTCCTGGGAGCTCGATCTGTGGGGTCGCGTTCGCCGCGGCGTCGAATCCGCCTCCGCCGGCGTGAACGTCAGCGAGGAGGCCCGCCGCGACACGCTGCTGACCGCCATGGCCGAGTTGGCGCGCGACTACGTCCAGTTGCGCGGCGTGCAACGCAACATCGACATCACCCGCCAGAACCTCGACAGCTCCCGCCAGAGCCTGGAGCTGACGCGCCAGCGTGCGGAGGGCGGGGTCACCACCGATCTCGACGTCGCCACCGCCGCCGCCCAGGTGGCCAGCATCGACGCCGAATTGCCGGCGCTGGAGACGCGGGAGGCGGTGCTCATCAACGCCATCGGCCAGTTGCTCGGCGAGGGGCCGTCGGCGATGACCACCCAGCTCGCCCCGCCGCAGGCGATTCCGCCGGTGCCGCCGCGCGTGCCGGTCGGCCTGCCCTCGGAACTGGCGCGCCGCCGCCCCGACATCCGCGAGGCGGAGGCGCAGTTGCATGCCGCCACCGCCAACGTCGGCGTGGCGGTGGGCGATTTCTACCCGAGCTTCATGCTGTCCGGCAGCGTCGCCATCCAGGGCCTGCAGTTCGCCAACCTGACGGACTGGGGGCACGCGAACACCTATGCCTTCGGCCCCTCGCTCACCCTGCCGATTTTCGCGGGCGGCCGGCTGACCCACACGCTGGAACTGCGCGAGGCGCAGCAGCAGGAAGCCGCCGTGACCTATCAGCGCACCGTGCTCAACGCCCTGCACGAGGTGGACAACGCGCTGACCGCCTATCAGAACGAACAGCGCCGGAGCGACCGGTTGCAGCAGGCCGTCGAGCAGAATCGCCGGGCACTGGGGCTGGCGCGCGACCGCTACGCCGATGGCCTCGTCGATTTCCTGCAGGTGCTGGACGCCCAGCGCAATCTGCTGGCGGCCCAGCAGCAGCTCACCGACAGCACCACCCTGGTCTCGACCGACATGGTGCAGATCTACAAGGCGCTCGGCGGCGGCTGGCAGACCGATTTGCCGGATGCCCCGCCTGACGCCACGAAGTCAACCGCGCGGTAGGACGACATTTCCGCTGGCAGATGCAGCGGGAAAGGTCTGTGGTATTATATTACCACAGACAAAACCGCTTGACCGCGACCGCCCCGGCCGGCATAAGCCGCCCCCTGATCTCTCCTGAGGATGCGACCCATGAAGACCACCCTCTCGCTGAAGCCCGCGGAGGTGAAGAAGGGCTGGGTGCTGATCGATGCCGAAGGCCTGGTTCTGGGCCGCCTCGCCGTCATCATCGCCACCCACCTGCGCGGCAAGAACAAGCCGCAGTTCACCCCGCATGTCGACTGCGGCGACAACGTCGTCGTCATCAACGCCGCCAAGGTCAAGCTGACCGGCAACAAGCTCGACCAGACCATGTTCTACTGGCACACCGGCTACGCCGGCGGCATCAAGAGCCGCAGCATCCGCGCGCGCCTCGACAGCGGCCACCCCGAGCGCGTGCTGGAGAAGGCGGTCGAGCGCATGATCACCCGCGGCCCGTTGCAGCGGATGCAAATGAAGCACCTGCACGTCTATGGCGGCGCCGAACATCCGCACGACGGCCAGGCGCCGATTGCGCTGGACGTTGGCGCGCTCAACCGCAAGAACAGGAGGGTCTGAGACGATGTCCGACACCCCGCAGACCCGCGTTTTTTCCGACCTCAAGGACATCGCCGTCGCCGCCGCGGTGCCGACCGATCAGCCCAAGCGCGAACCCAAGCGCGACGCGCTCGGCCGTTCCTATGCCACCGGCCGGCGCAAGAACGCGGTGGCGCGCGTCTGGCTGAAGCCGGGCAAGGGCGAGATCCAGGTGAACGGCAAGCGGGTGGGCCAGTATTTCGCCCGCCCCGTGCTGCGCATGCTGATCACCCAGCCCTTCCTGGTGGCCGACCGTTACAATCAGTTCGACGTCTATTGCACCGTGGTCGGCGGCGGCCTGTCCGGCCAGGCCGGCGCGCTGCGCCACGGCATTTCACGCGCGCTCACCAACTACGAGCCGGAATTGCGGCCGATCCTGAAGCTGGCCGGCTTCCTCACCCGCGACAGCCGCGTCGTCGAGCGCAAGAAATACGGCCGCGCCAAGGCCCGCCGGAGCTTCCAGTTCAGCAAGCGCTGAGCCGGTTTTCCTTATCTGCACGGCAGGGGGGCGGGCCCGGTGGGTCCGCCCCTCTTGCTTTTTCGCCCCGCCCTGTACGACGATGCGCCGGCAAGGAGACCGCACATGGCGAGCGCGACAGTGTTCATCGACGGCGAGGCCGGCACCACGGGGCTCGGCATCCGCGAGCGCCTGCTCGCGCTGCCGCAGGTGGCCCTGCGAAGCCTGTCCGCCGATGCCCGCAAGGACCCCGACGCCCGCCGCGCCCTGATGCGCGACGTCGACCTGGTGGTGCTCTGCCTGCCCGATGCCGCCGCGCGCGAGTCCGTCGCGCTCGCCGACAGCCTCGGCGCCGCCGCCCCGAAACTCCTCGACGCCAGCACCGCCCACCGGGTCGCGCCTGACTGGGTCTACGGCTTTCCCGAATTGCAGCCGGGCCAGGAAACCCGCATCGCCACCGCCGCCCGGGTCGCCAACCCGGGCTGCTACCCCACCGGCGCCATCGCGCTGCTTCGCCCACTGGTCGATGCGGGCGTGCTGCCGGCCGATTATCCGGTCACCATCAACGCCGTCTCCGGCTATTCCGGCGGCGGCAAGTCGATGATCGCCGCGCACGAGACCACCGGAGGCCCGGCCTTCGAAATCTACGGCCTCGCGCTCGAGCACAAGCATGTCCCGGAGACCCAGCTTTACGCCGGGCTCACCCGCCGGCCGATCTTCTCCCCGGCCGTCGGCCACTATCGCCAGGGCATGCTGGTCGCGGTGCCGCTGCACCTGGACACCCTGCCGGGCAGCCCCACCGGCGCCGACCTGCACGACGTGCTTGCCCGCCGCTACGCCGGCGCGCCCCTGGTGCGGGTGCTGCCGCCCAGCTCTGACGGCAAACTGGAACCGGAGGCGCTGAACGACACCGATGTGCTGGAATTGCGCGTGTTTGCCAACGCCGCCCATGGCCAGGCCGTGCTGGTGGCGCGGCTGGACAACCTGGGCAAGGGCGCGTCCGGCGCCGCGGTGCAGAACATCGGCCTGATGCTCGGCCTCACCGGCACCATCGTGCGCACCGGCGCCGCCGCGGAACCCGTCTGTGCCTGACCCCATCTACACGCTCGACGGGGTGGCGCCGCTGATCGCCCCGGACGCCTTCATCGCCCCCACCGCCGTGGTGATCGGCGACGTCCACGTCGGCGCGCTATCCGGCGTCTGGTTTCACTGCGTGCTGCGCGGCGACACCAACATCATCCGCATCGGCGCCCGCACGAACATCCAGGACGGCACCATCGTGCACGTCAACCGGGGCAATTTCCCCGCCCTCATCGGCGACGACGTGACGGTGGGCCATGCCTGCATCATCCACGCCTGCACCCTGCACAACCGCGCCTTCGTCGGCATGGGCGCGACCGTGCTGGACGGCGCGGTGATCGAGGAGGGCGGCATGCTCGCCGCCGGGTCGCTGCTGACGCCGAACAAGCGAATCGGCCACAACGAACTGTGGCAAGGTTCGCCGGCCCGCCTGAATCGCGTGATGACCACCGAGGAACGCGCCAAATTCGACCTGACGGCCAAACACTACGTCGAACACGCCCGGCGGTTCCGCGAAGGGCTCGGCCGGACGTAGGCGGCACTCTCACGCCATACGGCCGGCCCCCGAGAGGGCGCGTCGCCGACCGGCGAGAGCGTTGGCAAGAAACCCTGGCGAAGGCTATGAATCGCACCGGAGTGGCAAGGTTGTCGGCCATTCGGGGAAAGTCGGTTCAGTCGGGGGAAACGCTGCCATGCCGCACCGCCTGCTCGCGCTCTTGCTGCTGTTCCTGGTTGCCCTGACCCCTGCCGCGCCCGTGCGCGCCGACGACTTCCAGTTGCCCGGGCTGGAAAGCGACAGCAGCGCCTGGACCGGCGCGCTGGCCAAGCGCTTCCCGGCGGGCGGCACGCCGCAGGCCCGCCACGCCGCCGAGCAGCAGGCCGCCGCGGCGCTGCAGAAGAAGGACTACCCGGCCGCCGTCGCGGCGCTCGAGCAGCGGGTCGCCCTCGGCGAGGCGACCGGTGGGGTTTTCCTCGATCTCGCCGGCGCCTACCTGCACCGCACGCCGCCCGATCCGGGCAAGGCGCTGCTTGCGGCCTGGCAGGCGTTCTCCGGCGCCGATACCGGAACGCCCGAGATCCCCTCCCTGCTGATCATGGCCGACGCCCTGCGCGCGCTCGATCGCAATGCCCAGGCCGTGCAGGCGCTGGAGGCGGTGGTCGAGCGCGCGCCCGACAACGCCGCCTACAAGCGCCTGCTCGCCGACGCCCAGCGCGCCACCGGCGTTCTGGTGAAGCGCGTCCGCGTCGAGGGCGAATCCGAGCCACCGCGCGCCTGCCTGGAGTTCACCGTTGCTCCTTCCCGGGCCAGCGACTTCAACCCGGCGGATTGGGTGCGGCTCGACCCGCCGGTCCCCGGCGCCGCCATCACCCGCGAGGGCGACCAGATCTGCGCTTCCGGCCTGCCCTCCGGCGCCACCACCCGGATCATCCTGCGCGCCGGCATGCCGGGCGAGCAGGGCCTGTCCCTGGCCAAGCAGACCGTGCTGGCGGTGGCGCTGCCCAACCGGCAGCCGCGCATCGCCTTCGACACCCGCCTGTTCGTGCTGCCGCGCGGGCAGA
>CAYWOW010000044.1:0-1093 GCA_964459005.1 uncultured Acetobacteraceae bacterium
TCACCGTGGTGGTGGGTATCGGCAGGCTCAACAACGCCGCCGAGGTCGGCCGCATCGGCATCAAGGCGATCGTCTATTTCGAGGTGCTGACCACGCTGGCGATGCTGATCGGGCTGTTGGTCGGCTTCGTGATCCAGCCCGGCGTGGGCATGAACGTCAATCCGGCGACGTTGGATGCCCATTCGGTGGCGCAGTACACCAGCCCCTCGGCGCACCAGTCGGTCATCGACTTCCTGCTCGCCATCATCCCGGATTCGGTGGTCGGCGCCTTCGCCAGGGGGGACATCCTGCCGGTGCTGTTGTTCGCCGTCCTGTTCGGCCTCGCGCTGGGCAAGCTCGGCGAGCGCGGCCAGACCTTCCTGCGGATGCTGGAAGAGGCCGGTGCCGCGCTGTTCGGCGTCATCGGCATGATCATGTGGGTGGCGCCGCTCGGCGTTTTCGGGGCAATGGCCTTCACCATCTCCAAATACGGCGTCGGTTCACTGGTGCAACTGGTCTATCTGATCGTGTGTTTCTTCGTGACCTGCGTGGCGTTCGTCACCATCGGCATGGGGCTGGTGATGCGGGTCACCGGGCTGAGTTTGTGGCGGCTCCTGTGCTACATCAAGGAGGAGTTCTTCATCGTCCTCGCCACCTCCAGTTCGGAGGTGGTGCTGCCCAGTCTGATGCTGAAGCTGGAGAACCTGGGCTGTGCCCGGACGCTGGTTGGGCTGGTGGTGCCGTTGGGCTATACTTTCAACCTGGACGGCACGTCGATCTATTTTACCTTGGCGATCACTTTCATCGCCCAGGCCTTGAACATCCCATTGTCCGCGGGTGACTACGCGGTCATTCTGGCGGTATTGTTGTTGACCTCGAAGGGGGCGGCGGCGGTGACCGGGGGTGGGTTCATCACGCTGGCCGCCACGCTGGCCACGCTGAACGGCAAGGTGCCGGTCACCGGCATCGTGCTGGTGCTGGCGATCGATCGTTTCATGAGCCTGGGGCGGGCGCTCACCAACCTGTTCGGCAACGCGGTGGCGACGGTATTCGTGGCCTGGTGGGAGAACCAGCTCGACATGCCGCGGGCCCGTCTGGTGCTGGCCCGCAAGGA
>CAYWOW010000044.1:1193-16190 GCA_964459005.1 uncultured Acetobacteraceae bacterium
TCGGCACCGGCCCGTTCGAGCTGGTGGCCTACAGCAAGGACAGCACCATCCGCTACCGTGCCTTCGCGCAGTACTGGGGGCCGAAGCCGAAGCTGGACAGCCTGGTGTTCGCCATCTCCACCGACCCGGCGGTCCGGCTGGCCAAGTTGCGGGCCAACGAGTGCCAGGTCGCGGTTTATCCGAACCCCGCGGACCTGCCCTCGATCCGCGCCGACAAGAACCTCGAGCTGCTGTCGCAGCCCGGCCTGAACATCGGCTACCTCGCGTTCAACAACACCAAGGCGCCGTTCACCAACAAGCTGGTGCGCCAGGCCATCAACATGGCCATCGACCGCAAGGCCATCCTGACCGCGATCTATCAGGGCGCCGGCGAGCAGGCCAAGAACCTGATCCCGCCGACCATGTGGAGCTACAACAAGTCGGTGCAGGACTGGCCGTACGACCCGGCGAAGGCCAAGGCCCTGCTGGCCCAGGCCGGCTTCCCGAACGGCTTCGAGACCACCCTGTGGGCCATGCCGGTGCAGCGGCCCTATAACCCGGACGCGCGGCGGATGGCGGAGATGATGCAGTCCGACCTCGCCAAGGTCGGCATCACCGCGAAGATCGTAAGCTACGAATGGGGCGAGTACCGCAAGCGGGTACAGAATGCCGAGCACGACATGGCGCTGCTCGGCTGGACCGGCGACAACGGCGACCCCGACAACTTCTTCGTGCCACTGGCCAGTTGCGCGGCGGCGAAGGCGGGCGGCGGCAGCGCCTCGAAGTGGTGCAACCAGGATTTCGAGGCGCTGATCCAGAAGGCGGTGACCACCATCAGCCAACCCGAGCGCGCCAAGCTGTACGAGCAGGCCCAGGTGATCATGCACGAGGAAGCGCCGTTCGTCCTGATCGCCCATTCGGTGGTGTTCCTGCCGATGCAGAAGGACGTGGTGAACTTCAAGATGAGCCCGTTCGGGCGCGTCCAGTTCGACGCCGTCGACCTGAAGTAGGGTCGCCGCGCGTGCATCGCATCCGGCACCTCGCCCTCTCCCGCGCCGCGGGGGAGGGGGAGGGCTAGGCCGTGCTCCGTTTCCTGTTGCGGCGGATCGGGCTGATCGTGCCGACCTTCATCGGCGTGACCTTCCTGAGCTTCATGCTGATCCGCCTGGTCCCCGGCGACCCGATCGAGGTGCGCGCCGGCGAGCACGGCATTCCGCCGGAGCGGCTGGCCGAGTTGCGCCATGAGTACGGCCTCGACCAGCCCTTGTGGAAGCAGTTCCTCGACTATGAGAAGGGCGTCGTCACCGGCGGGCTGGGCGTGTCGGTGGTGACGCGCGCCCCGGTGTGGACCGAGTTCACCACGCTGTTCCCCGCCACCCTCGAGCTGGCGCTGTGCGCCATCACGCTCGGTCTCGCGCTCGGCATCCCGTTCGGCCTGATCGCCGCGGTCAGGCGAGGGTCGGCGTTCGATTACGGGTTGATGGGATTGTCGATGACCGGGGCCTCCATGCCGATTTTCTGGTGGGGGCTGATGGCCATCCTGATCTTCTCGGTGGCGCTGGGCTGGACCCCGGTGTCCGGGCGGATCAGCGACATGTACTACGTCGAGCCCTGGTCCGGCTTCATGCTGATCGATTCCTGGTTCAGCGACGACAAGGGGGCCTTCGCCTCGGCGGTCAGCCACCTGATCCTGCCGGCGATCGTGCTCGGCACCCGGCCGATGGCGGTGATCGCGCGGATGACCCGCTCGGCCATGCTGGACGTGCTGGGCGAGGACTACATCCGCACCGCCCGCGCCAAGGGGCTGGCGAGCTGGCGGGTGGTGATCGTGCATGCGCTGCGCAACGCGCTGATCCCGGTGGTGACGGTGATCGGCCTGCAGGTCGGCACCCTGCTGGGCGGCGCCATCCTCACCGAGACCATCTTTTCCTGGCCCGGCGTCGGCCACTGGCTGATCGAGAGCATCCAGCGCCGCGACTATCCGGTGCTGCAGGGCGGCACGCTGCTGGTGGCGACCCTGGTCATCATCGTCAATCTCGGCGTCGACATGACCTACGGCTTCCTGAACCCACGCATCCGCCGATGAGCGCGCCCTGATGTCCGACCTCGACTCCACCGCCGGCGCACGCTCCGCCACCGCGCCGATGCCCAACCGCTACGTGCTGTTCTGGCGCAGCTTTGCCGAGAACAGGGGGGCGGTGGTCGGGCTCGTCGTCATGATCATCCTCATCGTGCTGGCGCTGGTTGCCGACATCATGGTCCCGCACTCGCCGATCGAGCAGTTCCGCGAGGCCTTTCTGACACCGCCGGTCTGGCAGCACGGCGGCAGCTGGAACTTCATCCTCGGCACCGACGATGTCGGCCGCGACATGTTCTCCCGCCTGATCTACGGCGCCCGGCTGTCGCTCATCATCGGCGTCTCCGTGGTGACGCTGTCGCTGATCTGCGGCACCGTGCTCGGCCTGACCGCGGCGTTTTCGGGCGGCGTGGTCGATTCCTTCATCATGCGGATCATGGACATCCTGCTGGTGTTCCCCAGCCTGCTGCTGGCCATCGTCATCGTCGCCATCCTCGGCCCTGGGCTGTTCAACGCCATGCTGGCCGTCGCGGTCACCTATCTGCCCGGCTTCACCCGGCTGTCGCGGGCTTCCGCGCTGTCGGAACTGGCGCGCGACTACGTCACCGCGACGCGCTGCGCCGGGGCGGGGCGGGCGCACCTGATGTTCAACACGGTGCTGCCGAACTGCATGGCGCCGCTGATCGTGCAGGCCTCGCTGGGCTTCTCCAACGCCATCCTCGACGCCGCCGCGCTCGGCTTCCTGGGGTTGGGCGCGCAGCCGCCGACGCCGGAATGGGGCACCATGCTGGCCGGCGCGATGCAGTACTACCAGCGTGCCTGGTGGGTGCTGACTTTTCCGGGTTTGTTCATCCTGATTACGGTGCAGGCCTTCAACCTGTTCGGCGACGGCCTGCGCGACGCCCTCGATCCCAAGCTGAAGCGCTGATGCACCTGCTGGAAATCCGCGGTCTGGCCGTGGAGTTCGCCACCGCCCGCGGACGCTTCCGCGCGGTCGACGGGGTCGACGTCACCGTCGATGCCCGCGAGGTGCTGTGCATCGTCGGCGAGTCAGGCTGCGGCAAGAGCGTCGCCATGCTGGCCGCCATGGGGTTGATCGACTGGCCGGGCCGGGTCACCGCCGAGACCATGCGCTTCGGCGGCTCCGACTTGTTGCATCTGTCGGCGCGCCAACGCCGCCAGGTCGTCGGCAAGGACATGGCGATGGTGTTCCAGGAGCCGACGTCCAGCCTCAACCCCTGCTATCCGGTGGGCTGGCAGATCGCCGAGGCCCTGCGCACGCACCACGCGGTGCCGCGCAACAAGGTGCGCGAACGGGTGGTGGAGCTGCTCGACCAGGTCGGCATTCCGGCGCCCGCCAGCCGGCTCGGCGACTTCCCGCATCAGCTCTCCGGGGGCATGAACCAGCGCGTCATGATCGCCATGGCGATCTCCTGCAATCCGAAGCTGCTGATCGCCGACGAGCCCACCACGGCGCTCGACGTCACCATCCAGAAGCAGATTCTCGACCTGCTGGTCGATCTGCAGCGCCAGCGCGGCATGGGGCTGGTGCTGATTACCCACGACATGGGCGTGGTGGCCGAGACGGCGCACCGCGTGCAGGTGATGTATGCCGGCCAGATGGTCGAGGAACAGGCGACCGACGGCCTGTTTGCCGCCCCGCGCCACCCCTACACCGCGGCGCTGCTGGACTCGCTGCCCGAGCGCGCCCTCGGCCGCGCCCGCCTGCCCACCATTCCCGGCATGGTCCCCGGCATCGACGACCGCCCGCAGGGCTGTCTGTTCAACCCGCGCTGCGGCTACGCCGACGACATCTGCCGCATGGTGCCCCCGGCCCTGACGGGCCCGCCCGGCCGGCGCGCCCGCTGCCACTACCCGATCATGGCCGCCAGCGGGGCGACACCGTGAGCGTGCTGATGGAAGCGCAGGACCTGCGCCGCCACTACCCCGTGGGCGGCGGGATGTTCGCGGCGAAGGGCCTGGTCAAGGCGATCGACGGCATATCCTTCGTCCTGCGCGACGGCGAGACCCTCGCCGTGGTCGGCGAATCGGGCTGCGGCAAGTCCACCCTGGCCCGCATGGCCACCCTGATGGAACCGCCCACCGCCGGCGAACTGCTGATCGACGGCAAGCCCACCTCGACCGTCGCCGAGCCCGAGCGCCGCCGCCTGCGGCTCAACGTGCAGATGGTTTTCCAGAACCCCTACGGCTCGCTGAATCCGCGCAAGACCGTGGGCTCCATCCTGGAGGAACCGCTGGCGCTGAACGGCCGCGGCGACAAATCCGCCCGCGAGCGCGCCGCACGCGCCATGATGGACCGCGTCGGGCTGCGCCAGGACCAGTATGGCCGCTACCCCCACATGTTCTCCGGCGGTCAGCGCCAGCGCATCGCCATCGCCCGCGCGCTCATGCTCAACCCGCGCGTGGTGGTTGCCGACGAGCCGGTTTCCGCGCTCGACGTCTCCATCCAGGCGCAGGTGCTGAACCTGATGATGGACCTGCAGGACGAGTTCCGCCTGGCCTACCTGTTCATCAGCCACGACCTCAGCGTGGTCCGCCTGATCGCCCGCGAGGTGCTGGTGCTCTACTGCGGCCGGCCGGTGGAGCACGGCAGCAAGGAAAACGTCTTCGCGACCCCGCGCCACCCGTACACGCGCGTCCTGCTGGCCGCGACCCCCAGCGTCGATCCGCGCCACCGCAAGCAGACCGTCGCGGTGAAGGGCGAGCTGCCGTCGCCGCTGAATCCGCCGCCGGGCTGCGCCTTCGCCTCGCGCTGCCCGCACGTCACCGGCCGCTGCACCGCCGAGCGGCCGGAGTGGCGCAAGCTGGGCGACCGCATGGTGGCCTGCCACCATGCCGAGACGGTATAACCGGGGCGAGCGCGTCCGAGGGGGCTGGCCCGTTCTGGCGCCATGACATATATCCTGCGGACCGAGCCGATCCGGCGAGTCCGCCGGCTGTTTGGGTTGTCTGGACTGGACGCAAAGGGCCGCATGCTGATTTTCTACTACGTGTCGATGGCGATCGTTGCACTGGGCGCGGTGGTGACGGCGGTGGGGTTTGCCGTTGGGGTCAAGTACGGCACGCTGGTCCGCCATCCGCCGGACAGCGAGGAAGACGAGGAAAGGCGCAACCGTCTGGGCATCACGGCGGCCAGCCTGATCATCATCGGCGTGTTGCTGTGCGGGGTCGGGATCCTCTTCAAGTAGCCCCGAACGCCGGCCTCGGCGGCTCGCCGAGCAGTTCCGCCAGGGTTGGCTCGATCGCGGCGGCCATGCGCGCCTGAGCCGCGGCGGTCGGGTGCAGCGGCGGCTCCGGCGGACGCAGCAGCGGGTCGAGGAACAGCGCGCGGTCGAGCCGCCCGCCCGGCGCGAACAGCGCCGCCAGATCCATGAACGTCACCTCCTCGCCCCCCCGGTAGCGGGCAGCGAGGACGCGGTTGATCGCCAGCGTGGTCTCGGTGATCCAGGCCGAGCGCTCGCTCGGCAGCACGCCGAGCAGCAGCACGCGGGTTCGCGGCAGCCGCCGCCGGGTCTCGTCCACCACGGCGGCGATGCCGATCCCGTCGTCGGCGGCGGGCCAGTGCAACCGGCCCAGGTTGTTGGCGCCGATCAGGATCACCGCCGCCCGCGGCGCGATGCCCGCGACCTCGCCGTTGATGAGCCGCCACAGCAGATGGCAGGTGGCGTCGCCCCGAAAACCCAGGTTCACGGCGTTGCGCCCGCCGTAGTAGTGCCGCCAGGCCGGCTGGAAGTCCGGCCGCTCCCAGTTCTGCGTGATGGAATCGCCCAGCCACACCAGATCGACCCGCCGGTCCCTCATTTCCGCCAGTTTATTGATGTGGCGCTGGCGCCACCACGGCTCGCCGAGGCGCGCGATCGGCCGCGCCGCCAGCGGCGGTTCCGGCGCCGCGGCGGCAAGCAACCCGGCCCCGGTCAGCAGGCCGCGCCGGCCGATCATGGGCGGGCGCGGCGCAGGGCCTGGTCGAGGTCGGCGTAAAGGTCGCCCGGGTCTTCGATGCCGACGGAGAGGCGCAGCAGGTCAAGCGGGCAGGGTGACCCGGCGCCCTCGATCGACCCGCGGTGCTCGATCATGCTTTCCACCCCGCCCAGCGAGGTGGCGCGTTTCCACAGTTTCACCTGGGCGGCGGTGGCGATCGCCGCCGCCTCGCCGCCGCGCAGGCGGATGCTCAGCATGCCGCCAAACCCGCCCTGCATCTGCCGCCGCGCTATGTCGTGGCCGGGATGGCTGGGCAGGCCCGGATACAGCACGTCGGACACGCACTCATGGTTGGCGAGCCTGGTGGCCAGTTCCATCGCCCCGGCGCAGGCGGCCTGCACGCGCAGCGGAAATGTCCGCATGCCGCGCAGCAGCAGGAATGCCTCGAGTGGGCCGAGGATCTGCCCGAGCATGGAGCGGTTGCGCTTGATGCGCGCCCACAGGTCGTCGGCCCTTGCGGTGGCCAGCGCGCCGGCGATCACGTCGGAATGGCCGTTCAGGTATTTGCTGGCGGAGTGCATGACGATATCGGCGCCGAGCGCCAGCGGCCGGGTCAGCAGTGGGGTGGCGCAGGTCGAATCGACCGCCAGCACGGCGCCGGCGGCGTGAACGATCCGGGCGGCGGCTTCGATGTCGGTGAGCGACCACAGCGGGTTGGCCGGCGTCTCCAGCCACACCAGCCTGGTCTCGCCCGGCCGCACCGCGGCGCGGAGCGCGTCGGGGTCGGCAGCGTCGACGCTTTCGATGCGCAGGCCCCAGCGCACCGCGTCGGTCAGTAGCCAGTTGCGCAGGCCCCAGTACATCACCTGTGGCACCACCACGTGGTCGCCCGGCGCGAGGGCGAGGAACACCGCCGTCGCGGCCGACATGCCGGAGCCCAGCAGCATAGCGGCGTCGGCGCCTTCCAGCGCGGCGACCACCGCCTCGGCCTCGCGCACCGTCTCGTTGTCGGCGCGGCCGTAGATGTTGCCGCTGCGGTACTGGTTGTCGGGATCGCGCAGGAAGGTGGTGGTGATGTGGATCGGTGGCACCACGGCGCGGGTCGCTTCATCGATACGACCGAGCGCCTGGGCGGCGAGGGTGCGGGGAGACCAGGATGGGTTTGTCATGCCCGCATGATTGCCCCGCTGGCGCGCCGTATCAACCGGTTGGTGCGAACCGTGTAGCATGGCGCTTCGGACAAGGAGGCCTGATGGACGCGCAAGCCGCCGCTGCCCTGCTGCACGCGGCCTGGACCAACGGCACCAAGCTGGCGACGCTGCCCGATGCCCTGCGCCCGCGCAGCCGCGAGGAGGGCTACGCCGTGCAGGCTGCGCTCGCCCGGCGGATGGGCGGCGCGCTCTATGGCTGGAAGATCGCCGGCACCAATGAGGCCGGCCGCCGCCACATCAACGTCGCCGCCCCGCTGGCCGGGCGCATGCTGACCCCGTGCGTGCTCGCGACGGGCGCGCCGGCCGCGCTCGCCGGCACCGTGCTGCGCGTCGCCGAGCCGGAGTTCGCCTTCCGCATGGCCCGCGACCTGCCGCCGCGCGCCGCCCCCTACACCGCGCGGGAAGCTGCCGACGCGGCGGCATCCCTGCATCCCGCCATCGAGATTCCCGACACCCGTTTCGCCGACGTGGTCTCGGCTGGCGCGGCGCAACTGATCGCCGACCTGGCCTGCGGCTACCAGTTCCTGCTCGGCCCGGCCGCGCCGCCGTCCTGGCGCGGCCTCGACCTCGCGGCGCACTGCGTCAGCGCGGCCATCGGCGACGCACCGCCGGTCACCGGCGAGGGCCGCAACGTGCTGGGCGATCCACGCACCGCGCTGGCCTGGCTGGTGAACGAGCTTTCCGGCCTCGGCATCACCCTGTGTGCCGGGCAGGTCGTCACCACGGGGGTGGCCACCGTGCCGCTCGCGGTGGCGCCGGGCGACGTGCTGCGCGCCGACTTCGGCGAACTTGGTCGGGTGGAGTTGGCGTTCGTCTGAACGGTCGCGACGAACCGGCGGGCTCCGGCGCCGGTGGCGCCGGAGCCCGTTCCGGTGACTATGTCTCGATCGGCTTCCTCACGATGCCCCAGTAGCAAAGCGCCGCGCAGGCCACGATGATGCCGGCGCTGACGAAGGCCAGCGTGTAGGAACCGGTCGCATCGACGATCATGCCGGCGACGATGGGCGAGAAGGCGCCGCCGAAATAGCCGCCGAAGTTCTGGATCGACCCGACGGATGCCACCATCGACGGCGGGGCGACATCGCCCGAAAGCGCCCAGGCCCGGCCCTGCATGCTGGAAATGCAGAACAGCGCCAGCGTCAGGACGGCAAGCGTGGGCACGATGCCGTGCACGAACGGAATGGAGCAGACCGCGATTCCGCTCACGATGGCGTTGAAGCTGATGACCGCCTGCTTGGTGACCATCGGCGAGTAGGTGCTCTTCTCAAGCAGCCTCTTGGTGTACCAGCCGCCGAAGATCTCGCCGATGATGCCGCCGATCCAGGGGATGCTGGCGAACATTCCCAGTTGAACCATGGAAATGCCCTGGGACCGCAGCAGATACATCGGCAGGAATACCAGGAAGATGTTCCAGATCCAGATGGTGCAGAAGTAGCCAAGCACCATGCCCCACACGCTGCGGTACTGGAACAGGCTGATCCAGCTTATCTTCCCTTGGCCCGTCCGATGTTCCACCCCGGACCCACCGGATGAAATATACTGGGCTTCTTCTGTCGACAGGTTCGTGTCGTCTTGCGGGTTGTGATAGAAAGCCCAGAAACACAGTGCATAAGCCAGACCCGCCAGCCCGCAGACGGCGAACAGCCAGCGCCAGCCCACCAGCAGCATGATCGCGACCAGCAGCGGCGGCGACAGGGCCGGGCCGAATTTGGAACCGGAATCCCAGATGCCGGTGGCAAAGTCCCGTTCCTTCTTGGGAATCCAGATCGAGGTGATCTTGGCGGAGGTCGGCATGCAGGGCGCCTCGGTGACGCCGAGCAGGAACCTGGCGCCGAGCAGAGTGGGAAGCCGCGAACAGGCACCGGTCAGCGCGGTGGCCATGCTCCACAGTATGACCGCGCCGGTCAGAACCCGCTTGACCCCGAGCCGGTCCACCAGCCAGCCCGATGGCAGCTGCATCAGACCATAGGTCCAGGAAAAGACCGCTCCCATCAGGCCGATATCGGTATTGGTCAGATGCAGCTCCTTCATCATGTCGGGAGCGGCAATCGAAAGGTTGGTGCGGTCGAGATAATTGATGATCCCGACAATAAGCAGTAAAGTTATAGCCTTCCAGCGAAGATTTCCCTTCGGTTTCAGGACAGATAGACGGGGTGGGGCGCCGCCTCTATCGGCGATCCCTGCTGCGTTCGACATTTGGTGATCCTCGCTCCAATTGTTGCTTAAGCCATGGTCATTCAGTATTTCCGCAGGTTTCCCGAATGCCATTAACGGCTTGGCTAATTTGTCTGCGAGAGCAGTCGAGAGACGTCAGACAAGGGCGGCTTCTCAGCCGCCCTTGACGCCGCCGGCGGTCAATCCGGCCACGATTTCCTTTTGCATCAGCAGAGTCAGCAGCAGCACCGGGGCGGTCACCACCAGCGCCGCGGCGGCCAGCGGTCCCCAGGAGATCTGCTCGAAGGTTAGCATGTTGTAGACCGCCACCGGCAAGGTCCGCGTCGTCCGGCCCGCCAGCACCACGCCGAAGATGAAGTTGTTCCAACTGAAAATGAACGACAGGATCATGCCCACCACGATGCCCGGCTTGGCCAGCGGCACCGAGACGTAGCGGAACGCCTGCCAGATGTTGCAGCCGTCCACCAGCGCCGCCTCCTCCAGCTCGACCGGCAAGGCCTCGAAGGTGCCGATCATCACCCACACCACGATCGGCACGGTCAGCACCAGGTGCGTGATGATCTGCGGCGTGTAGCCGCCGAGCAGCCCGAGCCACTGGAACACCAGGAACAACGGAATGAGGTAGGACAGCCCCGGGGTGACGCGGGCGACCAGGATCAGCACCGCCGCCCGGGTCGCGCGGGACTTGGCGATGCCGTAGCCCGCCGGCACGCCCAGCAGCAGGGCCAGTCCCGTCGCCGAGAACGACACGATGACCGAATTGATCGTGTAGCTCAGGAAGTCGTTGTCGGCGAACACCTTGACGAAGTTGGCCAGGGTCGGCGGGTTCGGGATGAACACCGGCGGGTAGGCCGTGTTGGCCAGCTCCGTCTTCAACGCCAGCGAGAACATCCAGAAGAAGAACAGGATGGCCGGCGAGACCAGGAAGATCACCGACAGATAGAGCCCGAGCCGGCCCAGCCAGCGGCGCAGCCGGTACGGGTTCACCGCGCGTGTCTGCGCATAGGCCCCGGTCGTGGCCGGTTTCTTGGCCTGGCCGGCCACGATTTCCACGCCGCCCGTCATTGCCACCGCTCCATCCGCCGCACCCGCAGCAACCCGATGCTGATCGCCATGATGATGATGAAGAACACCAGCACCTGCGCCGAGGCGTAGCCGAGGTCGTAGTAGCCGAAGGCGGTCTGGTAGAGCAGCATGTTGATGGTTTCGCTCGACGTGCCGGGACCGCCGTTGGTGATCACGAAGATCGTATCGAAGGTCTTCAGCGCGTCGATCAGCCGCATCACCGCCGCGACGATGATGAACGGCCAGACCATCGGCACGGTGATGAAGCGGAACATCTGCCATCCGCTGGCGCCGTCGATGATCGCCGCCTCATAGGGATCGACCGGCAGGCCGGCGATGCCGCCCAGCACGATCAGCATGATCAGCGGCGTCCACTGCCAGGTTTCCACCATCACCAGGGTGGGGATCACTGTATTGGCCTGGTAGACCCAGCTCGCCGGCGGCAGCCCGACCACGCTCAACAGGTAGTTGAGCACGCCGAGTTGCGGGTGGAACATCATCGTCCAGACCAGCGCGATCGCCACCGGGGTTGCCATCATCGGCAGGATGAACAGCGTCCGCGCCAGGCCGCGCAGCTTGAACTTGGTGGCGAAGCAAACCGCGGCCCACATGCCCAGGATCATCGGAAAAACGACGGCAAGCCCGGTAAAATAGAGTGTCCGGGCGACCGCCCAGCGGAATCGCGAATCTTCATAAAGATGCACGTAGTTCTTCATTCCGACGAAATATATGTTGCCGGAAACCTTCCAGTCGAACACCGACATGACCAGGGTGAACAGCCACGGGAACAGGATGACGGCGGCCACCACCACCGCGGCCGGCACGGTGAACATCCAGTACTTGCGGGCATAGTTTCGTCCCCGGCGGGCATCGCCGAGGGCCGGCGCGGCGGGGGGGAGGGTGGCTTCCATCACGGCATCACGTTCGCAATCATCGGCTACGTCCACCGGCAAAACCGTGGCGCACGCACAAACCCCGCCCGCGCGAACCGCTGCCGGTCCGCGCGGTGGGATCAGGGTTGGCCTTCACGACGGCACCGACCGAACCAAACCCCCTCAGGTCTTCAGCGACGCCTCCAGCACCGGCTTGAACGTGTCGGTGGCCTTCTTCAACTCGGTGGCCACGTCGGCGCCCGTGATCATGTTGGTCAGCGCGATGCCGATGACGTCGCGGAATTCGGTGACCGGCACGATTTCCGGCAGCCCGGGCCGGGCGATCTTGAGGCTGCCCAGCAGCGTTGCCAGCCATTCCTGGGTGGGCGGCTTCAGGGCCGGATTGCTGTAGGTGGACATCCGCGGCGAGGCGCCGCCGCCCATGTTCACCAGGTTCAGCGCCATCTGCTTGCTGGTGGCCCACTGGCAGTACAGATAGGCGGCCTTCTTCACCTTGCTCTTCGTCGGGATGCCGATGCCGTCGGTGAACACCGGGCAGAAGTGACCTTTGGGGCCGGCCGGCATCAGGCCGACGCCGACGTGGTCGTAGATCTTCGACACCTTCGGATCGACCAGCGGCGGGCAGAACCCGACGCCGTCCATCCACATGCCGATGTTGCCCTGCATGAAGCTGGTCTGGCACTCGTTCCAGTTGAACCCGACCACGCCCGGAGGGGCGCATTCGCGCATGATCGTCTTGTAGTACTCACCCGCCCAGACCGCCGCCGGCGTGTCGGTCAGCAGGGTCTTGCCGTCCGGCGTCACCGTTTCCTGGTCCTGGCCGAGCAGGATACTCGTCCACACCGGCACGTTGGCGTTCTTCACGCCGCGGCCGACGAAGCCGTAGATGTTCTTCGCCGGGTTGGTGATCTTGCGGGTCACCGTCAGCATCTCGTCGAAGGTCTTCGGATAGGCCAGGCCGAGGTCCTGGAAGATCTGCTTGTTGTAGTACATCAGCCAGACATCGGACTCGACGGGCAGGCTGTCGATGCGCCCGTCCGGCTGGGTGATGGCGCCCATCGCGCCGGGGCTCATGTCGGCCCAGTCGTAATCCGCGGCCGTCAGCGTCTTGTCGGCCAGGTAGGGCCGCATATCCTCCAGCCACTTGCCGGTGCCCATGATGCGCTTGTTCACGTGGAGCGAGAAATGGGACACGTCGAAGCTGGGATTGCCGGAGGCCAGCTCCATCACCATCTTCGGCCGCTGCTGCTGCTCCGGCATCTGCTCGGAGTGCACGCGGATGCCCGTCAGCGCCTCGAACTCCTTCTCGTGCGCCTGGAAGTTATCGGCGCGCGGGCTCTTGGTGAGGCTGACGATAAGCTCCTGGCCCTTGCACTGCTGCCAGTCGATCGAGGATTGCGCGCGGGCTCTGGAGATCAGTGCCGGGGCGGCAAGGGTGGCTGCCGAAGCAGTCAGAAACGTGCGGCGTGGGATCATGAGGTGCGTCTCCTGCCGGTTTGCGGCGGCCGGCATGCCATGACGGGATGCCGGCGCGCTCCTGGGATTCTTATTGGATCAACAGTAACAGGGTCGGTGAGAGGCTGGAAGTCATCGCTGTCAGGCCAGCCAGCCCGCCACCTCCCCGGCGGCCAGCACGGTGATGTTCTGCGTCAGCGCCTGCGCCACGAAGGCGCGGGTGACATCCTGCAACTGCGCCGCCTCGACATAGGCGACGGTGATGTGGTTGCTCTGGTGACCCGCCATCAGGTCGTCGCGCCCGACCCCGTCCAGCACGCAGTTCATCAGCGGCCACTGGTAGGTGGTGGCGCGCCGGCGGCGCTCGAACTCCGCCGCCGGCAGTTCCACCGCGTGCCCGGTGCCGACGTGCAGAATCACCTTGGTGCCGGAATAATGGGCGCGGGCCCAGAGGACCCGGCCCTGGCGGCTCTGGCCGGTGATGGTGGCGCCGCCGAACGGGAAATACATGGCGGGCTGGCGGTACCCGGTGGCGCCGGCGATACCGCCCTTGAGGTGCCCGAACGGCACCGCGCCGGAAATCTCCAGGTCCCAGATGAAGCGTCCGTCGAATTCGCTGCCCCAGCGGATGTCGTGCAGCGTCGTCTCCGCCGGCATGCCCAGCGAGGTCAGCAGCCGCCACATCATGGTTTGCGGAATCGCGCTGCCCATATCGACTTCGTTGATGCACGGAATCGGCTGGCCCGGCCGGATGATCGCCCCGTCCTCATCGGGAATCGGGAAGCGTTCGGTCGAGCCGATGGCGCCCTCGGCGAAGTCCGACGCGGCGCAGGACCACGCCAAGCCCTGCTGGTACTGCACGCCCACGGCCGACAGCCCGAAGCGCTGCGTGATGCGCGCGAGCGCGATCAGCATGGCGCATTGTTCCAGCACCTGCGCCCGGGTCAGCTCGGTCGCCGGGTCGGCGCCGAACTCGAAGCGCATGCCGCGCTCCTCGTACCAGCGCAGGCATTCCTCGCGCAGGGCCTGCGGCACCTTGGCCATTTCCACCAGCAACGCCGATTGCGACAACCCTTCCAGCGGCATGCCGATGTCGCACAGCGCCTGCTGGGGGAACACGCCGTTGATCATGCCCATGCAGAAGGTGTCGTGCAGGCCGATGATTTCCTTGTGCCGCAGCACGTATTCGCCGACCCGGCGGCCGATTTCCCCGGCCGGCGTGCGCAGTACCGGATGGTCGCCATCGACCCGGCTCAGGTAGTGCGTGTCGTGCTTCAGCCAGCCGCTCGCCAGCCAGGTCTTCAGACCCTGCAGGAAGAACGCGTCGTCGAAATTCTCCGACCACAGGCGCGACACCGGCTTGCCCAGGCTGGTCAGGGTTCCCGCCATGCACAGCATGCCGACCAGGCCGGGCCAGGTGCCGTCGAAATTCGCCAGCAGCAGGATCGGGCCGGGGTGGCGGACCAGGGAAGCGGCGAGGTGGTGCGAGTATTGCCAGGCCGTCAGCAGCACGATCACCGGCGCCTTCGGGTCGATGCGGGCAAACAGGTCGCTGCCCTCGCGCTGGCTGCTGATGAAGCCGTGCCCCTTGTCGGCCTTGATCGGGTGGGCGCGCTTGGCGGTGATGCCGAACCGTTGCTGCAGCACCTCCTGCAATTTCTGCTCGAACCTGGCCTGCACCGGCCAGCATTCCACATTGGCCGATTCGCGCAGGTCCGCGTTGGTAACCAGGAGCACTTCGTTGGTGCCGGCGCCGATGGTCGTGCCGAAATCGGTCAGGTCGAGAGTGAGCATGTCACCGCCTATGCTGTTGCGGGTTCGTCCATCATGCGCTGATAACGACGCCCGTCGTCATACAGGGCAAGATAGACACGGTATTTGGCATCGTGAAAGGCGCGGCGCGCCGGATCGGCGTGAATCGTCCGGTCCGGCCGCACCATGGCGCGCGCCGCCGCCTGCAGGTCGGCGAACGCGCCGCAGGCGGTGGCCGCCAGCAGCGCGCTGCCCAGGGTCACCGCGTCTTCCTCGCTGACCAGGTGCAGGTCGCAGCCCGTCGCGTCGGCGTGCTCGCGCAGCGACAGCGCGTTCTTCGCCCCGCCCCCGGTCAACAGCACGCGCTCGATGCGGTGTCCGGCGGCGTTCAGCGATTCGATGATGTGGCGGGTGCCGTAGGCCAGCGCCTGCGCGCTCGCCAGGTAGCGGC
>CAYWOW010000044.1:16290-22057 GCA_964459005.1 uncultured Acetobacteraceae bacterium
TCGATGATGTGGCGGGTGCCGTAGGCCAGCGCCTGCGCGCTCGCCAGGTAGCGGCGCGCCAGCGCGTCCGGCCCGTGTTCCAGCGTCAGCCCGACCATGGCGCCGCGCGCCAGCGGATCGGCCCGCGGCGAACGGTTGCCGTGGTGGTCGGCCAGCACGTGCAACCGGGCGGTCGGTTCGGCCTCCCGCACCTGCAACGCCGCCACCCAGGCGTTGGCCACGGCGTAGACGGAGGCGCCGTCACGCCGCGCCGCCGCCTCCAGTTCCGGCCAGGCGTCGCTCTGGCGCAGGGTCCAGTCGAGCAGCGACCCGGCGGCGCTCTGGCCGCCTTCGTTCAGCCACCAGCCCGGCAGCATGGCGCCGAAATAGGGGCCCCAAACCCCGGGCACCATCACCGGCTCGCGGCTGGCCACGAGGTGGCAA
Source organism: uncultured Acetobacteraceae bacterium (assembly GCA_964459005.1). GTDB lineage: Bacteria > Pseudomonadota > Alphaproteobacteria > Acetobacterales > Acetobacteraceae > Rhodovastum. The sequence continues at coordinate 16,714 of CAYWOW010000044.1, forward strand.
CAGGAGGTGCCGCTGATCACCGCCAGCCCGCCCTGCGGTTCGCCGGCGCACAGCGCCAGCCCGCCGGCGTGGGCGTCGATGATGCCGGTCGCCACCGCGATGCCGGGGGGCAGGCCGAGTTCGGTGGCGCTGCGCGCGCTGAGCGGCCCGGCGGCGGAACCGAGCGGCAGCACCCGGGCCGGGATCTTGCCCAGCAGGTCGGTCAGCCCGATGGCGCTGAGCAGCGTCTCGCTGAAGCGTTCCTCGTGCGCCAGGTAGTTCCATTTGCAGGTCAGGGTGCAGACGCTGGCCGCATCCTCGTCGCAGGCGCGCCACACCATGTAGTCGGCGAGGTCGAAATAGCGCCGGGTCGCCCGGTGGCGATCGGGAAAGCGGCGGGCCAGCCAGAGGATTTTCGGGATCTCCATCTCGACGCTGACTTCGCCGCCGACATAGGCCAGCGCCGGATCGCCGGTGGCGTTGATTTCCGCGGCTTCGGCGACCGCCCGGTGGTCCATCCACATGACGATGTCGCGCTGCGGATCGCCGTCCTCGGCCACCGAGACCGGCGTCTCGCCGGCGCCGACGGCCACCAGCGAGCAGGTGGCATCGAAGCCGATGCCCCGCACCGCCTCGGCCGGCCGGCCGCTGGCCGCCACCGCCTCGCGCACCGCTTCGCCGGCCATCCGCCAGATATCGGCCGAGGACTGCTCGAAGACGTCGGCGCGCGGGTTGAACTGTTGGATCGGCCGCACGGCGAAGGCGAGCTTGCGTCCCTCGGCGTCGAACACGCCGGCCCGCACGCTGGCCGACCCCACGTCCACTCCGACAAACGTCGCCCCGTTCATGTCCGTATCCATCCCTGGCCTCGTGCGACCGGCACGCTTTCGAACACTCAGCCTAGCGCCGTGCGTTGCCGTATCAATTGATCCACGTCAAGCACCGTTCGCGGCGCCGGCGGCCCGTACCCGCACCGTCCAATCCGCCAGCACGTCGCGCAGCGTATCCTCCCAGACCCGGCGCGGCGCCCAGTCCAGCAGGTCGCGCGCCAGCGTCGCGTCGCCGCAGGCCCTCGCGATGTCGGTGGGTCGCAGCAGCGGTGCGCCGGTCTCCGGCGCGGCCGCGACGCCGGCCAGGCGCAGCAGGTCGTCCAGCACGTCGCCGATCCGCCGCGGCGTGCCCGAGGCGAGGTTGAGAATGACCCCCGGCTCCAGGGCCTCGTGCCGGCGCAGGCAGGCGACGTAGGCATCGCAAACGTCGCGCACGTCGAGAAAGTCGCGCCAGCGGTCGAGTGCGCCGACGTGCAGCACCGGCGGTTGCAAACCGGCCGCTACCCGGGCCACCTGGCGGGCGAAGGCCGCCACCACGAAGGCCGCGGACTGGCCGGGACCGATGTGGTTGAACGGCCGCAGCCGGACCGCCCGCAGCCCCTCCGCCGCGAGGGCGCCGACGGCGAGGTCGGCGGCCGCCTTGGTGGCGCCGTAGGTGTTGAGCGGCGCCGGCACCGCGCTCTCGTCGAGCGCGGTGCCGGATCTGAACGAGCGTCCGTAGATGTCGGCCGAGGAGATGAACAGGAAAGCGCAGTCCGGCGCATGCCGCAGCACCGCGTGGGCCAGCGCCAGCGTGCCGTGCAGGTTCACCCGCCAGGCCCGGTCCGGGTCTTGCCGCGCCGCCGGAATCGCCGCGACGGCGGCGAGATGCACGCAGGCATCCGGCCGCACGGAGGCGACCAGCGCATCGACCGCGGCGGCATCGGTCACGTCCAGCGCCACCGCACCGGGCTCCATGCTGCACAGCGTCAGGGCCGCGGCGGGAAAGGCGCTGGCCAGGCGGGGCACCAGGTGGGAGGCGACGAACCCGCTCGCCCCCGTCACCAGGATGCGGCGCGGTGTCATCGCGGCGGCCGTCAGGCCCAGGCCGAGTGCAGGCTGGCGGCGGTGGGCTGCGCCACGTTGGCGCGGGCGCGATGGCGGGCCAGGTCGGCATCCACCATCTCCGCCACCATCGCCTCCAGGCGCACCGAGGGCGCCCAGCCCAGCCGGTCGCGTGCCCTGGCGGCATCGCCGCGCAATTCCTCCACCTCGGCCGGGCGCAGCAGGGCGGCGTCGGAGCGGACGAATTCCCGCCAGTCCAGCCCGACGTGGCCGAACGCCAGGGCACAGAACCCGGCGATGTCGGTGTTCCGGCCGGTGGCGACCACGTAGTCGCCCGGGGTGTCCTGCTGGCACATCAGCCACATCGCCCGCACGTAGTCGGCGGCGTGGCCCCAGTCGCGCTTCGCCTGCAGGTTGCCCAGTTTCAGCTGCCGGGCCAGCCCCAGCTTGATGCGCGCCACCGCGTCGGTGATCTTGCGGGTGACGAATTCGATGCCGCGCAGCGGGCTCTCGTGGTTGAACAGGATGCCCGAGGAGGCATGCAGGCCGAAGCTCTCGCGGTAGTTCACCGTCATCGCGTGCGCGTACAGCTTGGCCGCACCGTAGGGGCTGCGCGGATAGAACGGGGTGCGTTCGTTCTGCGGGGTCTGCTCGACCTTGCCGAACATCTCCGACGACGAGGCTTGGTAGAAACGGGCCTGCGGCCGCGCGATGCGCACCGCCTCCAGCATGACCACGGCGCCCAGCCCGGTCACCGAGCCGGTCAGCAGCGGCTGCTGCCAGGAAGCGTGGACGAAGCTCTGCGCCGCCAGATTGTAGACCTCGTCGGGCTGCACTTCCTGCACGATGCGCAACGCGCTCGAGAGGTCGATCAGGTCGCCGTCGTGCAGCGTCACGCGGTCGAGCACGCCGAGCCAGCGCAGCCGTTCGCCGATCACGTCCGCCGAGGCCGAGCGGCGCAGCAGCCCATGCACGCTGTAGCCGCGCTCCAGCAGGAATTGCGACAGGTAGGCGCCGTCCTGACCGGTAATGCCGGTAATCAGTGCCGTGGGCATCGTGCCGTTGTTCGCCTTCACAAGTATAAGCGCGGCCAGTGTAGGCGCACGGCCCGATGGCGTCCAACCGCCGCTTGCGGTACGATTCGCGGCGCGTGATGGTGCACGAACGCCCACGCGGCCGATGGAGAACGGGCATGGCGGGTAGCGGCTTTGCCGCCCAGTTGGCGCAGGACCTGGATGCCGGGGACCTGCGCACGGTGTTAGAAGTGTTCCGCCAGGATGTCGGCCGGCTGATCGGCGTGTTGGACGGCAACCTCGCCGCCGGCGACATCGCCGCCTTCCGGCGCACCTGCCACGGCCTGGCCGGCGCCGCCGGCGCGGTCGGCGCGGCGGCGCTGGAGCAGGCCTGCCGCCTCGGCATGATGGCCGCCGACATGGAACCAGCGGGGCTGGCGGCGCTGCACGGCGAGATCCGCGCGCTCACCGCCGCCGCGCTCGATGAACTGGCCGCCTTCCTCGCCACCCGGCCGCCGCGGCCATGACCCGCCGGCCTTGCTTCCCTGGCCCGCCCTGCTATCGCTGCAATGGACCGACAGCCCCGAGGACTCCAGATGGACCGAAGTGAACTGCACGCCCGTGCCGGCGACGTCCTCACCGACGCCACCCTGCCCGAACTGCCCAACCACCACGCGGGCAAGGTGCGCGACAACTACGACCTGCCGGACGGGCGGCGCATCCTGATCGCCACCGACCGGCTCAGCGCCTTCGACCGGATTCTCGCGGTGATTCCCTTCAAGGGCCAGGTGCTGACCCAGACCGCCCGGTTCTGGTTCGACGCCACCAGCGACATCTGCCCCAACCACGTGCTCGGCTACCCCGACCCGAACGTCGTCGTGGGCCAGCGGCTCGACATCCTGCCGGTCGAGATGGTGGTGCGCGGCTACCTCGCCGGCACCACCAGCACGTCCATCCTGACCATGTACCGTGCCGGTGCGCGCGACATGTACGGGCTGCACCTGCCCGACGGCATGCACCCCAACCAGCGTCTGCCCGCCGCCGTCATCACGCCGACCAGCAAGGCCGGGGACGGCGCGCACGACGAGCCGCTGACGCCGGACGACATCGTGCAACGCGGCCTGCTGAGCGAAGCCCAATGGGCCGACGTGCAGCGTTATGCGCTGGCGCTGTTCGCCCGCGGCCAGGCGATCGCCGCGGCGCGGGGGCTGATCCTCGCCGACACCAAATACGAATTCGGCACCGATGCGCAGGGCCGCATCGTGCTGGCCGACGAAATCCACACGCCCGACAGCAGCCGGTACTGGCTCGCCCCGAGCTACCCTGAGCATTTCGCCCGCGGCGAACCGCCCGAGAGCTTCGACAAGGACGTGGTGCGTTCCTGGGTGGCGGCGCGTTGCGATCCCTATCGCGACGCCGTGCCGCCGATCCCGCCGGAGGTCGTGCTGCACACCGCGTCGGTCTACATCCGGGCCTGCGAGGCGATCACCGGCCAGCCCTTCGTATTTCCCCCGCCGGGGCCGCCGCTGGAGCGCATCCGCCGCAACCTGCTGGCCTGGCTGGACGGCGCCGCCTGATCCCTGACCGCGTGGAGGATTGCCGATGCCCGGTTTCCTGCCGCGCTGGGCGGTGAAGGCCAGCGGCGACGTCGCGCCCGACGAGCGCCTGCCGTGGCCGCAGACCATCGCCATGGGGTTGCAGCACGTGGTGGCGATGTTCGGCGCCACCGCGCTGGCGCCGATCCTGATGGGCTTCGACCCGAACACCGCGATTTTCTTTTCCGGTGTCGGGACGCTGCTTTTCTTCGTGCTCACCGGCGGGCGGCTGCCGAGCTATCTCGGCTCGTCCTTCGCCTTCATCGCCGTGGTGATCGCGGCGAGCGGCTACGGCGGCAGCGGGGCGAACGCGAACATGCCGGTGGCGCTCGGCGGCATTGTCGCGGCCGGCCTGCTTTACCTGGTGATCGGCGTGGTGGTGCAGCGCGCGGGCACCCACTGGATCGAGCGGCTGATGCCGCCGGCGGTGACCGGCGCCATTGTCGCGGCGATCGGGCTCAATCTGGCGCCTGTCGCGGTGAAGGGTGTTTCCGGCGGATCGTTCACCACCGCGATCGGGCTGCTGACGGTGCTGGCGGTGGCGGTGGTGGCGGTGAAGGGGCAGGGGATGGCGCGCCGGCTGCCGATCCTGATTGGCGCGGTGTTCGGCTATGCCTGCCACTACGCCGGCGCCAATCTTTTTCACCTCGGCGCGCCGATCGATTTTTCCGCGGTGGCGGCGGCGTCCTGGGTGGGGCTGCCGCATTTCCAGGCGCCGGTGTTCCGGGCCTCGGCGATCGTCCTGATCGCGCCGATCTGCGTCATCCTGGTGGCCGAGAACCTGGGGCACATCAAGGCGCTGGCGGCGATGACCGGGCGCGACTTCGACCCGCTGATCGGCCGGGCGTTCATCGCCGACGGGCTCGCCACCATGATTTCCGGG
>CAYWOW010000045.1:0-21697 GCA_964459005.1 uncultured Acetobacteraceae bacterium
GCCGCCTGATGGAGATCAACTACGTGCGCCCGAGCTGGCGCAGCCGCGACCAGCTTTGCTTCCCAGACAAGCCGATCACGGTCGACTAGTCCAGGCCGGCCCACCGCACAGAGTCCGAGGGAAACGCGTCCATGGAGGCTGCGAAGGAGGGCCGGTGCATGCCGTACCCGGGCACCGGTACGCTCCGTGTTCTTGATGAAGTCGATGTGCTGGTCTGCGGCGGCGGTGTTTCCGGCATCGCCGCCGCGGTCGCCGCCGCGCGATCCGGTGTCCGGACTCTGGTGGTGGAAAGGGCGGGGTATCTGGGCGGCACCGCGACCGGCTCGCTGATGAGCCTGATCACCACGCCGTTCGCCGAACTGACCGGATTCCCCGCCGAGTTTCTCGGCTATCTGGCGGACAAGGGCGGCGCGGGCCGTGGCCTGGTCGTGCCCTGGGACGTCGAGGCCTACAAATTCGCCGCCGAACAGTTCGTCCTCGGGGCGGGCGCGGACATTCTGTATCACACCTGGATTTCGGACGCGGTCCTTGCCGGCGATGCGCTCCAGGCCGTGGTCGTGGAGAACAAGTCGGGGCGAAGCGCCATTGTCGCCAAAGTCGTGATCGATGCCACCGGCGATGGCGATATCGCGGCGCGGGCCGGCGTTCCCTTCGTCAAGGGACGGGAAGAAGATGGCGCCATGCGTCCCGCCACCGTCATGGGGCTGGTCGGCAACGTGAACCTGCGGCGGATGAAGGAATGGATCGACACGCATCGCTCGGATGTCGCCGGCGACCCGGGCCGGTGTGTCGTCGATCTGAACGCCGGTATTCTGCGCATCGACGGATTTTTCTCGATCGTTGAGGAAGCCAAGCGGCGCGGCCTGCTCTCGGCCGATGTTCCGGTGAACTATCTGCGTTTCAGTGCCAGCTTCGCGCCAGGGCAGGAAGAGCATGCGCTGGTCAACATAAACTCCACCCGGATCTACGACCTCGACGGAACCGACGCCCGGCAGATCTCACGGGCCGAAACCGAGGGCCGCCGTCAGCTTCAGCAACTCATGACGGTATGCAGGGTGCTGTTGCCCGGCTTCGAAAACAGCATGCTGGTGCAAAGCTCGAGCTTCGTTGGGGTGCGGGAAACCAGGCGGATTCGCGGCCAGTATGTCCTGACCTATGCGGATATCGCCGAGGGCCGCGAATTCGAAGACTCCGTTGCGGTGATAACCCACACGAACTACGGCACCGCCGAAATCCACGGCCCCGAGCGCGGCCATGAAGGCTCGAAGGACGACCGCTGGGCACGGGAAATGGTTCTGGACCTGATCCATTTCGAGTTTCCCCTGCGCTCCATGCTGATGAACGAATGCCGGAACCTGATCGTGGCGGGCCGCAGCGTTTCGGTCACGCATGACGCCGACAAGTACACGCGCAGCATGGGCCCGTCGGGTCAGATCGGCCAGGTCGCCGGGACCTATGCGGGATTGCTGGTCCGGGATGGCCTGGAAAATCCCAACAGCCTGGTGCAGACCCTGCAGGAACGGCTGGAGGCGGCTGGACTGGTCACCAAACTGCGGCCGGAAGCGCGCGCGACCGCGCGCGGATGAGCTCACCCGTACCTGGAGAGTTCGAGATGGTATCACCGGAATCGTCCATTGCCGTGGCCTGGTACCGGGAACTGAACAAGACCCAGTGGTACACGCTGCTGGGCGCCTGGATGGGGTGGTCGCTCGACGGGTTCGATTTCGTTCTGATCACCTATGTGCTCTCGAACATCGCCGACGAATTCCATTTGAGCCTGGCGGTAACAGGGACTTTGGTTTTGGCCGCATTCGCGACGCGCTGGCTGGGCGCGGCGATTCTGGGCAGCATGTCGGACCGGAGTGGGCGCAAGGGCGCGATGATCTGGGGCGTCGTGCTGTATTCGGTCGCCACCTTCGCCTGCGGTCTGGCGTGGAGCTACTGGTCGCTGTTCGCGTTCCGGCTGCTGGTCGGCATCGGCATGGCGGGGGAGTACAGCGCCGGAACGACGCTGCTGCTGGAAAGCTGGCCCCGGCATTTGCGCAACAAGGCCAGCGGATTCATCGTTTCCGGCTGGGCCATGGGCGGCATGCTGGGTTCCAGCGCCTACGCCGCCATCGTCCCGAACTGGGGCTGGCGAGCGCTGTTTTTCATCGGCATCGCGCCGGCTTTCCTGACCCTGTTCATCCGCTACTTCCTGCCTGAATCGCACGAGTGGACCGAGGCCAGGGCGGAGGCCAAAAAAGAAGGCAGGACGGCGGGGATTTCCTTTTTCCAGCTGTTTTCCCGCCGCTGGTTGCCGGTGACGGCGACGCTTTTCATCGTCCAGTTTTCCGGCTTCGGCATGACCTGGCCGATCACCTCCCTGATGCCGACCTATCTGCGGTCGATTCAGTACAACCCGATCGGCATCGGCCAGATGATGTTCATCGCCAATCTGGGCGCTCTCTTCGGGTATTGGTTCGGCGGCTTCCTGGCCGACGCGATCGGGACGGCCAGGGCGATCATCTGGACCATTCTGGTCTCCACGATTTTCCTGTTCGCGGCGTTTATGGTCAGGGATTCGTTCGCCATCCTGGCCATCATCATGTTCCTGCTGCAATTCACCCGGCAGGGGGTGGCAGGCCTTTATCCCAAGTACACCACTGACTTTTTCGATGTCGATGTCCGCGCTTCGGGATTGGGCATTACCTACAACCTGGGGTCCATCGCCGGCGGACTGTCGCCGGTTTGGGGCGGCGCCCTGACGACGGTGATCGGGCTCGGACCCGCCATCCTGGTGTGCTCGCTGTTCTGGTCGATCGTGATCCTGGCCATGCTCATCTTCAACGTGCCTAAGCGGGTCGCGGATCGCACGACGCGGAGGATGGACGCCACGATCGCCCATGCCTGAGCGCCAGGACCGTCAGCCCGGCGTCAGCCAGGTCCGCAGCGCGGTCTGCCCTTCCTCGGTCAGCCCGTACAGCCCGCGCCGCACGCGCACGAACCAGCCGTAGACGTTGCGGGCCAGGATGGTGGCGGCATCGGGCGCCAGCGCGCGCAGGTCGCGCGGCCGGCACGGCCCCTCGCGCAACGCCGCGGCCACATCCAGCGCCTGCTGGCGATAGGCGGTCATCAGCTGGCGTCGCCCGGGCGAGCCGCCGCGGTTGGGATCGCCGCGCCGGCGGGTGAATTCCTCCAGCAAGAGCCCGCGCCGCCGGCGGTCCGGCCGCGGCCGGTACGGTCCGGCCTCGACCAGGATTTCCACCGCCCCGCGCGTGGTCACGGCCAGCAGACCCAGCCCGAGCAGCCGGCACAGCCTGTGCGCCCGCGTGTCGCGGTCGCGGCCGCGCCGGGTTGCCGCCACCGCCAGCCACACCTCGTCGGCCACCGCCATCCGGTCGGCGGCCTGCAACAGCAGTTCGAGGCTGAAGCCGCCCTTGAGCTCCGCGACCACCACCAGCGGCGGCTCGCCCGGCCGCACGGCCACCACGTCGCAGCCCAGCACCTCGCCCTTCACGGTGAAGCCGAGCCGCTCCAGGAACGCCTTCACCGGGGCATAGAGCGCGACCTCGGGGATCGCCCGGGGCATCACACGCCCAGCAGGCGCCGGGCGATGGCGATGACGCGGTGCGCCTCGCTCCACAGCGCGTAGGGCGCCAGGTCGCCGAGCGGCGCCCACACCACCTCGGCCACGTCGTCGCCGGGCGCCAGCGTGCCGCCGGCGGGCAGCCCGGCGAAGTCGATGATGGTGTAGTGGAAGCGCAGGCGGCCCGAATCGTCGCGGTGGATGGAGTCGACGTTGGCCGCCAGCAGCAGCTCGCCGGCGATCAGCCCGGTTTCTTCCCGCAGTTCGCGCCGCGCCGCCTGTTCGGCGGTCTCGCCAAGTTCCTGCGCGCCGCCGGGCAGGCTCCACGCCCCCACCGAGGGCGGCCGGCCGCGCCGGGCCAGCAGCACCTCGCCGCCGTTATCCGGCCGCAGCAGGCAGATGCCGATGCCGACGATCGGGCGGTCGGGGTATTCGCGGTTCATCGGGGGAAGGGTCGCACCATCGCCTATTCGGACTTCTTCTCATCGGCCGCCGGCTTCTCCTCGGCCTTCAGATCGTCCAGCGTCGGCACGAAGGACTTTTCCTTCCACGCACCGACCTCATAGGTCCAGCCGCTCAGCCGCGCCGCCAGCTTCTTCGCCGCGTCGGCATCGCCGCGCACGGCGTACTGCGTCCAGATCTCCGGCTCGGCCGACGCCTTGGCCACCGCGAACACCGTCACCTCCACCACGGTGCCGTCGGAGAGCGTGATCGTCGCCGTGCCGACCTTGTCGCCCGGCTCCTCAGCCGCCGGCTTCACGTCGGTCAGCGTCAGCGTCTCCAGCGAGCGGAACACATCCTCCAGCCGGTAGTCGTCGAGCTTCGGATGGTCGGCCGGCGCCTTCAAGGCCACCTTGTCGCCGTCGCGGCCGAATTCCAGCGCTGTATCGCCGCGATGCACCACCACCGAGGCCACCCGCTTGTTGTCGATGTCGGCGATGTCGCGGTCGATCCAGAGTTGCGGGTCGGCATCCACGGGCAGCCGGCCCTCGGCCAGCCAGGACTGGTTCTCGCCGGGCCGGCGGACGTAGATCGATTCCGGCAGGTTGCCCTGGGTGCGGACGCGGCGGTGGCCGACGATCAGTTGGGCCAGCACGCCGCCCTTGTCGTCCAGCAGCTTCACCAGATTCGCCGTCGAGGTGGCGCTGGCCGGGTCGCCCAGGCCCAGTTGCTCCAGCAACGCCGGGTCGGCGGTACGCGGCTCGGTGATGCTGAGTTCGGTCAGCCCGGTCAGCAGTTCGCGCAGCTTGTCCTGCTGCACCGGATAGTTGCCGCGGTCGGCCAAACCCCATCCGCCGCCGTTGCGGACGATGACCAGGGTTTGCCCCTTGCCGGTGATCTCGACGCGCGCCGCCGAGGCGAGATTGCCGGCCAGGCCGGGAAACACCAGCGTGCCGGGCGGCACCGCGACCGATTCGCTCACGCTGGCCGGCGGGCGGCCGAAAAACCAGGCGGCGGCGAGCACGACCACGGCGAGCGCGGCCAGGAGGATGGCGCTGCGGGACCTCATGGTTCCTTCCTTCCCGTCACATGCGCGCCCGCGCCCGCCGGCGGCGGCGCGCGATGCCGAGTAGCACCGCCAGAACCGTCAACACGGCCGGCACAAGCACGATGTCGGCCAGCCGCAGCGTGGTCTCCAGCCGCGAGATGTCGCGCCGCAGGTCCAGTTGCACCAGACGCAGCTTGGCGCGCGTGGCGGCGACGTCGCGGCGCAGGTCGTCGATCGACTGGCGTTGCGCCGGCGTGATCACGGCCTGAGCCTCCGCGCCGGCCTCGCCGCGCCCGGTGCGCAGCTCGGTCAGTTGCTTCTGCACGTCGGTCAGGTGCGCCTGCAGGGCCTGCTCGGTCTGGCGGAACCGCGCCTCCGCCGTCCGCTGCATATCGTCGACGACGTCGAAGGGCCGCTGCGAGGTGCCGCGGCTGCGCAGGCCGATCAACGCGTCGCCGCCGGCCAGAGTACCGATCAAGTTGGCGACGAACGGCCCGTTGTCGCTGAACGGAGTGGCCTGCTGCTGGCCGAAGAAGTCCTGCACGCGCACCCAGAAACGGTCGGCCAGGATGTCGGTGTCGCCCACCACCACCAGGTTCGCCGGCGCCTTGGTCTCGGCGATATAGTCCGGGAAACCGGCGGGCCGCTGCTGTCCGGCGGCCAGCGCCGGCGGGCCGGTGAAGGCCGACTTCAGCATCCCGTGGATCCGCGCCGCGATCACCCGCGGGCCGCCCGCGGGCTTGAATTCGGAGAGAATCTTGCCCGGGTCGGGCATCGTCTTTACTTCCGCGACCGGCACCAGGCCGGACTGGTCGGAACTCGACAGCAGCGGGGTGAATTCGATGGTGGCGTCGGGCTGCTTGCCGATCGCGCCGGCCGAGGCCACGGTCACCTGGTTGAGGTCGGCGGTCGCCGGGTCGTCGTGGTTGATGCCGTCGCGGATGTTGAACCAGGCCACGTAGTCCACCGCCTGCATCGGATCGCCCGGCGAGGCGCGCACGTGCCAGGCGCCTTTCGGGTCGCCGATCACCATGGTGGGATCGAAGGTGATGCCCCAGGCATCGAACAGCTTCTTCAGGTCGCTGGAGGTGTTTTCCTGCGGCATGCCGGTCTGGGTCGGGATGGCGGCCTCGGCCTCGCTGTTCGGGTCCACCATCGCCATCAGCCGCCCGCCGCGCATGACGAACTGGTCGATGGCATAGAGCGTGGCGTCGCTGAGGTTCTGCGCCTGCGCCACCAACAGCACCTGCACGTCCGGTTCGATCGCCTGGACGTCGGTGGCCACCGTCTTCACCGTGTAGGTCTGCCGCAGTTGCAGCATCGAAACGTAGGGCGCGCCCGGTCCGCCCATGCTGGCGGTGTTGCGCGCCATCATCATCGTGCGCGGGTCGCCATCCAGCGGCAGCGACGACATCACGCCGAGCACCGGGTGCGTCGGATTGGACAACTCATAGACCAGCCGCGTGAGGTCGTATTCGAGGAAGGGCTCGCGCTCCGGCTGGAAGAAGGCGACGGTGCGCTCGTCGTCCAGCAGGTTGGTGGCGGCGAGGCCGAAATAGACCTGCTCGCCGGACTGGTCGATCGGCACGCCCTGCAGGCCGTACGCCGCCGCCCGGTCCTCGGTGTCGCTGAACGGTTCGGGGTCGTAGAATTCCAGCTTGATCTTGCCGTTCGAAATGCGGGCGTATTCGCGCAGCATTTCGCTCACCCGGTCGGCGTAGGCGCCGTAGGCCGGAATGGTGCTGCCGAGCGCGCGCGAATAGTAGAGCCGCAGCGTGATCGGCTCCTTCAGCCCGCCGATCACGGCGCGCGTGCCGGGCGACAGCGTGTAGAGGTGCTGGCTGGTCAGGTCGATCTGCATCTGGGCGAGCCGGGTTTCGGCCAGCACGTTGACGCCGATCAGGATGGCGGCCAGCGCGATCACCGCGAGGGTGGAACTCCAGGTGCGGCGCATCTCAGTCGGCCTTCCGATGCTCGACGATGACAACGTTCAAAAAAAGCCAGAAGACGATGAAGGAGGCGAAGAAGATCAGGTCGCGCAACGACACCACGCCGCGGGTGAAGCCCTGATAGCGCTCGGCCACCGAAATGCGCCGCGCCACCTCGGCCAGCACCGGCGAGGTCCGCGACAGGAAGTCGGTCACCAGCGGATAGGACGACACGGCGAACAGGAAACACACGGCGACGCCGAGCACGAAGGCGATCACCTGGTTCTTGGTCGCCGCCGACAGCGCCGCGCCGACGGATAAAAAGGAGCCGGCCACCAGCAGGGCGCCGACATACCCCGTGGCGATGACGCCGTTATCCGGCCGGCCCAGGTAGTTCACGGTGATGACGAAAGGAAAAGTGAGCGCCAGCGCGATCGCGCAGAACGCCCAGGCCGCGAGGAATTTGCCCACCACCGCCTGGGTCCGGGTGATCGGCAGGGTGAGCAGCAGCTCGATGGTGCCGAGCCGGCGTTCCTCCGCCCACAGCCGCATGGTGATGGCCGGCACCAGCAGCAGGAACACCCAGGGCAGGAAGTTGAAGAAGGGCGCCAGGTCGGCCTGGTTGCGCTCGAAGAAGTTGCCCAGGTTGAAGGTCAGCACGCCTTGCAGGGCGAGGAAGATGACGATGAACACCACCGCGACCGGGGTGGCGAAGTAGCCGCCGAGTTCGCGGCGGGCGACGATCATGGTGTTGCGCATGGCGGTCAGGCCGCCCGCTGCGGGGCGGTTGCGGGTTGGGTCAACTGGTGGAACACGTCCTCCAGCCGGCCGGAGGGATGCTGCTTCTTCAGCGCCTCCGGGCGGGCGTCGGCGACGATGCGGCCCTCGGCGATGATGATGGCGCGGGTGCACACCGCGTCGACCTCCTCGAGGATGTGGGTGGAGATGATGATCGCCTTGGTCGCCGCCATTTGGGCGATCAGGCCGCGGACCTCGTGTTTCTGGTTCGGGTCCAGCCCGTCGGTGGGTTCGTCCAGCACCAGTACGGGCGGATCGTGCAGCAGCGCCTGGGCCAGGCCGACGCGGCGCTTGAAGCCCTTGGAGAGGGTCTCGATCGGTTGCAGGCGGACGCTTTCCAGGGTGGTCAGGTGCACCGCGTGGCCGACCCGCCGGTGTAGTTCCGCGCCGACGTAGCCGCGCACGCGGGCGGCGAAGGTGAGGAAGGCGGTGACGGTCATTTCCGGGTAGTTGGGCGCGCCCTCCGGCAGGAAGCCGAGGCAGCGGCGGGCGGCGACCGAGTCGGTCTGCACGTCGTGGCCGCAGATGGAGGCGGTGCCGGCGGTGGGGGTCATGAAGCCGGCGAGCATGCGCATGGTGGTGGATTTGCCGGCGCCGTTGGGGCCGAGGAAGCCGAGCACCTCGCCGCGGGGCACCTCGAACGACACGTTATCCACCGCGGTGAAGCTGCCGAAACGTTTTGTCAATCCCTGGATGGTGATCAGGGCGGGCTCGCTGGGAACGGGCACGATGCTTTCCCCTCAGAGGGTCGTGGCGGGCGGGGGAATAGCGCATACGGCTGGGTTTGCAAGCCGGCCCGGGCATGGGGCGAGGCGGATGGGGATTTGTTCATCCGGGCGCAAGGTGCGTTACAGAGGAAGCAAGGCCAGGGTGAAGCCGGGAGGCCCTGTGACGGCGTCTCCACCGCCACGGCTGACCCATGGCGCGGCGTGCATCCTCACGTCCAGCCATGCGTTGGTTGCAAATGAGTATGTATACAAAATGCTCGACACTTGAAATCAATCATTCTATCAGTCATCACGTTCCTGTTATCATGCACGAATCGGGAATAAATCGGATGCCGCACGGATTCCCCGGTCGCGGATAGCCGAACCGGAGGACCGAATGCAGGCGTTCGACGATGAGCGCGACATGAGCGATCTGGACGTGCTCGACGAACCGGTCGAGACGGACGATCGCGTGGCCGGCGCGGAGGGCAGCCTTCCGCCCGCGCTGACCGACACCTTCGTGCATGACGTGCTGGTCGCCGTCGCCGACATGGCGCTGCGCAGCAAGCGGCGGCAGGCCGACCTCGACGCGGCCTTGTGGAGCGCCGGCATGACGGGCGCGCATGACCGGCGGCTGGCCGCGCTGGAGCGGCTGCGCGAACAGGGCTGCGTCGACAAGGTGGTGGAACTGAGCGACGGCGGGGTGCTGCTGTCGGTGACCGCCCTCGGGCTCGATCGTCTGGGCGGCCCCAACCACTGAACTAAACCGCCACACCGGCGAGGAAAGCGCGCCAGCGCGCTACCACCGGCGCTGCGGCGAATTCCGACTCGAAGCGCTCGCGTCCGGCCAGCGCGAAGGCTGCCCGGCGCGCCGGGTCGCCCAGCAGCGCCGCGATGCCCTCGGCCAGCGCCGCCGCGTCCTCGCCCGGCACCACCGTGCCGTCGGCGCCGTCGCGCAGCAGTTCGGCCGGGCCGGCGGCCGCGGCGGCAACCACCGGGCAACCCGCCGACCAGGCCTCGATGACCATGTTGCCCAGCGGCTCGACCCGGCTCGAGCACACGAACAGGTCGGCCGCCCGCAGCAGCGCCCCGGCATCGTGCCGCCAACCCAGAAAATTCACCCGGTCCGCCACGCCCTCGCGGCGCGCCAGGGCCTGCAGGGCGGCAAGCTCGGGGCCCTCGCCGGCGATCGCCAGCACCGCGCGGGGAAGGCGCGGCAGGGCGCGGATGGCGAGGTCGAACCCCTTGTCGGTGTGCAGCCGGCCCAGGCCCAACAGCAGCGGCCCGGCGTGCGGCAGGTCGGTGGCGGGCGGGGTGGCGGCGAAATCGGCGACGAAATTGGGCAGATAGTGGGTGCGCGCCTCCGCCCAGCCCTGGCCGCGCAGCCAGGCGACGATGCCGCGCGTGTTGCCGACCAAGTGATCGCAGCGGCGATAATAGCGCAGGTCGTAATAGCCGCCGAGCCGGCCCACCAGCGTCCAGTCGCCGCGTGGGGTGTGCTGGTTGGCGCGGTTCATCCAGGCCACTACCACCCTTGGGGCGAAGTTGCGCAGCAACCGCGCGAGGCGCGGCCGGGTGAGCAGGTCGAGCGCGGTGCCGAAGGACAGTTGCGCCGGCGCCAGCCCGCCCTGGCACAGCCGGGCCGCGCGCGCCGGGTCGGTGCGGATCACCGGCAGCATGGCCTCGCCGGCCTGGTGCAGGGCGAGGCAGAGCCGCTCGAAGAACAGTTCGGCGCCGCCGTTGACCGCGCCGGCCATGACCTGGGCCACCCGGGTCACGCCGGCACCGCGGGGCTG
This sequence comes from uncultured Acetobacteraceae bacterium, assembly GCA_964459005.1. Lineage (GTDB taxonomy): Bacteria > Pseudomonadota > Alphaproteobacteria > Acetobacterales > Acetobacteraceae > Rhodovastum. The sequence goes on from CAYWOW010000045.1 coordinate 10,287, forward strand.
GAGGGGGCGAACGGACTCGGCGAGCGCATGGGGGGCGGATAGCACGTTGCTGGCGGATATGCGCGCGCCGGTGTAAGGGCGGGGCCATGTGCGGAATCGCGGGCGTGATGACGCGGGACGGGGCAGCGCCCGACCCCGCGCTGCTGGACCGGTTGCAGGGCGCCATCGCGCATCGCGGCCCGGACGGGCAGGGGCGGCTGCTGCGCGGCGGGGTGGCGCTGGTGCAAACGCGCCTGGCCATCATCGACCTCGACACCGGCGACCAGCCGCTGTTCGCGCCGGGCGGTTCCGCTCTGGTGGCGAACGGGGAGATCTACAACAATCCGGAATTGCGCGCGGCCATGGCGGGCACGCCGTTTCGCACCCGCTCGGACTGCGAGCCTCCCGTCTTCCTGTACGAGCGCGATGGAGAAAAATTCGCCGACGCGCTGCGCGGCATGTATTCGATCGCGATCCACGACCCCGCGCGCGGGCGCCTGGTGCTGGCGCGCGATCCGTTCGGTATCAAACCGTTATATTATATAACTACCGACTCGCAGTTCGTTTTTGCCTCCGAACCGCAGGCGTTGCGCGCTGCACAAAACGCTATCGACCCAATCCGTCGCGCCGAGTTGCTGCAGATCAAGTTCACCACGGGAACAGAAACCATCTTCCCCGGCATCCATCGCGTGCTGCCCGGCGAGACGCTGGTGGTCGAGGGCGCGCGCATCGTCGCCCGGTACCGCCGCGCCGCCCTGCCGGCGGGCGAGCCCGTGCCGGTGCTCCGCGCGGCGGCGCTGGAGGCGCTCGACCGGGTGCTGCTCGACAGCGTTGCCGTGCATCTGCGTTCCGACGTGCCGTACGGCCTTTTTCTCTCGGGAGGCATCGATTCGTCGGCCCTGCTGGCCCTGATGACGCGGGCCGCCGGCACCCGCATCCGAGTGCTGACCTGCGGCTGGGAGGGGGGCGGCGCGGTGGACGAAAGCCGCGAGGCCGAGCGGCTGGCCGGCATCATGGGGGCGGACTGTCATCGCCTGGAGATGAGCCGGCGCGATTTCTGGACCTTCGCCCCGCGCATCGCCGCCGCCATCGACGACCCCACCGCCGACGCCGCGGTACTGCCGACCTGGATGCTGGGCCGCGCCGCCCGCGCCGACGGGTTGAAGGTGACCCTTTGCGGCGAGGGGGCGGATGAGCTGTTCGGCGGCTACTCGCGCTATCGCAAGCGCCGCGCGCCCTGGCGTTTCCTCGCCCGCAAGCCGCGCAGCAAGGGGGTGTTCGGGGCGGTTCCGGCGCTCGCGGGCTGGCGGGACGGACTGGCCGCCGTGGAGGCCGAAGCGGGACGGGGACGCTCGCCGTTGCAGGCGAGCCAGGCCGTGGACATGGCGGAATGGCTGCCCAACGATCTGCTGGGCAAACTCGACCGCTGCCTGATGGCGCACGGGGTGGAGGGCCGCACGCCTTTCCTCGACCCGCGGGTGGCGGAATTCGCCTTCCGCCTGCCGGATGCCCTGAAAACCTCGATGCGCTTCGGCAAGGTGCTGCTACGCGACTGGTTGGCCCGCGCTTTCCCCGAGGCCGGCGCCTACGCGCGCAAGAAAGGCTTCAAGCCACCGGTCGGGGCCTGGATGGCGGCGGAGGCGGCGCGGCTGTCCGCGCTGGTGGCCGCCCAGCCCGGCATCGCCGAAGTATTGCCCGCCGAACCCGTGCGGGCCGCTTTCGCGGCCGCGGAGGCCTCGCCCCAGCCGGCCTGGAGCCTGCTGTTCTACGCGCTCTGGCACAGCCGGCACGTGCTCGGCCTCGATCCCGCGGGCGATATCGCCGAGGTGCTCGCCGCCGCCTCGAGGTAGCGGTTGCCCGGCCGGGGGCCGGCGTGTTAGCAAATGTTCATCGGCTTGTGAATGCCATGGGTGCACGCACTCCGCCCTGGTATGCCGCAATAGGGGACTTGGTGCGGTCGGAGGGTCGTCTGCCATGCCGGCTGCGCCGTGCCCGCCATCGAGTCACCGTGCCTGGCCGTGGAACGTTTGCATGACGGCCGCGATACCGTCGGTGCGGCGCCGTCGCTTGGGGCCGGGGCGTAATGGCCACCGATAGGATCATCTCCGGTCTGGCGCGCCTGGTGCCCCGGTTGCGGGCACGGTCGGTACTGGTGGTCGGCGCCCTGCTGGCGGTACTGACGTTGGCCAGCGCCGCCGGCCTGCTGTGGCACGCCCGGCAATCCGACATCGACCAATGGCAGCAGACCGCGTCCGCCCTGTCGGTCACCATCACCGAGTACACCGAGCAGACCCTGCGCGCGGCCGACCTGGTGCTGCAGAGCATCGTCACCCCGTTGAACGAGGCGGGCTACGAGACCGGCGAGGATATGTGGCGGGCCGGCCTGCCGGCGATGCACGAGGCGCTCCACAACAAGGTCGCCGGGGTGCCGCAGATCGACGTGGCCGCCATCGCCAATGCACAGGGCGACCTGCTGAACTTCAACCGGTACTATCCGCCCGACGTGCCGGGCCAGCCGGGCGAGCGGATCAACGTGGCCGACCGCGACTATTTCAAGGTGCTGATGGCGGGGCCGTACGACGGGACGTTCATCAGCCTGCCGGTGCAAAATAAGGTGAACAAGGAGTGGACCTTCTACCTGGCGCGGCAGATCCGCAATCGCGCCGGCCAGCCGATCGGGCTGGCGATCACCGGCATCAACAGCGGCTTCTTCGACGCCTTCTTCCGGGCGGTGAACATCGGCAACGGCAGCGCCATCGCGCTCTATCGCGGCGACGGCATCATGCTGGCACGCGACCCGCCGGCCGGCGAATTCATCGGCCGGTCGTTTGCCAATCAGCCGCTGTTCCGCGAGACGCTGAAGCCGGGTACCGCCGCCACCGTGCGGGTGGCCACCGATGTTCCGCTGGTCGGCGTCGCCGGCGAGGCGATGCGCATCGTCGCGCCGCGCCGGCTCCACGACTTCCCGCTGGCGACCAACATCACCCTGTCCGAAAGCATCGTGCTGGCCAACTGGTGGGTGACGGCGCGCTGGGTGACGATGCTTTCGGTGGCGTTGGTGTCGATCGTGCTGGCGCTGTCGTGGCTGCTGGCACGCGTGCTGGGCCGCCAGGAGCGCACCCTGGCCGATCTGGGGCGGGCGCGCGGCGCTGCCGAGGCGGTGGCGGTCGAACTGCAAACGGCCAAGGACGCGGCCGAGGCGGCCAGCCGCGCCAAGTCCGAATTCCTGGCCAACATGAGCCACGAAATCCGCACGCCGATGAACGGCATCATCGGCATGAACGGCCTGCTGCTGGACACCGAACTGACCGCGGAGCAGCAAAAATACGCCGCCATGACGCGCGACAGCGCCGAGGCGCTGCTGGGCGTGATCAACGACGTGCTCGACATCTCCAAGCTGGAGGCCGGCAAGGTCGAGCTCGAAACGCTGGACTTCGATCTGGTCGACGTGGTGGAGGGCGCCACCACCCTGCTGGCGCCGCGCGCCGCGGAGAAGAAGATCGGGCTGTCCGTTTATATCGACCCGACCCTGCCGCCGGCCTTGCGCGGCGACCCCACGCGCATCCGCCAGGTGTTGCTGAACCTGGTGAGCAACGCAGTGAAGTTCACCGAGAAGGGCAGCGTGGGCGTGCAGGTTACCAAGGGCCAGACGAAGCCGTTGCGCCCTGGCGCGGCGCTGGCGGTGCGCTTCGAAGTCGCCGATTCCGGCCCGGGCATTGCCGAGGACGCGCAGAGCCGGCTGTTCAACAAATTCACCCAGGCCGACAGCTCGATCACCCGCCGCTACGGCGGCACCGGCCTCGGACTGGCGATCTGCCGCGAGCTGGTCGGGCTGATGGGGGGCGAGATCGGCGTCGACAGCCGGGCCGGCAGCGGCGCGACCTTCTGGTTCGAGGTGCCGCTGGCCGCGGCGGCGGCGGAGCCGGTGGTCACCGCCAGCCTGCTGCCGGAGCGGCTGCGCGGCATCCGGGTGCTGATCGTCGACGACGTGGCGATGAACATCGATATCCTGACCCTCCAGTTGCGCGCCTTCGGCATGAACATCGAGTGCGCTCATGACGGGTTCGAGGCGGTGGCGGAGATCGAGCGGGCCTGGTTCCAGGGGCGGCCCTACGACCTCGTGCTGATGGACCAGATGATGCCGGGGCTGGCCGGCATCACCCTGGCCGAGCGGGTGCGGGCGATTCCCAATGTCGCCGAGACCAAACTCGTGCTGGTGTCCTCGGTGGGCTACTCGGAGGTGAAGAAATGGATCGGCAGCGTGCTGGACGCGGTGGTGGAGAAGCCGGTCCGCCGTGCCGATCTGCTGGATTGCCTGGCCAAATTGTTCGGCGCCGATACCGGAGCCGTGCCGGCGCCGGCGAATGGCCGGCCGGCGGCGGTGAGCAATGGGCGACCCCTGCACGTGCTGCTGGCCGAGGATAACCAGGTGAACCAGCAGGTCGCGCTGGCCATGCTGCGCAAGGCCGGGCACGAGGTGCACGTGGTCGCCAACGGAATGGAAGCGGTGGACGCGGCACGGACGGAAGATTTCGATATCGTGCTGATGGACGTGCAGATGCCGCTGATGGACGGCATCGAGGCGACCCGGCAGATCCGCGCCCTGCCGCCGCCGCGCGGCCGGGTGCCAGTGGTGGCACTGACCGCGGACGCGATGACCGGGGCCAGGGAGTATTACCTGGAGGCCGGCATGGACGACTACCTGGCCAAACCGATCCGGGCGGCGGCGCTGATGGCCAAGCTGGCGGCGGTGATGGGGTAGGGAAAGGCCAGGGCGGTTTCTTTACCCCAGCAGCAGGCGGATGGCAGCGGTCCAGGAGAAATCGGCGCCGCCGGCGCCTTTGCCGTCGGTCGGGTCGAAGTATTCCCATGGGCCGGCGGTGTCGATCAGGGCGGCGGTGTCGGCGCGCACGTGGGCGGCGAGGGCAGGCTGGCCGGCCCAGTCGAGGCCGTCGGCAATCATCCAGTTCACCACTGCCCAGACCGGGCCGCGCCAGTAGCGCAGGGGCTCGAAAGCGGTGTGGGTGGGGTCGGCGGAGGGAACCAGAAAGCGGACGTTTCCGGCCCAGCGCGTGAGTGTCGCGGCGGCTCGCCTGGATTTCTCCGCATCCGCGGCGTGGGTGTAAAGCGGCAGGAGGCCGGCGGAGGTGCCGACGTCGATCGGCGTGCCGTCGATGAGATCGCGCGCGGTCCATAGGTCAGCGGCATCGTTCCACAGCGTGGCGATGCCGGCGCGCAGGCCGGCGATGCGTGCCGCGGTTTCGTGCTGTTCGGCGGGGGTGCCGAAGCGCTGGGAGAGGGCCAGAAGATCCTGCTCGGCGCGCAGAAGGATGGAATTGGTGCCGGGGTCGGCGATGCGGAACGGCGAGACGGCGAACATGCGCGCTGGGTCCCAGCCGGCGTCGCGGAAGCAATCGACGAGATGGATGAAGCGCCGGTAATCCTCGGTGCGCGGGCGCATGGCGGGGTCGATATGCAGCGTGTCGCGCCGACGCACTTTGGTGGTGGTGTCGGTGGGCACGCGCGCCATCGCCCGGTCCCAGGCCGGCGAATTGTCCATGCCGGTTTCCCACGGGTGCAGCGTGGCGACCAGGCCGGTGCGAAGCGGATCGCGGGCGCGCTGCCACCAGCGGTGATTGCGCAACAGCGCGGGGTAGATCGCCGCCATCCGTGCCTCGGCGTCGTCCTCGTCGGTGGCGGTGTCGAACACGCGGCGGGCGGCGGTGGCCAGCACCGGCGGCTGGGGAATGCCGGAAGTGGGCGGGGTGTGCGTCGTGCCCCACACTTCGAGACCTGGGAAATAGTCGTCGGAGGGGGCGTGGAAGACGATCTGCGGGATCAGGCCGTCGTCCCACTGGCCCTCCAGCAGGCGCTCGATTTCCCGCCAGGCGCGGGTTTCGTCGAAGGTGGAAAGACCCATGGCAACAAAAGCGGAATCCCAGTTCCACTGGAACGGGTAAAGGCGTGCGGCCGGCACCGTGTAGCCGCCGCGATCGTTGGCGCGCAGGATGGCTCGCGCGCGGGCGAGGGGGTCGGTCATGCCGCCGCCGTCGCGATTGCCACCCCGGTGGCGGCGTCCATCCAGCGGATGCGGCCGGGCAAGGGGCGAAAGTGCATGACCTCGCCGGACGTGGGCTGGCGGTCGGCGGGGGCCACCACCCGCAGGCGATGCTCGAAGGCCAGCCCGGTGAGCAGGATGTGCGAGCCCATCGGCTCCGCCACCTGCACGACGAATGGAAAACCGGAGTCGGCAGCGCATTCCTGCAGATCTTCACCGCGGATACCGAGCACCAGCTTTTCGGCGGACGGTGCGGGGAGCGTGAGGGCGCCCAACTGCACCACACCGCCGTGCCGGGGAAGGGAAAGAAAATTCATCGGCGGGCTGCCGACGAAACCACCGACGAACATGGTGGCGGGGTGATCATAGATGTCGGCGGGCGTGCCGATCTGCTCGATGCGGCCGGCATGCAGCACGGCGATGCGGTCCGACAAACCCATCGCCTCGGTCTGGTCGTGGGTGACGTAGATCGTGGTGGTGCCGGCCGCGCGCAGCACCGATTTCAGCTCGGCGCGCATCTCCAGGCGCAACAGGGCGTCGAGGTTGGATAGCGGTTCGTCCATCAGCAGCACGGCGGGTTCGACGGCCAGCGCGCGGGCGACGGCGACGCGCTGGCGCTGGCCGCCGGAAAGCTGGCCTGGATAGCGGTCGAGATAGGGGCCGATTTGCAGCAGCGCGGCGGCGCTCTCCACCTGGCGCGCCATACGGGCGGCGTCGGCGCCGGTCATGCGCAGGCCGAAGGCGACGTTGTCGCGCACCGTCATGTGCGGAAATACGGCGTAGTTCTGAAACACCATGGCGAGCCCGCGCCGGCGCGGCGGGAGGCCGGAGATGTCGCGTCCGCCGATCAGCACGCGGCCGGATGATTGCGTCTCCAGCCCGGCGATGATGCGCAGCAGGGTGGTCTTGCCGCAACCGGAGGGTCCGAGCAGGGCGAGGAACTCGCCGTCGGCGATCCGCAGATCGACGCGTTCGAGCGCCACGGTGTGGCCGAAGGTTTTCGCGATACTGTCGATGAGAATATCGGCCATGGCTCAGGCGATCCGTCGAAGAAAAATCATCGGTTGGCGATTCCCCACATGGCGAACAGATGCTTGCGGACCAGGAAGATGAAGACGACCGAGGGAACGATGAGAACGAAGCCGCCGGCGAACTGCACGTGCAAGGGACTTTCCGCGAGCACCGTCAGCAGATAGGCGGTCAGCGTGCGGTGGCGCACCGTGAGCACAGCGGCGGCGAACACCTCGTTCCAGGATATGACGAACGCGAAAATGGCGATGGCGGCGACGCCGGGCAGCGCCAGCGGCAGCACCACCCGCAGGAAAGCGCGCAGGCGCGAACAGCCGAATACCCAGGCTGCCTCCTCGAATTCGCGCGGGATGGCCTGAAACAGCGAGGCCGACACCAGTACGGCGAAGGGCAGCGCCAGCGCGGTGTGGATCAGCGCGACCCCTAGCGGTCGGTCGTACAGGCCGAGATGGATGAAGGTAACGGCGAGCGGCAGGGCCAGGATACCGACCGGGAAGGCGCGGGTGAGCAGGATCAGCAGCCGGTACGTGGTGGCGCCGCGGAAATTGTAGCGCGCCAGCGCATAGCCCGCCGGCGCGCCGAGCAGTAGGGAAAACGCCATGCACAGCAGTGCGACTTCGACGCTGACCAGGGTGGCGCTCCAGACCCCCTGCACATCGAGAAAGGCGCGCAGCGTTGCCAGCGACGTAGAACTGGGGAAGAACGTTTTCGGCCAGGCGTTCACCACGTCGCGCCCGCCGACGGCCCCCAGCGCGACCAGCCAGATCGGCACCAGCGTCCAGGCGCACAGCATCGCGACGCCGGAGAGAAAAATGCCGCGCCGCACCGTCATGGCAACTGCTCCCGCGGCGTGCGCAACACGCGCAGGTAGATCAGGGTCGCCGCCAGCGAGATCAGCATCACCACGACCGCGTAGGCGGCGGCCACCCCGGTGTCCTGATTGACGTATTGCCACTGGTAGGCTTCGCTGACCAGGACAGGGAAGTTGCGGCCGCCGAGGGAGATGACGAGGGCGAACATCTCGAAGGCCAGCACGGTGCGCAGAATCAGCGCGGTCTGGATGCTGGGTTTCAGCAGCGGCAAGGTGATGCGGGTGAAGCGCTGCCAGGGGGTGGCGCCGAATACGTCGGCGGCCTCGCCGTACTCACGCGGCAGCAATTGCACGCCGGCGACGATAATGACCAGCACGATGGCCGTGGCACGCCAGGCTTCGGCGACGATGATGGCGATGAACAGCGCCGTCGGGGTTTCGTAGGTGAGCCAGCTCTCCGGCCCGGCGATCAGGCCGAGGCGGAACAGCAGCGTGTTGAGGTAGCCCTGATCGGTGAGGACGGCGAGCCACACCAGCCCAGCGGCGAGGTCGGAGATGCCGAGCGGGATGGACCAGATCCACAGCACTATGTCGCGGCCGCGCTTGAGGTGGCGCAGCATCGTCGCCATGCCGAGAGCGATGGCAAGTTGCAGCGGCACCACCACGAGGACAACAGAGAAGGTGTTCACAACGGCGTCCTGGAAATTCAGGTCGTCCGCCATGCGGGTGAAGTTGGACAGACCGAAGTTATCACCGCCATGGAAGGCGAGCGATACGGTCTGAACCAGCGGCACGAAGAACAGCGCCGTCAGAAAAAGCAACGAAGGCAACAGCAGGAAGTAAGGAACGAGGCGGGATTGCATGTCTGGCCCTCCCGCCTGGCCGGTTCATTTCACCTGGCACGCGCCGGTGCTCGGCGGGTCGGGCGACCAGCACGGCGCACCGGTTTCGGCGAAGATACGCCGCATGGCCTCGGCCTGCTTCTCCAGCACCGCGTGGGGTTTCTGGCCGCGTAACACGATGAGTTGGAACGTGTCCATGAACACCTTGTCGAACTCGCCGCCCTTGGCGCCGAGGCCGATCGGCAAGAGGCTGGGCAGCGCGTCGGGAGCGTTCTGGGTCGCGGAGATGGCAGCGACCGCGAGCTTCAGGCCGGGGTCCAGGTTGGGCGGCAGTTCGGCCTTCACCACCGGGAAGAAGCCGACGGATTGTGCGGTGGTGATCTGCACTTCGGGTCTGGACAGGTAGTCGATGAGCGCTGCGGCACCTTGTGGATCGGGCGCGCCCTTGGCGATGGCCAGCCCGGCGAGCACCGGCATGTAGGCACGCCCCTTGGGGCCGGCAGGGGCCGGGAAACTGACGAAATCGTCCGGCTTCTGGCGCAGGGCATCGAGCAGGCGGGTGACGTGATCGAAGGCCATCCACACATCGCCGGACAGCAGCGGCTCCTGCATGAAGTTGTAGTTGGTGCTGTTCGGGTTCACGTGCTTCCAGATCTCGGCGAAGTTCGCCCAGCCGGTCTCGGCGGCGGGGTCGCGGAAGGTGGTGACGATGCCGCCGGTGTAGGCTGGGCAGAGGAAACCCTCGAAGAAGCGGTACAGCAGGCCCTTCGGACCGGCCGGGAAGCCGAGCATCCGTTTGCCGGTTGTTGCCTGCACATTGGCGGCCCATTGCGCAAGCTGGTCGTAGGTGAGGGTCTCCAGTTTCGCGCCGCCGGGCAGGAAGGGCAGTGCCTGCTTGTTGGCCACCATGAAGTAGGTAGCCTGCATCCAGGGAATATAGACCTGATGCCCAGTGCCGAGCTGGCCGAGCTTCATCAGCGGCGCGGGGATACCGCGATCCTTTAGTTGCGTTGCCAAATCGTCGAGCGGAGCGAGGGCGCCGATGGCCTCGAGCGGTTGCAGTTCGCCGTGCAGGGCACCGAGCAGGCTGGACGTGTTGCGGCCGGACTTCATCTCCGCCTCGACGCGCACCGCGAAGGGAGCGGGCTCGTCAACGACGTAGTCAACCTTGCCCGCGTAGCCCTTGAGGATGACCTCGCGGACGTTCTGTGCTTCCTCCAGCGGGCGGAGCTGGGTGGAGAGGAAGACCGTATTGTCCATGCTGCCCTGGGCGCACGCGGCGTCCGCGCCGGCCAGCAACGCGGTGGCGCTGAGCAGCAGGCTACGGCGCGCGAATTTCGTTTGGGTCACCACATTTTCCAACGAGATGGATAGCCGTGGGAGTGGGAGCCGGGCCGTCGGAGTCGCGCACGACCATGCGGGCCTGGAACAGGGCATTCAGGCTGGCGGCGTCCTCGCCGGCGATCAGGCGCAGCAGCATTTCCACCGTCCGGGCGGCGGCTTCTTCGATCGGCGGGGCGAAGGTGGTCAGCGCCGGGCGAACCCAGTCGACGCCGGGCAGATCGTCGTAGCCGATGACCGAGACATCGCGGCCAGGCTGCAATCCGGCGGCGGCGACGGCGTGCAGGGCGCCGACGGCCAGGCGGTCGGTGGCGCACAGCAGGGCGGTGGGCGCGTGGCCGCCGGTCAGCAGGTCTTCGGTGGCGCGGTAGCCGTTCTCCTCGGTGGGTTCGGCTTCCCGCAACGTAAAAGCGGGCAAGCCGCACGCGGCCAGGCCGGCACGCCAGCCGGCGGCGCGGTCGGTGGCGAAGAAGTAGCGGAACGGGGCGCTCACCAGGGCAATGCGCTGGTGCCCGGCGGCGGCGAGGCGCTGCACGGCGGCGGCGAAAGCGGCGGCGCCGTCAACATCGACCCAGGCATGCTGGCGGGCGGAACGGGTGCGGCCATAGGTGGCGAAAGGCACGCCGCGCGCTTGCAGCCAGGCCACGCGATCGTCGTTCACGCGGGTGCGGGCGAGCAGCATGCCGTCCACGCGGCGACCTTCGACCAGATGGCGGTATGCCTGCATTTCCTCGGCACCGGGCGGGGCGGCCATGACCAACAGATCGAGCGAGGCGTGCGCCAGAATGGGTCCGATACCGGCGAGAAAGCGCAGGAAGAAAGGGTCCGCGAAATGGCCCGGGGGGGTCGGCAGCACCACGCCGACAGCGGCGCCGCGACCCCGGCGGAGGGTGCGGGCGACGCGGTTGGGCTGGTAGCCGATGCGCTCGGCCTCGGCGAGCACGCGGACCTCAGTGGCGGCGGCCACGCCGCCGAAGCCGCCAAGCGCCCGCGAGACCGTGGTAACGGACAGGCCGAGGCTGTGCGCGATACGAACCAGCGACATCTGGAGGGTGTCCTACCGACGCGTCGGAGCGATCGTCCAAAACGTTTTGGTTCGCGTAATCAGTAGTCAGGATTGCTAATCCGGTCAATCATGATCGGATCGGGAAGAGGCAAACGACCATGGCGGGATATGCGGCCGGCGACAGCGACGTCCGCCCGTGGGGGCGCTGGACCGTGTTGGAGGCGGGGCCGGGCTATGCGGTCAAGCGGATCGAGGTGAAGCCGGGCGGCCGGCTGTCGTTGCAGCGCCATCGCCACCGGGCGGAGCAATGGGTGGTGGTGGCGGGAACCGCGCTGGTGACGCTGG